>CAJTVR010000013.1 GCA_910580075.1 uncultured Eubacterium sp. | reverse complement strand
CCCTGTTTTTCTCGGCGTTTTCCTCTACGTCTATTCGTCTGGTCGTCAGATGATGTGATGGAGCAGGTTATCAAAAAAGCGCTTGCACAGGCATCCGGAACATGCACATTTCTGTTTCAGGGCGGAGAGCCTTCCCTGGCCGGACTGGCCTTTTACAAAAAATGGATAGATGCCGAAAAAAAATATAATATAAACCATGTCCAGATAACGCATGCCCTGCAGACAAACGGATATCTGATAGATGAAACATGGTGCCGTTTTTTTGCAGATAACCATTTTCTCATAGGACTGTCCGTAGATGGAATCAAAGCGACCCATGATGCCTTTCGCAAAGATTCACAGGGATCAGGCACCTATCTGAAAGTTTTAAGAGCTGCTGAAAAACTGCGCCGTGCAGGGGCAGATTTTAATGTACTTACGGTTGTCACGAAAAAAACAGCTGCCCGGATCCGCCGCATATATGAATCTTACCGGCACCAGGGTTTTATGTGGCAGCAGTATATAGCATGTCTTGACCCGCTGCAGACTCAGCCTGGAACTGCATACGGCCGGAATTATTTCTGTAAATCTTATCAGATGTTCTTCGATGCCTGCCTGCCGGAAATGGAACGAATAGCGTTTTCCATAAAAGCAATAAAATCCATGTAAAAAACATAATATGAAATAGAATTGAAATCTCCTTTTTTTATACTGGTAACAGAACTGGTACACAGAGAGGAGATTTTATATTATGAAACTATTCGTTATTTTAATTGTGTGTTTCTTATCGTCTGCAGCAGGTTCCATTTGCGGAATCGGAGGCGGCGTTATTATCAAACCGGTGCTGGATGCAGCCGCTATCATGGAACCAGCATCCGTATCTTTCCTTTCCGGCTGCACCGTACTCTCTATGTCCGCCGTGTCGCTTTACAAAAACCTGAAGCACACAAACAGCGGTGATTTTGATAAAACGACTGCCTCTATCCTGGCTCTTGGCAGCATCGCAGGCGGCGTACTTGGCAAATCAGCTTTTCAGTATATACTGCGCCTGCCGCAGCTTCGGCACAAAGCCGGAGCCATACAGGCAGCCATTCTGCTTCTGATTACGGCTGGAACACTGGCTTATGAACTGAATAAAGAAAAGATTACCACCAAAAACATAACAAACAAATCCGCCATCTTATTTACCGGGTGCACATTAGGTATCTTATCTGCGTTTCTTGGAATCGGCGGCGGCCCGGTCAATCTGATTGTACTGTTCTATTTATTTTCCATGAAGACCATGGAAGCTGCTTTGTATTCCATATACATAATCCTGTTTTCCCAGACTGCGAGCCTTATTTTCAGCATATCTGCAGGAAATATTCCCCCGTTTTCAGCCAGACTGCTGGTTCTTATGAGCGGATGCGGCATTCTGGGCGGACTGGCAGGCACGGCAGTTCATAAAAAGACTAGTCATAAAACCGTCGATAAATTATTTACCGGACTGATGGAACTGATGATCCTGATCAGCATATACAATATTTACCGGTATATCTAGCACATACTTGAAAAATCGAAGATTAACCGGACACCTGATAGAAACCGTCTGATGTTCCCTCCAGCTGCCTGTGACAGAATCAGACACTCCCTAGTCCTCATTTTCCTGAAACCAGGACGGAGTATTGGTATCTGAAGCACTATGGTAAAATTCATTCGGCGCTACGCCAGTCAGTTTTTTAAAAACACGGCTGAAATATAACGGGTCGTCAAATCCCGCAAGCTGTGCCGCAGTCGCTACCGGCATTGCATTTGTCATCAGAAAATCTTTTGCCTTTTCTATGCGCAGACTGTTCAAAAAACGCATGGGAGATACGCCTGTACGTTCTTTAAATGTATGGGAAAAATAACTGCTGCTTAACTTGCAGAAATCGGCCATGGAAGATACTGACCAGTTCTGCATATATTTGGAATTCAGCTCACAAATCAGCCGGTCAATCGTAAAATCATTTTCATACGGCCGCATGGTCTGCTCTAAAGCGCGGTGGATTGTGCTGAGAAGTATCGAAAAATCGGACAGGACAATCGTTTCATAATGCAGTTTCTTCAGCTGGAGTTCTGTAATAATATACTGAAACAGCAGCCTGACAGACCGGCTCTCCCCGATATAGCAGTTATCTATAGAATAGCTGTTTAACACAGTCTCGCACTGGCTTCCTGTAAAATGAATCCAGTAAATTTCCGGCTTATCCTTCGCATAATAAGAATACTGCTGGGGCTCCATCGGGCGGTATAAAACTACGCTGCCTGCAGGAAGTACTGTCCAGTTCTGATTCAGGAAAAAATGCCCGGCTCCTTTATAAATATAAATAATCTGATAATCCAGACGCCCTTTTTCACGGTTTAAAGAATAATCCTGTTTCACAAATAGCTGTTTTCCACAGCAGTTTACCATCAGCTCCACGCTTTCATCACAAAATCCGAAGACGTTTCTTCTTTCACGCAGATGCCCGCTGATATTGATCATTTTCCTTCCCCTTTCTGCCCGAAAGCCCCCTGTCCGGCTGCCGTTATAAAGCTCAAATAATAGCAGCTGTTACCTTTATAATTTTTTACAGAATAACATAAAAAAGCAGAAAAGTCCATATAAAAAAACATATATCACACGAGCGTCAGACTGATTATTTTTATAACATATAACTGTAAGGAACGAAAAGAACACTACACATTCCGGATAAACAGTCAGAATTTAACTGCACTGTATGATAGCAGTTTCCTTCATGTTCCCATTCGTCTGTTTTTTGAATGAGTGCTGAATCTGTTTACAGAACCTTGTATATTGTAATTCACCAGCCAGATCAATGACCGCCGGCTCATTAGCCGGCAAAAATAAAAGAAAGAAGGAATACCGGCCGAAAAAAATTCTGTTGCGCTTACAATTATAACGAAAGGAGAATGAAATTGAACAAACAGGTTATTTTTATTATGACAGATACTACCTGCAAAGAAATGCTCGGATGCTACGGAAATAAAAACATGCGCACGCCAAACCTGGATGCGCTTGCGGCAGAAGGCATCCGTTACGAAAATGCATATACCTGCCAGCCGGTATGCGGGCCTGCACGCAGCGCTATTTTTACAGGGCTGTTTCCGCATTCAAACGGCATGACAGCAAACGGACTGGCGCTTGGCAGCAATGTAAAAACAATCGGCCAGAGACTGACAGACTGCGGCATTCACTGCGGGTACATTGGCAAATGGCATCTTGACGGCGGAGATTATTTCGGGCTGCCGGTTCCAAAGCTGCTGGAAGGAAAGAGTATGCTGCCGCAGATTTATGATACTAAGAAAACAATTAACGACGCCGTATTTACCGAATTTACCAGATATGAAACAGACCACGACGGTTTCGGCGGACTGCAGCTTATGCGGGCTGTCATTTCCGAACACCACAAGCTCGCCCTGCATCTGCTGGACAAAGATGAATTTTATTACCTGAGATCCGATCCGGATGAGCTCCATAACCGGATTGAAGACGAATCCTGTCTGGATCTCATAAAAAAATACCACGAACTTTTGATCCGGCACATAAATGAAACCAGAGATCCGTTCCGCGGCTACCAGTGGTCTTACCGGCCCTGGAACAAGGGATTTACCCCGGGCTGGAATAACGAAGGATTCACCAGACAGAAAGAAGACGACGGCTATGAGCCAAGACAGCTGGACTATGTATAAAGAGCTGATGCAGGACAGCTTATTCTGGAATGCATTTTTTAACAGTTTTAAATATATGCTCATGATTGTACCGTTAGAGCTGGCCGTTTCCCTGTTTCTGGCCTATATGCTGAATAATGAAAAGCTCAAAGGACGTGCGGTATACCGGACGATGTATTTTATCCCGGTTATTACTACTGCATCAGTCGTCGGTATTATTATGATCTTTATATCAGGCGTTCAGGGTCCGGTCAATCATCTGCTCACTGCTGCGCATATTCTGAAGGAACCGGTGAATTTTCTGGGAGATGCGAAACATTGCCATTCCTCTTGTAAGTACGATTATTCCTACTTATGAGGTTGTAAAGAGCATGCACTTAGCCGGGACAAAACTAGGACTTATTTTATCCCAGGCCGGCGGCGCACATGTCATCTTCCTGCTGTTGTTTACCAGTTTTTTTGAGTCTGTGCCAAAGGAACTGGAAGAAGCGGCAAAAATGGACGGCTGCAATTTCTTTCAGACATTTTTCTATATTATGATGCCGTTATGCAAACCAGTCGCTACAACCGTCGTCATTATGGAAACAATCTGGGCCTGGAATGCATTTATGCTTCCGCTTGTATAAACACTGAATTCCCCGTCTTCCAGAACACTGGCTGTGGGACTTTATGCATTCAAAGGCGAAAATACGGTGGACTGGACAGGCATTGCCGCTGGCGGTACAATCGCCGTGATTCCGGTCATTATCCTGTTTATCTTTATGCAGAGGCATTTTGTAGAAGGTATTGCCGGGGCTGTTAAAAGCTGACAGCATGAATCTGCATTCCTGCCGGCACTGAAACTAATATAACCCAGCTAAAATCATTGGAGGAAAACTTATGAAAAAAAGAATCACCGCTGCATTTCTACTCACATCTATACTGACTGCTTTCACACTCGCAGGCTGCGGGGCAATGCCGTCCACAACAGGAAAGGACAGCCAGGAAGATAACAAAGACAAGGGCGGCAAAGAAGAATCAGCGTCCGAGAACAAAGACGGGAAAATTACGCTGCGTGTCGTTGACTGGAGCGACGGCTCTGCAAACCAGAGAGAATCATTTCATAAAAAATTTATGGATGAACACCCGGATATTAACATCGAATATACGATGCTGACGGTTGACCAGTTCAAAAATACAATCGTAACTATGATTAAATCCGGAGAAGGCCCGGACCTGTTTCCGATTCCTGTCGGCCTGACGCTGAATACGGCCGTTGCAGAAGGCTGGTTTCAGCCAATGAACGATTATTTCACAGAAGACTTCGCCAGCCAGTTTGACCCGCTTTTTTTGAAGAAGGCGTGACGCATATCGGAGAAGACTGGTATACCATTACAGAAGTCATGCCGACGATCCAGTGCCTGTTCTTTTACAACAAAGATGTCTTAGACTCTGCAGGCGTTTCAGATATCCCTTCCACCTATTCAGAATTCAGGGAAGCCTGCAAAAAAGTAACTGAATACGGCAAAGGAGATACCTATGGCCTGATAGACGGCGGCAAACAGACCAACCGCATGGACGTACTGGCCCGCTCACTCGCTGCAGCCGCAGGCGGTAAAATCGCCGCAACCACAAAAGTGCTGACTGACGGCGGCACAGCTCCGTATGATACAGAAGAAATGAAACAGGCAATGGATCTGGTCGAAGGACTGACTGACGACGGCAGCATTCACCCGGATACGATTAATATCAGTGCGCCTGAAGCAAGAGAGCTGTCTGCTCACGGAGAAGCTGCTTTCCTCTGCCAGGGAATGTGGTGTATTTCACAGTGGGATACCGATTTCCCGGATATGAACTATGGCGTTATGGCTGTTCCGGTACCTGACGGCATATCTGATACCTATGTCCAGGCAGGAGAACTGTCCCCGTGGATTGGCATCTATAAACAGTCCAGGCATCCTAAGGAAGCGGCTGAATATCTTATGGCTCTGTACAGTGAGGAATACGGCTGCCAGTCAGACTGCGTATCAGACGGCACATTTGTATCCGTCATCCCTTCGATCAATGATAAATATATGACAAATGAAATTATGAAGGACTCCTACACCATTGCAGAAAATACATCAAAAACCGTTCCGACCATTGTAAAAAGAGATGTAAAGGCAAATGATCTCTATGCGGAAATCAAAGATGTACAGCCCAGCCTCGGAGCCATTGTACAGGGTATTATTTCCAAAAGCATTACCGACTATCATGCAGAATTAAAAACTCTGGCAGAAGAATCCACTGCAGAATGGAAACGGGCATGCGAAGCTGTAAACATGGATTATGACGAGCTCGAATTTCCAAACTGGGATGCAAAAAAGGGCTATACAGATGCAGATTATGAAGCGTTAAAGTAAACGCCAAAAGCATCTGCAAGACTGTAATAATTCTGTGTAAACTCTAAATGAGCTATATATCCTCTTGAATTGATGTTAAAATGAATATCAATTCAGGAGGATTTTTTTATGGCACGAAGAAGAAAAATGGAGCCAGAACGTAAAGCGTTCATCAGCAGCTTACCGGAACACTATCAGCCGAAAGATGCACAGGACATCCAGGATATGCTCAAAGATTTATCAGGGGATACTCTGCAGGGCATGCTGGAAGCTGAAATGGATGAGCATCCCGGCTATTCCAGGTATGATTACCAAAACAAAGAAACTGATGATAGCAGGAATGGTTACAGCCCTAAAACGGTTACTTCATCCATGGGAATCTCTGCATTTCATAGAATTCTTGACACGTTTCCATGCTGTCTTAAATGCCTGGGATAAGGAATATCCAAGTTTATATAACTGGTTTGCCATAGTTGCAACTGCTTTACGAACTGTATTAATATCTCTCATGTGAAGCTCTCCTTTCAGTATATTAGAACATGTACATGTATTTTGTGAAAATTTATACATGTACATGTTATTGATAATATACTATACTTTCAATAGTAAGGTGAAAAAGATATTACTATGTCCACCCATTATAATAAAGAAAGGCGGTGCTTTAATGCCATTAACTGAGAACCAAAAGCAATCACGATACAATTATGCCGAAAAAGCTCTTAAACGGATTCCTCTGCACCTCCTGGATGCCCTCACAATAATTTTTTTCAGGCTTGATTTCGAACGTATATTCTGTTATACTGCAGACAACGATAAAAGCTATAACCGTGACCTGGAGAATACAGACATGAAGCCGACGAATGCTTATATTGCAATAGACTTAAAGTCATTCTATGCCTCTGTCGAATGCATAGAGCGCGGGCTGAACCCGCTGACTGCTAATCTTGTTGTGGCTGATGACAGCCGTACATTAAAAACCATATGCCTGGCTGTATCGCCTTCTTTAAAATCCTACGGTATCCCTGGGCGGCCCAGGCTGTTTGAAGTAGCAAAAAAAATTCAGGAAGTAAATGCTGAGCGCCTCAGCCATGCCCCTGGACACACTTTTACAGGTGATTCTTTTATTGACACAGAACTAAAACATTCGCCTTCGCTTGCCGTTTCTTATATCACGGCACCGCCGCGCATGGCTTATTACATGGATTACAGCACCCGGATTTACAATATTTACCTGAAATACATCGCACCGGAAGACATCCACGTTTATTCTATTGATGAAGTTTTCATAGATGCTTCCCATTATTTAAATACTTACCAGCTCTCCGCACATGACCTTGCAAAAAAGCTGGTACTGGAAGTCCTGCAAAATACCGGCATCACTGCCACAGCAGGCATCGGTACAAACCTGTATCTTTCTAAAATCGCAATGGATATCGGGGCCAAACATGCAGCACCTGATGAAAACGGCGTACGGACTGCCTGTCTGGATGAAATGTCTTACCGGAAACTTCTGTGGAATCACCGTCCGCTTACGGATTTCTGGCGTGTCGGCAGAGGTTATGCCAAAAAACTGGAAGATATCGGCATATACACAATGGGAGATATCGCAAGATGCTCCATTGGGTCATCTTGCGATTTTTACAACGAAGACCTGCTATACAAACTGTTCGGCATCAATGCAGAACTGCTCATCGACCATGCCTGGGGATGGGAGCCATGCACAATTGCTGATGTCAAAGCATACCAGCCCCAGACAAACAGCCTGTCTTCCGGACAGGTTCTGCCCCGTCCGTACAGCTTTGAAGAAGGACGGCTGATTGTACTGGAAATGGCAGATCTTCTCGCCCTGGATCTTTTTGACAAAAAACTGGCGGCTGGCCAGCTTACTCTCTATATCGGATATGATACAGAAAACCTGTCCCGCCCGGAAATAAGGAAACTGTATCATGGTCCCGTGACAACAGACCATTATGGCAGAAAAGTGCCAAAACACGCCCACGGCTCCCAGAATCTCCGGCATGCCGTATCATCTTCAAGGCATCTTATGGACGCTGCCGCTGCACTTTATGAGCGCATTACGGACAAAAATCTTCTGATTCGCAGGGTATCGCTGACTGCCGGACATGCCGTCAGTGAAACTGATGCAGCAGACACCTTCACAGACTATCAGCAGATGAATCTGTTTACCAGCTATACAGATCTGGAAGAACAGGAACAGGCAGAAAAATCTGCCCTGGAGCGCGAAAAGAAAATCCAGAAAGCCGTTCTGGACATAAAAAAGAAGTTTGGAAAAAATGCAGTTCTAAAAGGAATGAACCTGGAAGCCGGAGCCACATCTGCCATTCGCAACAGACAGATCGGCGGCCACAAAGCATAAATAACAGAAAGGAAGTTACCCTGATGTATACCAGAGCAGACAGCAAAACCTCTTACCAGGATATCATAAACCTTCCACACCATGTTTCTGCATCCCGCCCGCATATGCCGCTGTCTGAACGTGCAGCACAGTTCTCACCTTTTGCTGCCCTGGCCGGATATAGAGAAGCTATTCGGGAAGCAGGACGCATCACATCCGAAAAAAAAGAACTTGATGAAAATGCCAAAAGCATTCTAAATGGAAAACTGCAGTTTCTGCTGGAAACAGCAGATGAGTATCCTGTCGTTCAGATTACCTGTTTTCAGCAGGATTTGAAAAAAGGCGGCGGATCATACGAAAAATTTACCGGATGCATAAAAAAAGCAGACCCTTGCAGACGAATGATTATTATGCAGAACGGACGTGAAATATCTGTAGATGATATCGCAGACATTCAGGGTGACATCTTTGACTCTGGCTGCTGCCCGCACTAAAAAGCCAGTAAACAGTAATAACACACTCGTTTACCGGCTCTGCTTTAAAGTATGACATAAACTATAGAGGAAAAAATACTGCTATGAGTATTGCGCAAGAGTGGTATTGAACCATTGATAAAACTGTGAATAAAGTGACTAATGACGCCATTTTATATTGTCCGGAAAGAGAAACTGTGATATATTGTCAATATGGGAAAACCATAGAGCCAGGCGGCTTTAACCCTTTTTTCATTCGGAGGGTTCAAAAGAGCCCTCCAGACGAAAGAAAGGAGGGTGATTCAATGGTTACATACTCCGATCTGATTCAGACAGGAATATTCATTGTTGCTCTTGTGGGATTATGCTATACAATCTTCAAGGGAAAAAAATAGCCGCCACTACCACCAATAGTGACGGCTTGCCTTTACAACGTAAATTGCAGGGCAGATAAAAACGCAGCTGGGGTAGAGCCGCTTCTATGGCTTTCCCTATCTTATGTTCAATATAGCACATTTGGAGGCTGGAAGCAAGAAGTTTCTTTATAATTTCTTCAGGAACTATTTTGTCAATAGTTTTGCGACAGTTTTTAAGGAAACATATTTTGATATTATTTTTGCAATGAACAGGCTGATACATCCCGGAGAAAAACGGATGGTGCAGTATGCCAAAGAGCAGGCGGAAATTCTTCCTGCTGATTTTGAAGAAAATCTGGACAGATTATTTCAAAGTATGTTTACTGATTCAGAAAAGGCGGTGCAGACGATTGGAAAGATGAGGGCAGAATTGAAAAGATTATAAATTAACTGAACGCTTGGAATACAGAAAATCTAAATATTGCAGAGCGGAATGTTTGCATGGAGTTATTCTTCACATTTCTTGTGACTGTCGCGGCAGGTGTGATCTGCCACCTCATCAGCAAATGGCTAGACAGGCATGACAAAGGCAGCAAATAGCCTGGCGGATGCTTTGTCACTATAAAAAGAAAGAAGAATCCCCCGACTGTACGCCATTACAGCCGGGGTGGGATTCGTTCTTTGCCTATTGGCATTATAGCATATGCAAATTTTAATTGCAGGATACTATTCTTATAAAAGGTTCCATAACCCGGACCGTTCCCGCTGCTGCCCCTTCCACAGTTTTGTAGTCATCTGAATTAGTCACAATCACAGGAGTCGTTACATGATATCCGGCACTTCATTCATAGGGATTACTTTTCCTGTAAGCGGACTGTGAATCATTACAGACATTTTTCCATTTCCTGCTATCTGCGCTGCATCTGTCTGTGTCTTAGCCGGAGTATCGCCACTGCCTCCCTGGCTGTCCGCATCATCTGCTTCCAGTACTTCTTTGGGAATACCGTACATATATGTAAGCACAAAACAGAACACTACCGTAAGAAGAGATACTATAAAATACCAGATCAGCTGCCTTCCCTCATAAATATACATCAGATATGGCGGAAGTACTGCCAGCCCGTATGAGTTTGACTGAATGTTTAAAACAGACAGCATTGCTGCACCCAGTCCGGAAGAACAGAGCATGATTACCAGCAGCCGGAGGTTATAGCGGATCTGGATACCAAAAAGTACCGGCGACTGCCGGATGCAATGTCCAGGTCGGCATACCGGAAATAGAAAATCATGGAAAAATAATCATGCTCTCCTATAAATTCTCCCAGTTCTTCATACGGAACTCCCGGTGCCTCCGCAACCGTCAGACAGCTGTGCCTGTCAAATGCGGCTGCCATTTCATACGGCTGCGAAGACACATGGCTGACTGTTCTGGTTCCTACATACAGATTTTCCTGAACCATTCCGGCCAGTGTATTATTGACCCACCGTGTAAGAGCCATTGTCCGGATGCCTGTCTCCTGCACAGCCCTGATAATTTCTATAGCATCCTGATTCTCACCAGAGAGGGAAACAGCCAGAAATAAATCCCGTTCTGCAAACCGCTCTCTCGCAAGACGTACTTCTCCCAGGTCAAATAAATCCACACAGTATTTCCCAAGTGTCAGAAAGATTCTTTTAAATTCTTCTGCAATCGTTTTCTGTTCATTCCCTGTGCCGTACAGATAAACTGTATCTGCCTGATCAATAATTTCACATATGTTTTCATAATCATGCTTTTTCAGTTCATCAACCATAACATGATACTCTTTTACAATATCTTCCATATTATACAGACAGGCCTCATGCCGGACTTCCTTCCGGTTCAAAAGCAGCTTAAATTCCGAATAGGACTCTATTTCTAATTTTTTCATCAGCCGTACCAGCGTGGTTCTGGACACATGCAGAAATGAGGCCAGCTGCGTGCTGTTCATTTCTCTGACAGCCTGTTTGCTGCGGAAAACCGACGCCAGCATTTCCCGGTCATTTGCGGTAAGAATATCATACCTGTCATTTACAAGCTCTTCTAAATTCATTGATGACTCCTGTCCATTCTGCTGTACTGCCCTTGAAATATGGAATGAATCTAAAATAATTCTTTCATTTTTCTCATTCTGTCAGTCACAGACACCTGGAACGGGCATCTGCTTTCACATCCGCCGCATTCTATACAGTCGTCCGCATTTGCAGACAGCTGCGCGTAATGCGCACGGACTGTACCCGGAACCTCTTTGTGCATGCACGCCAGGTCATACAGTTTATTTACCATAGCTATGTCGATTCCTGAAGGACATGGCGCGCAGTGCCCGCAATAGGTACACTGTCCTAATGCAAATGCATGCTTTGGCGCTGCAGCCAGCACACTTGCATAATCCTTTTGCGCATCTGAAGCAGTCTCATACGCCACAGCCTCAGATACATGCTGCGGATTATCAAAACCAGCCATAATCGAAGCCACAGCCGGGCGTGTCAGCGCATAATGAATACACTGTACCGGTGTCAGTGCCACGCCAAACGGTGAAGTCTGTGCATGGAACAGGCGTCCTCCGGCATATCCTTTCATAACCGTAATTCCAATCTGATTCTGCTCACAGAGCTGGTATAACCGCTCCCTCTCCCGCGCAATCCCGCCCAGTTTTTCATCATACTGCTCCGCAAAATACTGTTCCAGGTCTGTTACCGGCGGCAGCATATCAAAGGCCGGATTGACGCTGAACAGAATCATTTCTATCTCACCCTGGCAGGCTGCCAGTTCAGCAGTTTCCGGATTATGGGTACTCATACCGATGTGGCGGATTTTCCCTTCTCTTTTTAACTGCCGCACATATTCCATAAACTCTCCGTTTATGACCCGGTCAAATTCTTCCTTTGTGTCAACAAAATGTATCATTCCAAGATCTATATAATCCGTCTGCAGCCTGGCCAGCAGGTCTTCGAATGCCGGTTTTACTTTCGCAAGATCCCTGGTTCTGACATACTGCCCGTTTTCCCAGATAGAGCCGATATGTCCCTGAATTATCCACCTCTCACGCTTTCCTTTTATCGCCAGTCCGATATTAGAACGCACATTCGGTTCCGACATCCAGCAGTCCAGAATATTAATTCCTGCGCTTTCACAAGCGTCAGTCACTGCCTTTACTTCTTCTGTGTTATGCCGCTCCAGCCATTCTCCGCCAAGACCGATTTCACTGACCTTTAACCCCGTCTTTCCTAATTCACGATATCTCATAATATTCTCCTTTTCCTTCCATACCGTACTTTTCCAGCAGCCTGAAACATGCCGGCTGAACACCTTCCAGATTATGACAAAACCTTGTCCATTGTCTTAAACAGCATTTCCACGTCAATCGGTTTGGCCAGATGCCCGTTCATTCCGCACTGCATGGCCTGCTGCCTGTCTTCTTCAAAAGCATTCGCCGTCATTGCCAGAATCGGAATCGAAGCATGTTCTTTATTTTCCAGATTCCTGATTTCTTTTGTCGCTTCATAACCGTCCATCACCGGCATCTGGACATCCATCAGCACCAGTTTGTAATACCCTGGAGCAGAGTTTCTTAGCATATCTACTGCAATCTGCCCGTTTCCGGCTATTTCCGTCGTAAATCCTGCATCTCCAAGAATTGCTGCTGCAATCTCCTGATTAATCTCATTATCCTCTGCCAGAAGGATACGCCCGGTATGCTGGAAAGCCGGCTCCTGATCTCCTTGCACCGGCTGCGCTTCTTCCGCCTCTACAATCGAATGCAGACACCTGCGCAGCTCTGATAAAAACAGCGGCTTGCTGCAGAATGCCGAAATACCGGCTTCCTTCGCCTCTTCCTCAATATCCTTCCAGTCATAAGCAGTCAGCAGGATAATCGGCACCTCATCGCCCATTTCCTTGCGGATGCGGCGGGTAACTTCTATTCCGTTCATGTCAGGAAGCATCCAGTCTATTACATAAACCGTATAATTATCCCCGCGTGTTACCGCCTGATGTGTACGAAGCAGCGCTTCTTTGCCTGAAAGCGTCCATTCCGCCCGCATTCCGATCTGGCTCAGCATATAGGTCACGCTGTCACATGTATTAAAATCATCGTCTACTACAAGCGCCCGGCAGTTTTTCAGTTTTGGGATATCCATCGGCTGTTTCCCGCCGTCATGCAGGCGGAAGGAAAAGCCGACTGTCACTTCCGTGCCTTTTCCAAGCTCGCTTTTTACCTCAATCCTGCCATTCATCAGATCTACAATGTTTTTCGTAATAGCCATCCCGAGCCCGGTTCCCTGAATGCCGCTGATTGTGCTGTTTTTCTCCCTTTCAAACGGTTCGAAAATATGTGCCACGAATTCCTCGCTCATGCCAAATCCGTTATCCCGGATAGTAAATACATAATCTGCGCGTCCTTCAGCAGAACCTGGTTTTTCTGTAATCCGCATGCTGATAATGCCGCCTGCACCCGTATATTTGACCGAATTGCCCAAAAGATTCAAAAGCACCTGGTTCAGCCGCAGTTTGTCACAGCAGATCTCCTCATGCATCACATCCACCGCATCCATATACAGGTCCAGCCGTTTGGCATGAATATCTGACTGTAAAATACTGCGCAGCCCGTGCAGAATATCCGGCAGCGAGCACGGTTTTTCGTCCAGATGCATCCTGCCGCTTTCAATACGGCTCATATCCAGCACATCGTTAATCAGGCTCAGCAGATGATTGCCTGAGGTCATAATCTTTTTCAAATATTCCTCTACCTGTTCATGCTGGTCGATATGTGCAATCGCAAGCGCTGTAAATCCCACAATCGCATTCATCGGCGTACGTATATCGTGAGACATATTTGACAAAAAGACACTTTTGGCCTTGCTGGCCCGGTTTGCCTGCATCAGCGCCGTTTCCAGCAGATTCTTCTGTTCCAGCTCTTTGCGGATTTCGGCGTCCACGCTGCGCAGACCGATTACGATACCGCACTGCCTGTTCCAGCTGCCTGTCTGCACCGCTTTCAGCTGATAGTAGAGCACCTCTCCACCAATCACGGCACGGTAATTCGCATGCTGTACGCCGCTGTCTGCCAGGTTTTGGCGTAAATCGTCCACGCTGCAGAACAGCCGCATCTTCTCCCTGTCTTCTTCGTGCACGACTGTCTGTATGTACTGTTCCATGCTCTGCTGAAAATAAATGTTCCCATTATCATCCGCCGCAAACGCACCTTCGTCACGCTCGTCGTTTCGTATCGGCACGCCTTTTCCGGTATTTAAATTAAAAAAGCAGACAATATTATAGTCAACCGTCAGTGCCTGCGCCAGCTCTGCCTGGCGTTTTTCCTTTTTCTTTTCCTGAATCTTCTGGGCGGTACAGTCCAGTAAGAACCGCTGGTAAAACAGCTCGCCGTTTTCCATTAACAGCTTCACATTTCCCATAATATGCAGTATTTCGCCGTTTTTATGTCTGACACGGTACTCAGTGCTTACCGTATCACCTTCTTTTTCCAGACTCTGAATGCAGTCTATGAACCGTTTCCTGTCCGCTTCCAGAATAGAACCCGCAACAGTCTGAAAGCCGTCTGCTTCCATGTCCTGCTGGGAATCATATCCAAGAATCTTAAGCGCAGCCCGGTTAATGCTAAGAACACGGCTGCCGTCTGATGTATGGCGGATGACGCCGCAGTCAATGGTTGTAAAAATTTTCTCCAGTGTCTGGTTTTTTTGTACAATCTCCTGTTCATAGATCCGTTCCTGCGTTACATCAATGGCAACGCCGACTGTTCCCATCACACTGCCGTCCAGGTCATAGAGAGGCGATTTGTAAGTCATAAGCGTACGCGTGCCTGTCCCGGTCTGCACCAGTTCTTCCGAAACAAACGTCCTGCGGTGGCGCATCACTTCCTCTTCGGATTCAATGCACGCAGGGTCATCCTGCTCCACATCCCAGATATAAGCATGCCTTTGTCCTTCTACCTGCTGTTTTGTCTTTCCGACTGTGTGGCAGAAACTGTTATTCACTTTTTCGTGAACACCATTTTTATCTTTATACCAGACCAGATTCGGTACATTATTGATCGTTGTCTCTAAAAAATGCTGCGTCTCCCAGTAATCCCTGCTCATTTTGTATTCCTGGCGCCACCGCTCATAGCGAAACCGGATTTCTGCTTCTGTCATCGGCAGTATCCACATATCCTTTATTTCACGAAACTGATCTGTAAGATACTCTGTCTGGCATTTTTCCAGCATTACAATCAGCTGTGTATCCGCACGTTTTGCACTTAAAAGCGCCTTCACTGCCTCACCGGCATCTGTTCCTTCCAGATTGGCCAGTATCACATCCGCTGCTGCCTCATCCGGATGCATACCCTCACTCCATGTATACTGATGCGTATAATTCCGGTACGGGGTAATTTCCTTAATAATGTCAAATGCACTGCACGGTACGCCTGCAAAATGAAAATGTATCTGACAATGGTACATGAATGTTCCTCCTTACGTTTACAGAGTTCCCTCGAAAACCCAGCAGCATTCAAAACCCGAATCCATATATTTCTAAAAACCGGACAATATTCAGGTGCGAAAACCGGGATTTACAAATTTTATACATAATTCAGAAATTTCCGGGACGACTCTCAGATTCCGACTTTCTTAATATTATGAACCGATTATACTTCATTCAGAGCGTTTGCACAAGCGAATTATATGATTCCGGATACAACTACGCTGCGCCTGGAAAAAGCAGGAATGACATCACAAAAGAAGTTGACAAACAAATCAGCACCATATAATATTAATTAGGTATGAACATTTTACCAAAAAATATTTCAGACGGAGACGATAATTATGAAAAGCATTCGAAAAAAAATTACGGTTTGTCTTATGCTGACCATTCTAACGTCGCTGCTGGCGGCAGGACTATCCGGTATTATTCCAAGCTACAAAAGCACGCTGTCTACCGTAGAGCACATGATGAGTTCGACCGCTGTCCTGGCAGCAGAGCGGGTGGAGCAGGAACTGAACGCCTACAAAAACGCAGCTATGGATGCAGGCTGCATTCCCCAGCTCTCAGACCCGGATGTACCTCTGGAAGAAAAACAGGCATTAATTGAAGAACGCTGCAGCATGCATCAGTTCCAGAGAGGTAACATTATCGGCCTGAACGGACACAGCATTTTTGATGAAAAAGACTATTCTGACCGTGAATACGTCAAACAGTCACTGCAGGGCAATACTTATGTATCAGAACCTCTGGTCAGCAAAATTACCGGGGAATTGTCCATTATGGCATCAGCGCCGATTTATGCTGAAGGTATATACGGGTCCTCCATCGCAGGGGCCGTATATTTCGTTCCAAAAGAAACTTTTTTAAATGATATCGTATCTTCTATCCACCTTGGAGAAAACAGCCACGCCTATATGATTGACAAATCCGGCAGCACCATTGCCGACATCACACTGGATACGGTAACCGTACAAAATATTGAAGCCGAAGCTGAGGATGATCCTTCTTTGAAAGAACTGGCAGAGATTCATACGAAAATGCGAAACGGTGAAAACGGCTTTGGCAGCTATAAAACAACCGTTCAAAACGAAGACAAAACAATGGAACAGAAGATGTTTATTGCATACGCTCCTGTACCAGGCACAAACGGCTGGAGCATTGCCGTCACAGCACCGCAGCGCAATTATCTGTCTGCCGCATACAAGGCTATGGCCATTAATATCGCTGTAATGGCTGTTTCTCTTCTGATTTCCATGATTACCGCCCTGCTGCTGGCAAACAATATCGGTAATCCTATGAAAGCCTGCGCAAAGCGCATGCAGCTGCTTGTAGAAGGAGACCTGGAAACTCCTATGCCTGAAATTAAAAACAAGGACGAAACAGGCATGCTTACAGCCTCTGCCGCTTCGCTGGTAGAAGGGCTTGGACTCGTGATTCACGATATCAGCTACCTTCTGACCGAGCTTGCAAATCAGAACCTGGATATACATACAGAACATGAAGAAATTTATGCAGGCAGTTTTCAGAATATTTTACTCGCCATGCGCAATATGAAGCTAAAGTTAAATGCAATTATGCATCAGGTCAGCCATTCTGCAAACCAGGTATCGGCGGCCAGCAGCCAGCTGTCCATAAGCGCCCAGACGTTAAGCGAAGGTACTGCCGAACAGGCCTGTTCTGTACAGCAGCTGGCAGACCGGATGAATGTCATATCCAAAGATGTCAAAGACACGGCTGACGAAGCACTTGAAGTACGCAGCCAGACCCACCATGCAGGAGAAGCCGTTTCCCTTTGCAGCAGCCAGATGGAAAACCTGATGCAGGCAATGGATAAAATCAGGACCTGTTCGAATGAAATTGAAAAAATACTAAAAACGATTGACGATATCGCATTTCAGACGAATATACTGTCATTAAACGCAGCTGTAGAAGCAGAACGGGCCGGAGAGGCCGGCAAAGGATTCGCCGTTGTAGCAGAAGAGGTAAGCACCCTTGCCCGCAAATCTGCCGAAGCAGCCCAGAATACATCTGCATTGATTGAACATTCCGCACAGGCTGTCCATACCGGAACGGAAATTGCACAGCAGACTGCCGACGTGCTGCAAGAAGTAGTAAAGAGCATCCATTCTGTAACGGATTCGATTGACAATATTTCTACTGTCTCCAGCGAACAGTCCGAAGCGGTATCACAGGTGTCCGAAGGCATTAACCAGATTTCAGCTGTTGTCCAGAGCAACAGTTCCACAGCACAGGAAGGTGCTGCGGCCAGCGAGCAGCTGTCTGCTGAAGCAGCAGCATTAAAACAGCTGGTAGAGCAGTTCACACTTACATCCAATTAATCACTGCAGAAAAATGCTGCCGCTTTAGCAGAAAAAGGAGAATATCAAATGAGAGTTGAAACAAACGACTGGAGACCATATGGCAAAATCATTTACCAGAAACAAAATTTCATAGTAAAGCAGGTCGCAATGCTGCCGGAGAAAGCGGCAGAGTATGATGATGCCCCTGATTATAACTGCTGTCCGATTCAGTCCTGGCAGTATACAGATTTACATAAGCTGTTTGACGACTGGCGCAAACAGTTTGCCAAAGCGCCGGGAAACGGAATCTGCAAGCGTATCCCATGCATCTGTTATCCGAATGATATGACTTTCCGCTCAGCATATTTAGCAGGATTAAAACACAGCACCTTTATGAAAGCTATGAATGACAATCTCAGCAGCGGATGGGAAAAGGCAAGAATTGTGGCACATGATACGGTAACGAAAGCGGCAAAATCAAAAGATCTGAAAGAAATCTGCAAAGCAGTCGGGTATCCGCCATTTATTATAGCTGCACTTGGCAAAGCGCTTCTTAAATTCGAAGACGGGGATGCCATGCCGCTGATTGCCCGATTTTACGAAGAACTGATTACAGGCATTCTCTATGTGCCTGTAGAAAAGCTGGATGAGCTGGTATTTAAGATTTCGGATAAAACATGGGAAGTCATTGATTCTACTGAATTTAATTATTAATACCATATCAGAATAAGAGACAGAGTTACGGGAGGAGGCTGCCAGGTATCTGCAATAACAGAATACCCGGCCAGTCCCCTCCCGTAATGTCTGCAGAAAATAAACCGTTTACTGCAAATCCTCCCCGTTACTACGTATCACTTTCTGATACCAGTAAAAAGAATCCTTCGGCTTCCTGCCCAGATCTCCGGTTCCGTCATCATGCTTATCCACATAAATCAGCCCGTACCGCTTTTTCATCTCCCCCGTCGACGCACTTACCAGGTCCGTGCATCCCCAGCACGTATACCCGATCAGCTCCACGCCGTCCAGTACTGCTTCCTTCATCTGCTCCACATGCTTCCTCATATAGTCAATCCGGTATACATCGTGAATATGGCCGTCTGCATCCACTTCATCCACAGCTCCCAGTCCGTTTTCTACGATTATAATCGGAATCTGGTATCTGTCATAAATCTGGTTCAGCACATAACGCAGTCCAAGCGCATCTATCTGCCAGCCCCAGTCCGAAGTCTCCAGATGCGGGTTTTTCATATTCGCTGTGCCGTTTCCAGCCGTTGTCTCTCCATCCTGCGTCATGCTCACACACGTACTCGAATAGTAGCTGATGCTTACAAAATCCACTGTCCCCTCTTTTAAAATCTGCGCATCCTCCGGCCGGACATCCAGCGTAATCCCATGATCCTTAAAATATCTCCGCGCAAATCCAGGATAAACACCCCTTACATGCACATCTCCGGCAATCGAATTGTGTATCTGTCCATACTGCTGCGCATAAAACACATCCTTTGGATGACACGTATAAGGATACCCGTTATGATACGCCAGCATACACCCGACATGGTTTTCCGGGTCAGTCTCATGTGCCATACGCACGGCCAGCGCGCTTGCCACCAGCTGGTGATGCATCGCCTGGAAACGGCACTGTTCATTGTTATCCGCAGGATCAGCCATCCCGGCGCAGAAATAGGCACCGAACGGCTCCGTAAGCATATTGATCTCATTAAACGTCAGCCAGTATTTCACTTTCCCGCGATACCGTTCCAGCAGTACTTTCGTATACCGCAGATAAAAATCTATCAGCCTGCGGTTCTTCCACCCGCCGTATTCCAAAGATAAATGCAGCGGATTCTCATAATGGGAGATCGTTATCATCGGCTCAATGCCATGTGCTGACAGCTCGTCAATAACCTGGTCGTAAAAACGCAGGCCGGCTTCATTCGGCTCCTCTTCATCCCCCTTCGGAAAAATCCTGGACCATGAAACAGACATCCGGTACATCTTAAATCCCATTTCCGCAAACAGCCCGATATCTTCTTTCCAGTGATGATAAAAATCAGAAGCTTCATGATTCGGATAAAACTCCTCTGCCAGAGGAGCCGGAGGCGTAATCCTCCGTTCCCTGTCTACACTTCCTCCGGTCAGAATATCCGCAATCGAAGGGCCTCTGCCGTCTTCATCCCAGCCCCCTTCGTACTGGTTCGCCGCCGTCGCTCCGCCCCAGAAAAATCCATCCGGAAATCCTGTGATTTCTTTCATAACCTGCTTTCCTCCATTCTTCCTTTATTAACATGCAGCTTTGGATTTCTGTGCTTCTGTTTACAGTACTTTGAGCAGCTGGTCTCCGTTTACCACATGTTCGTTTTCTTTTAACATCGGCAGTACGCTGACAAAATCACCCGCATTCGTGATAATCACTGGTGTTACCGTCTGATAGCCGTCCTTTTTCAGGCCTTCTAAATCAAACTCCAGCAGCAGGTCGCCTTCTTTTACCTTTTCCCCGTTCTGCACATGAGATGTAAAATGTTTTCCCTTAAGCTCCACCGTTTCCAGACCCACATGAATCAGAATTTCCAGGCCCTGCACCGTGGTGAGCGCAACTGCATGTTTTGTATCCATGACACAGGATACTTCGGCGTCTGCAGGAGCATATATTCTGCCTTCTTCCGGCAGAATGGCAATGCCGTCACCCAGTATTTTTTCTGAAAATGTCTGGTCCGGCACATGTGCCAGCTCGACAATTTTTCCTTTGACCGGAGCAGACACATTTTTACGTGTGATTCCGGCAGATCCGTTTTGGGAAGGCTGCTGCATCTGCGCTGACGTGTCTTTTGCTTCATCTGTACCAGTCCCCTGTATCTGTTCCCCTTCATCCTGAAAACCAATCACAATCGTTAAGACAAACGCACCGATAAACGATACTGCAATCATAACGATTCCGTAGAACAGGTTGCTCATCCCTTTATCTCCAATAAAAGCAGGGACAGCCATAATACTGTTCTGTGCAATATACAAAGAAACCTGCAGGATACCGCCGACAATTCCTCCGATGCCTGCCGCAATCGCTGCCGCTACGACCGGACGTTTCAGTTTTAACGTAACACCATAAAGGGCCGGCTCTGTAATTCCCATCACAGCGGAAATACCTGCTGCAGAAGCAAGCTGTTTCATCGACTTATCCCTGCTTTTGAATGCGACTGCCAGTGACGCACCGCTTTGTGCCACATTCGAACATACCTGTGATACAAAAATCAGCGCATCCGATCCGCCTGTCGCAATCGCAGACAGCCCGATTGGTGTCAGTGCATGGTGCATGCCCGTCATAACGATAAACGGGAAAAATGCCGCTAATAATCCGACAATCACAAATCCCAGTTTTGCAGACAGGAAATTAATCGCTGCCGCCAGTCCTTCACCCGCAATATTCCCAAGCGGCCCGATCACAATCAGCGCAATCGGCGCAGCAATCAGAATAACCAGCGTCGGATGCATAATAATCTTTAACATTTTCGGTGTAACCGCGTCTGCTATCTTTTCTATGTAAGACATAATCCACACCATCAGAATAATCGGAATAACCGAATAAGAATAGCTGGCTTTTGTAACCGGAAGCCCGATAAACGTAATTGCAGCATCCCCTGCTACCAGGTTTACAAATGTCGGATGCAAAAATACCCCGGCAATAATCAGCGCCAGTGACTGGTTCACATGAAAGACCTTTGCCGCATTGGCTGCAATCAGAAACGGCATAAAATAAAACGCTGAATCCCCAATCAGGCTCAGTACCTGATACGTCATGCTTGCCTCGGTTAACAGCCCGGAAGCGTTTAAAATCGTCAGAATTACCTTCATCATACCGGCTGCAGTCAGCGCCGGAATCATCGGCGTCATACAACCGGTAATCGAATCTACAATCGTAGAAAATACACCTTTTTTCTCCGCCGGTTCCTGTGCAGCGCCGTCTTCTGTCGCCACACCCAGCTTTTCCACTGCTTTATATACCGCACTGACTTCATTGCCGATAATGATCTGACACTGGTCATTATGCCAGTTCACCCCCACCACTTCCGGCAGCTGTGTCATCTTTTTGTCATCCACCAGAGATTTATCCCTGACATTAAACCGCAGCCTCGTCATACAATGGAAGGCCTTTTTAATATTATCCTTCCCTCCGGCAAGCTCTACCAGCCGTCTGGCTGCTGCACTATAATCTTTCGCCATATTTCATACTCCTTTACCTTAAAAATCATCTATTTACTGAAAGGCCACAGTCTCCGCGGCTGACCATGTACCTGACCGTACAAAAATTTCGCCTGCCGCTTCCGGCAGCATTCCCCGTTTCTGAGGATTTTACTGCAGCGGTACGCCAGCAGCTTATTTACCTCTGACCCGCTCAATGTGAATCATCAGATACAGCATTTCTTCTTTACTCATATTATAATGATACTGGTTTTCAATGTGCGCCACAATTTTTAACACACAGGCATACACGTCCGGATATCTCTCCCGGATCACCTCAAACAGCCCGTCATCCTGCTCATAATACTGGCTGCCCATCAAAAGCCGCTGGGCAAAAAATTTCAGATGTGTCTGCAGTCTTTGAAAATTATAATCCTCGTCATTTAAAACCATGCCAAAATACATCTGCACCAGGTCCAGCACTTCTCCGACCACTTTCGTAATCATGCAGATATCTTCCATATCGTGATCTGTCTGCGCATTGATGAAATGCATGGCAATATACCCGGCCTCATCGTTACGCAGCTCCATGCCTTTTTCCTGTTTCAAAAGCTCCAGAGCATGTTTTCCGACCTCATATTCCTGCCGGTACATCCGCCGGATATCAAACAGCAGCCCGTTCGGCAGCTGTATTCCGTTTTTGTAACGGCTGTACACCCCCTCCAGATGATCGCTTAATGCAATATAAATACTGTCTCTGAGTTTCATATCATACTGCATCAGAGCATAGTCCACGATTTTGTCCGACAAATCAATAAATTCCGCCTGCATGGACGAAAGAAAACTCTGGAAGCGCCTGCCCTGCCTGGTTTTTTCAAATGTAAAAATCTTTTCGATTCTGGATTCATCAATCGTATCCCCTTTAGACTTTTGAAAACCGATTCCTTTCCCCTTTACAATAATCTCTTCGCCTGCACTATTCTTTGTTAGCACAAGGTTATTGTTTAAAATCTGCCGTGCGACCATAACGCTCCCTCCGCGATCTGTCATCTATATCAAATGCAAAATTCCAGACAAAAAAACCCATAATTATCATTAATACACCTATGCATTCACATCGGCCTATTAATCATAACTATGGGTCTTGCCTGGCCCAAATGCCAGTAACAATTCCAATCTCAATTATTCTTTATCTAATTTACCACACTTCCATGGTTCTGGCAATTATAAATATTTCCTAAAAAATTTATCAGTATTTTAGTAATTATTACAAATTCCGGACATGCAAAATACCTCCAAAGCAACAGACTGTTATATTTCATCTGCCAGCTTCAGAGGTATCATATCAAATCATACCCAGGTGCATTCTATCTTCCTATATCAGGCCCAGCAGCGCCGGAATATACGTCACAGCCATAAGCAGTACAAACAATACTGCAAAATACGGAAGCATCATCTTCGTAACATCCTCTATCCTGAGTTTACTGATCCCGCATCCGACAAACAGCACGGATCCAACCGGAGGAGTGATATTCCCAAGGCACATATTAAAGATCAGCATAACGCCAAACTGAATATCCGTCATTCCCAGGCTCTGCGCAATCAGCAGAAAAATCGGTGTAAAGATCAGAATCGCCGGCGTAATATCCATAAACATTCCTACAACCATCAGAATGATATTCATCAGCAGGAATATTACGATCTTATTTGTAGAAATTGCCATAATCCCAGAACTGATAGCTGCCGGGATACCGGAATATGCCATTACAAACGACATCGCGGAAGACGCAGAAATTAAAAACAAAATAATGCCGCTGGTACATGCACTGTTTACTAATATTTTCATAAAAGACTGCATGGTCAGGCTCTTATAGCATACGGAAAGAATCAGGCAGTATAATACACAAATGCCTGCAGTGTCACCCTGACTGCTTCCGATGCACCCGGAAAGCCGCTGGTCGGATATTTATGCTTTTTCGCATAGATAAAAGCCACAATCATCGATCCAAGCCCCATCAGGACGCCTGGTACATAACCTGCCATAAACAGTGTAGAAATCGACACACCGCCTGCCACGGTAGAATATACAATAAACGCACTGGTCGGAGGAATCAAAAGCCCTGTAGGAGCAGAAGCGATATTAACGGCAGTCGCAAACGCCGGATCATATCCTTCATCTTTTTGTATCGGATAAATACAGCCGCCCATGGCGGATGCTGCCGCTACGGAAGACCCTGACAGCGCGCCAAACAGCATATTGCCTACTACGTTCGCCTGCGCCAGGGAACCCGGAATCCAGCCTGCAAACAGCTTGGCAAAATTAACAAGCCGTCTGGCAATGCCGCCGTTATTCATAATGTTTCCTGCAAGAATGAACAATGGTATTGCAAGCAGCGAAAAACTTTCTACACCGCTGTTCATCTTCTGCATCGTAATAAACGTAATCTGATCCCATGTCAGAGTCGAAATTGCTGTTACAATCGAAGATATTACAATGCTTACGGATATCGGGCAGCCTAAAAAAAGCAGAACTGCAAATACCGCAAACAGGATTACCGTTGTTGTACCTATACTCATTTTTCGTCCCCTCCTTCAATCGTAATGCCAGTCACGTCTTCATAGATATTTATAATCTGCGCCATAATGATAAACAGGCCGGAAAGCGGTGCCATGCCATACACCAGGCTTCTTGGAATGCCAAGCAGGGCAGAAAATTCGTGCGTTGCACTCATTGCCAGCTTAAAACCGCCAATCGTAATAACCAGTATTGCAAACACCAGAATCAATATATCCAAAAACGCCATCAGTATCTGGCGCTGCTGTTGCAGATTCTGTACGCCCGGATACTCTGTACAGTACTCCTGTATCATGCCGCTAATCGCTTCACGGAACGCTTCTTTGTCTACATCTTCTACAAATTCTACATTCATCTGGCCGGACGCTTCTTCAACTGCCTCCTGAATCGCTGCATCCCATGCAATCTTGTGGCTTTCCGTAGAAGCATATGCTGCATCTAAAATAATCTGCTGGTCCTGCGGACTGATCGTCTCCCATACCTTTGCGCTCATCACCATTACATCCGGAATCATCGCATGCTGGTCGGTAGAAAATACTTTACAGATTTCGCCATGCTTGCCTGTCGTCAGCGCTGTTTCGTTATTTTCTGTACCATCAATAATGCCTGTCTGCAGGGATGTATACACATCTCCATAAGACATCGCTACCGGAATGCCGCCTAAAGCGTTCATCATGTCTGTCTGCGATTTCATATCCTGCACACGGATTTTTAATCCTTTCAAATCCTCCGGCTTACGGATTGCCTTATTTTTTGTATAAAAAGAACGTGCTCCGGAAGTATAATAAGTCAGTGTCACAAATCCGTCGTCTTTGGACGAGAGAAAGAAATCTTTCATCTGGCCGGAATCCATTTTATGGTAAAAATCTTCTGTACTGTCAAATATATAAGGAAGCCCAAATGTATGATAAGACTCATTGTACGTAGCAAGTCCCGGTGCAGAAACTTTCGTCATGGCAATTACTCCTGCCATCAGCTGCTCCATATTTTCATTTTCAGAACCCAGCTGCCCGCATCCTGTCAGGCTTAGTACAGCCAGTAGAAATGCTGTGAATAATGCTGCATATTTTTTCATAGTAGTAACCTCCCATAATTACATACCGATTAAGTCAAACTGTTCAAAGGAGACAAGCACCTGATAATCTTTCTTCGGATTGCGGTACTTAATCTGTACGGATTTCAGGCGCTGGCTGTAGTACCATCCGCTTTCTGCCTCTTCAAACTTCCTCCTATTTTCCCCATATATCCTGCACCGTTCCTACGGGGATAAAAATGTGCCTTTCAAACGGCTGGTACTGTATTTTTGCACAGATGAAATTGATTCCAAAGAGCTGCGGGATGCACTGGACCATGGAAATGGCATGTACCGCCCGGAAACAAAGAACAGCCAGAATATCCACAGTCTGCTAAATTCCCTTTTAAGCGAACAGGACGATTCCTCTGTTTTCCGAAACGCTTATATGCATACACTGTTAAATACACTGTTATTTTCCATTATACTTCAGGTACAGCGGGAAGAACCTGCCAAAAAAGAACAGTTTGACCGGATACGCCAGATCATTGGCTACATCCATAAACACTATCAGGAAGACATCAGTCTGGAACAGCTGGCAAAAACATTTTATATCAGCCCTTATTACCTGTGCCGTGAATTTAAGCGGCATATGGATTGTACTATGATCCAGTATCTGAATGTCACACGTATTATGAATGCCCAGCGCAAACTTATGGAAACGGATCTGAACATCACCCAGATCAGCAGGGAAACCGGATTTTCCAGCCTGACCCATTTCAACCGGGTGTTTAAATCTGTGACGGGGATGACACCTTCTGAGTACCAGAGAAATAACTGCCAGATTCAAAAGAATTTTTCCAGACATGGAATGAGTTTATAGAAAGCGGGGTAAAGATCGTATATGGCAAAGCTGCTTCCGTTTCAGATTATAAAAGTGATAAACAGCAGATGCTTATTTTATGCTGAAACAAAAAGCAGCTCTAGGCTTCCTAGACCAAAATCTATGATAACAGGTTAAAAAGCGGGTCGTACTTTTAACCCGTTTTTGTTAAGGAACAGCGCCTTTTTGCTATAATATATGCGGTAAATTGATTTTGACAATTGCTTTATTTACTGCTTGCGGACAGCTTTTTTATATAATGCATTACCTTTTCCTTAATTTCATTTTCACTATAATAGTCTAAAATATGTGTACCTCCATACAGATTCAAATACTGGCTGGCTAAATAATACAGCTCCCTTTTTTGCCCGCTGATAGTAACCTCTTGTCTTTCCAATTCCATCAATGCAGAAACCAGGCCTCTCGTAATCGTTTGATTCCCCATATAATTACTCGAAAACAAAATCAGCATCTTAGTAGAAAAGTCCTCTTCCCAGTATCTGGTTAATTCAAACGGGTCGTTACGGTTTTCATCATACGTTAATCTTCCTAACCACCAGAGCCGTGAAAGTGTATTGCGAAACATCGCCCTGCGAATGCCGTTTTTGGTATTATAAAAATACCTCCACAGAAGACTTGAAACCATATCCCCTGACACCTTGATGTTTTCCCAGCGGTTATGCATGTAGTCCCAGAAATCTCCATGGCATAATCCTGCCCAGAACCGCTCATCCGCTGCCTGTGTATCCGTGATCTTCATCATTGCGCGGTAAATCTGAATGGAATTTTCCACATCAGTCCGGCCAATATGGCTGCCATCTTTCAAGTACTGCATTTGAAAATCACTTACCGGGTCTTTATATTCTGCAAAAGGGGATTCCCCGTCAAAATACTCATAAATCCAGTCATTCGTTTTGTTTTCATATAATTTAATATTTGCCCATACATTCGTTTTCAGTGCAGCAAGACTGTCCTCTTTCAAAAAATGTAAAATCACTCTGTATCCTCCCCGCCATCATCTAATGCTGCAATGGCACTCAAAGCTTTATCAATTGGCACATCAAGAAGTTTTTGTGCCAGATCATAAGAATCCATATGATTCAATGTTGTTTCGTCCAGAGCCAGTCCATATTTTTTCAGAGTCTTTGCGATAGCTGCAAACCACCTGTAGTCTTCGTAGTCTTCTGTACCATCATTGCGCATCGTTTCAAACACATAAATCAGGGCCGGAATGATAATCATCGCATGCAGTACTGGAAACAGAATCGGATTTCCTGACAGCAGTTTATAATTTTGAAAACTTTGATCCGACAGGGATATAGCTATTTTTTCCTGCTCCATATCTATTCTCATGCTTTCATCTGCATTTGCCGCATATTTACATATGGTAAACACAGAAGGAATCCGTGCTAATTCTTCCGTGTCTTTCAATACATTCAGATGATACTGGCCGCCAATGGCAAGAATACCTCCTCTATCCACGAAAAACGTAATACCTTCATAATTTGTATTGAAGTCTTTATTTATGTATGCAGGAAGATCCTTTTTTGCAACAATGAATGCGCAGACAGATACTTTTCCATTCAGATCTTTCTCAGAAATGCTTTTCGTAAAAAAGGACGTATGTGATTTTACAATATTTCTGCAGCCTGTAACCGGACATTCTATATGAATCAGATATTCTGCATCACCCTGCTCAAGCATTGCCAGAATTTCCTCATTTTTCAGTTTCATAGTAAATGAAAACTTAATCTCTCGAATCCCTCTGCTTACTGCTGTCTCAAACGTAAAGGAACTACTCACAAAATCATCCGCACCTTCTGCCAGAACCGGATACGGATACAGTTTATATTTTATATCCATAGAGCCTTGCCTCCATCGAACTGCGTTCAGAATAATCAACCTCAAATTCGACAATCATCCTGTTATTTTTAATAATATTACTGAGAAATATCTTATTTCTGGAAACATCCATTTTTTCAGATGTCATGCAATTAAAAGCACTATTTATATTAACATCAAAGCTGCTCTGCTCACCGGAAAGTTTTATTTGTAAATACCCTCTGCCAGCTGTTTTTTCTGGAATAAAAATCAGTTTGTATCTATTACATGACGCATCTTTTAATATCAGCCGCACAGCAATTGTATGTATTTCATATCTCGTCCGCACAATTTCACTTTCATTCGTTTCAGGCATTCCACTGTCATAACGGTTCGGACCATCTCCATTTTTTCCCGGACCGGATCCATCCCCTCCGCCATAATTTGTACCTTGTTTTAAACCTGTTTCATTTCCATTGCTATAATCCTTACTGCCAGAATCGCCATACTCTTCTTCTAAAACTTCTCCAAAATCGTCTATGTGATCAGATCCTTCTTTTTTCATCACTGTTTCCCAGCCTTTTTGGATATTCTTTGCTTCAGACAGGCTCAGATCTATACTTTTTGTTTTATCCGATAGTGCCTCTTTCCTGTTACTGCCCGCATCTTCGGTAATATCATCTGGAAGAAAATCTCCAACGCCTTGCGCATCTATTTCGGCAACAGCTGTCTTTCGCCCTAAACTTAAAACCGTTTCTTTTATAAACCGCAGCAGCGCCTGCCTGTATTTCTTAGCTTCTGCCGGCTTGCTATGACGTTCCGGTTCCCATGCTGAATGCTGCGGATTTTCCATCTCTCTAAAATAGGAATTGATTCCGCTATCTTTTAGAATACATATTCCTGCAAACTGAATCGAGCTTGGAAAGTTTTTCTGATCAAAGACTTTCATTCCGTTACTCCTGCTCATGAAAACGCGGCGATGCAGTCCGCACTGAATCAGCACATGCAGTTCGATATCCCCCAGATTTTCAAAGTGATGCTCTATCGTCCTGGCTTCCCCTGAAACCAGAGTCTGATAATAATTATATGCCATTGGTGCAGAATCTCTATACTTTTCTACAATATCAGGAAGAGTCTTTTTTGAAATCGTTACATTACCTATCTTAACTAATAACGTGCCATAAAACACCGCTATTAAAAAATCGTCCAGAACTGATGATACAATATCATACTCCCAGCCCTTCTTATTCATAAATCCTAAAATATAAACATCTGTTCCAGCTTCTGTTCTTTTAAACTGATGATCAAGAGAAATACACTCAGATACTGCCCGGTTTCTATGCGGTTCTCCACAGTAACCAATTCCAGTTGTGATACAGTCTGCATCCTGATCAGAATCAGATATTTCAGGTATAAATGATACAAGACGTGCAACTCCCTGGCTGGCCTCCAGTCCATTCTCATCTTTGGTTGCATAAAAAACTGTGCGAAAAACAGAACATGCATAAGCTGCCGATTTTCCAATTCCAAAACTTCCGCCAGAATTTTCTCCCTTATCAGAAACACCTGATGCTTTTACAAGATTCTGCCATGGTGTATTATAATCCTGATCTGAACCTGTCAGCCCTATAGTATTTGAATCACTAATCCGCAAAACAGATACTGTTTCTTTTGAAGCTTCCAGAACAGCTTTTTCAAAAAAATCAATTGTCTTTTTATTCTTCTGCTTTTTCCAAAAATCTCTGCACAGTTCCAATGCCTGTTTCAATTTCTGAAAATCCGGTATCTCTTCCATGCAAAGACGCGAATCTGAAAACTCTATCATAACCGGTTTATCAGCATAAGCCCTGGCATCTAATGAATTCTGGCAGATTTCTCTTGCCAGTGATTTATAAGGAGTCCCTTTAAATGTTTCAATGCCAGCCTGGCCGATTCCATTTACTTCTCCATAATTATTGCTTGGAAAATTCCATTTCATCATACTGTTCCCCATTCCTGTTCTTCTGTATTCAGCTGCATGAAAAGACATCATATTATGTCGGATGGTACTATCATCCAGCTCTCGTCTGCTTCAATGCTTTAATGCCACAAACACCCGGTTCATCATGTGTATAAAAACTTCCATAAAGTATAAATCTCACCCAGATACTTTTTGGCAAATTTTTTCGCAGCTCCAGCATATTTTACTGTATTTTTTTCTATCTCCCTTCCAAATGATTTATTTTCCAGCTTTTCATTACATATATCTAAAAATTCTCTCAATTCATCCTTATTCTGCTGTCTGTTCATCCAATTCACAAAATCTGCTTCCTTTTTTTGCGACCGTTTCCACATCTGTTTAATAATTTCAGCCGGATTATTCGATAAAAAATAATGCAGCCTGATATCCGGCAGACCATTCTGGCATTTCAGCATATTTTCAACATTCTTTAACCCCTTGTCCCGGTAAATAACTGCTTCATAATCACTCAGCAGCAATTCAATCATCCGGAAATAGTCATACTCCAAATAAATATGAATCTCTCCCCCATCATTTGTTATTTCCATACCGCCACATATATCAATATAATTCATCTTCTTGTTTTCCATCTGTGTAATTTTTAGAAACTGTTTTCCACAGCCGCACTGATAGATGCGTTTGTCATGCTCTGACTGATGGATGATCTTTCCACATTTGCTGCACTGTAAATAATTATGTGTATCCTCAATAATGACTAAAAATCTCTGCCATTCCTGCAAGTCATCGCACATCCTTAAAAAATAAGAAAGCGGATCACAGCAAAAAACCATTCGATTATTTTCATCATAACGATTTGTATGCTTATAGATTGCAACAGCCGCCATTTCCACAATACACTGCTCTTTCCCATCCAGCGTATATATTACGCCAGAAAAATAAAAATTCATTAAAAAACTAATAGCTGAAAAACATCCGTGATCGTTAGATTCGTATTTTTTTCTTATTTCCTCACATTCTACCGTCCGAAACAGCCAGCTATTGTTCAGCAATGCCTTAATTTCTGCGAACACTGTTTTAACTGCAGGATTTACAATTTTAAAGAACGGCGTAAACTGGTGAATCTCATCAGCTGTTCGAAAATAATAAGCTAACGGATAGCCTATATCATGAAACAGTGCACTAACCAGAAAACTTTTATAAATTATTTCTTTTAGCTGCTCTCTATTCTCAGATACAGCAGATAAAATCAAACGGTCATATTCATTCTTTTTATCTAAGATACAGCTTTCGATACAATCATCCAAATGAAAATCCCTTAAAAGTACAAGTCCCAGATAAGCATTGCGAAACTGATGTTTATAATGTTCACGAATTCTTTTTGGCGAACCCTCAGAAGAATGCTCAAGAAAGATACTATTTTCTATTGCTGCATAATTATTGATCAGAAGATGTTCCATACCTTTTATATCCACGGAGCTGCTAAGTATCTCGGATAAATTATCAATCAGGCAGATTTCCTGAACGGAATCTTCCTTGTTATACATTACCCGCAGGCTGTTATAAATTTTTGAAATTCCTTCCTGTGTAATCTGACGTACCGGGGGTTTATATTCTGAACCTTTCCTTTCAGAAAATTCTAAAAAAACCGCCTTAGCTTCTTCCTGAAAAAAATCATACATCTTATTATCATCTAATTTTCTCCCATTTAAACTTCTTTTCATTCCGCATCCTTTCTATAAATCAATCCTCATGACCTGACTTCTCTGAATAAAAATCTTCCCTGTACTCCTGCAGCAATACAAATGCATAGATAGCATCAGTCATTTTTTTCTGGCTGTCGATCATGCTGACCATTAACTGATCCTTTTCAAATTTTTTATATCTTATTTTCACACACTCACTATCTTTCAGCCCCTTTAAAATATCCGAGGCATTTTTTCTCCAATCAAAGTGACTGTCAGATGAATTTTCCTCCCAGTTATGCAGATCATTCAATACAATACTGACATTCCGGTTTCCTCTGTGTAAAAAGCCCCTATTGTCGTTCAGACAATCAACTGTCTTTCGAATCTGAGAAGCATCAAAAGTTGTAACATAAAGCTCCTCTATTTCTGATACTGTACCCTTCTGGCGCATTCCATAAAATGCATCCAGTAACTGGCGTTCCAGATCTGTCAGTCCCGGTGAACAATCTACCACAAACAGATTGCTCACACTTTGAGACATACACTTATTCATAAAGGAAATTAAATCTTTATAAAAAACTGTACCCCCTATATCGGTGTGCTCCCAGAACCTTCCACTGACATGATAATCCTGCCTGCGATTTGCAACCGGATTCAGAAGTACTGCATAAAATCCGTTACCTTTCTTATCAACTTTGATCGGATTACATACCCTTTCATAACAGGCTTCTGTATATTGTTCAAAATAATACGGCAGCTCTCCATCCTGGAATAGAGCATAAGCCATACTCGTGCCAAACCGGTCAATATCAATAAAAAAAACATTCTCATACTCTTTGCTGTACATACAGTTATGTACACAATTAGACAGCGCTACCGAAGTTTTCCCAGTACCTCCTTTAAATGAATTTACCATAATAATTTTATTTTTCTTCGTACTGTTACCCATTTTTCTCCTCCAGTTTTGTATTTAGCTGCTGTATTTTTTCCAGTGTATCCTGATCCAGCAGATGCAGCTGATGATCCACACGTATACACTGTCCAAGCATTTCTTTTTTATATAAGCCCTGCTTCATAAATGTATATACGTCAAATTCAGTAATATTATCCCGCTCTCTTACAAATGCAAGCATCTTTTGAAACTGCATTACATCCACCGCATCCACAGACTTTACTGTTTTTGCTTTTTTCTGCTCCTGCTTATATTCATATCCACACTTTTCAATCCAGCTGTTTGTCCTATGCATATAATCCAGCATCAAAGCCGTCTGATAATTGTCCGCTCCCTCATACAGCATCGCAATAAATTCATCTTTAAATGCACTGCTCTGGTCTAAAAGCTGTACAGCCTCTTTCATCAGATCTATATAATGTATTTTACATTTCTGTTCTTCTTTCTGGGCATTTACAAAAACTGTACATAGAAAGACAATCTTCATTTTCCTGTACGCAACCGTCAGATACGGTACCTCCGGTGACTCATTCTCATCAGACAGGACACATTTTATATCATCCAGACCCGTTACTCCTTCCAAAAACGACTTCAAAGGCACAGTCACTGATGCTTCCCCGTCTTCTTTTAACAGCTTGCGTCTGCTGCCTGCATGAAAATTAACCAGCAGCATATCCTGTCCGGATAAAATACTGTGACGCATCTGGAATTCCGGCAGATGATACAGATGCTGCATCAGCTGTGTATTTGAAGAAAGGATCACTACTGTACGGTGCGGATCGTCCCTTACTTCTTTTCGTATCAGATTCAGCAGGGACTGGTTTAGTTCCTTAGTATCCCAAAACGACAGCTTCACACCCTGCTCCTGCTCCATATAATGCATACTGTCCCACATGACTTCCAATATCTGATCCTGTTCTTCTTCTGGTAACTTTCCCGGATCAAACTGCTCAAAAGCGATTATCAGACGGTTTGGCTCACTGGTCCATTCTTTCAGCCTCGGTTTCTGATATAATAAACTGCTGTCTGCCAAAAACAAAAGATCTGAATCCTGAATGATCCGTTCCATATCATACTGCTGTCCATTCATATACTTTTCTTTTGCAAAACGGAATAAAACCTGCGGATAGTCCAGATCTATCTCCATGTTTTCCTGAAGCTGCTTTTTTAATTCTTCCTCTTTGCTGCTGACAATATTTAAAACAACTTTATGCACCATGCTCTTTTCAGATGCAGCAAAATTTTTCAGCCTGTTTATCATAGACGTAATTTCTTTTATATCGTTAATATCTACAATCGTCACCTGTATTTCTGCCAGATAATTCTGACGATTCAAATAATCCAGCAAATCATCATTCAAAAGACGGATATTTACCCATGAACCAGAGGTATTCTCCTGGTTCCGCTCAAATAAAATATACCCATCCATATTTTTTAAGCTGCTGTAATCCAGCTGGTACAGTTCTTCCTTATAAAGCATATACCGGACCGGGAATTTCATTCTTTCTTTTTCGATCAGCGCCCAGACTGCCTGTTCCCCAAATTCACCCGTCTGTACGTCTAACAGCTTTCTGAATGTTTCATATTTTTTTTGAAGTTTGATAAAATAAAATCCAGCCAGAGGATGATAAAAAGGCATCTTTATCAATCCATTTTCCTCATTATCGCAGAATATGTTTTGCAGCCGGCTTAAAAACTGCTCACCTACACACATTCTTGCAATTCCCATATCTGCTATGCATTTGCCCAACAATGCAAAATAACTCTTAACAAATTTTTTCTGGCTCCGTGCATAATTCCACAGACATGCAGGCGTACATTTGCCTCCTTCAGTTTTTGCTTCCAGAAAATTCTGCTTAATCTCTGCAATTTGCTGCTTCAATAATTTCTTTTTTTCATTAGTAAGACTTAACCGCTCCATTTCATCTGTTATTTCCTGGAATTCGGCCTCTATCCTCTGGTCATCCTGATAACAAAACTTCTGCATACTGTCCTGCAATATCTCATTCTCAGTCTGATCATTATTTCTTCCATCTTTTTCATCATCTTCTATGAAATCTTTTTCAATTTCCTCCATTGATTCTTTCAGCTTTACCTGCATCGCATACTCGTAAGAATTTTCATACACATGTTCTTCCAGCTTTTCGTGTGGAAGATCTTTGCGAGTGCGTACGCTGCCTTTAAACAGCTGCTCCATTTGTTCATCATATTTAACCTTTTCAAATATGGTTCTAAAATCATTTTTAGAAAGGGATTGAAGAATCATTTTTCGTTTCCTGGGCGGAAAATCTATTTTTTTCTGCGTAATTCCACTCATCAGTCTTGCTTCAGCAAGCAAAGCATCTGAATTCCGTATCAGCTTTCTTAATTTAGTCTTATTCTTTGCCTTTTCTGCTTTATCAAACGTCCATAATTCCAGCTGGTACAAATGATCTGCCATATGTTCAAAGATAAAATTTCCGCTTTTTTCATCTACGCAGGAGTCCAGATAGCTGAGCTGCTCTTCCAGTGAAACCCGCCTGTATTCCATTACCGTTTCAAGCAGTTTTTTGCAATATTTATCCAGTTTCGCATCAAATGCAGCCGACAGGCATTCCCAGAACATATTCTTATCTTCGGGAATTGCAGGATATTCTATAAAATCTTTTAAAGAATCAATCATTTTAACACTGTCACTGGAAAAAAGCACTATTCTGGATATACTTTTGTCATTACGCAGTACAACAGCCTGCGAATACTCTTTCCGGTCAAACCATGCCATTGCATAATCTGCTTTCTGCTGTAAAAATTTTTCCGACAGACTCTTATCTATATCTACAATCGCAATAAAAAATTCTTTTTGTCCGTCCGTAAGCAGTTCCAGGTACCTCTGCATATATCTGATAAACTTTGTTGTCATAAAAGAATAAATTCTCCTTTCTCTTCCGGAAGAGTGATTACATACCCGCTGTCAGAAAGACGAATCAGGCAGTTAATTTCATCTAAATTTTCAATCAAAGCCCGCTCATTCTCCCTGAACTCCTGAAACGGGACTTTCACATGCAGGTTTTTTAATATCTTATCCATACGCTCATTTTTCTGAATACAGATTCCATACCGTTCCTGCAAAAAGGATAGAAAATTATCCAGGTATGCATAAGAACTCATTTCTTTCGCAAGATACAGCCTGACAAAAAAATCCAGCAGTAACGGAGACAGTGCAAAATATTTATGTTTTGAACGTGTTTTGGGAAACACAAAGGAGATATCTTTTCCGCAGGTATTCAGCGCAGAAGAAATTTTGGTCAGTGTAGATCCCTTTCTCGCACTGCTGAAATCAATATAGTACATGACAAATTCTTCCACAGAATATGTCTTATCGCTGATTCCCTCTAAAGCAAATACCTTCCGGATTGACGGATAAAAAGACAATTTTGCTTCTTCATTAAAACTAGAATGAAAGACTGTTCTTACAAACTTAATAAATTCTACTTGTTCATTCTCTTTGATTTTTACAAAAATATTGTCTTTCTCATTTACAACACAAACATGATTATCACTTTGCTTTTCTGCTAAACATTCAATATAAAACTGCTTCAGTTCTGTCTGGAATACAAAACGGATTTCTGCGTAATTCTGTACGCAGGCCCGGTGGTATGCCTCGCATTTTGCCAGATGGCTGGAACCCTGGCAGAGCACATAGCCTTTGTTCACACCAACTGTTTTTTTATTGATAATAAACTGTACAACATAAAAGTTTAATAAAGTAGCCAGATAATCATAACGCTTATAAAAATCCAGACGGATAAAAAACGGATGCCCAAGCAGTCTGAATAAGTCTTCTTTAAAGTTTTCACAAATCTTTTTAAAATTTCCTTCTTTCAGCATCTCAAATTCATGATTCCTTTTATTCAGCCTTAGCCATCTGCTTTCATCAAAATTCTTCTCCTCACAAATCACACTCATCAGATAACTTACTCCGTCTGCCCCGCTGTATAAATACTTATACAGCCGCATCTGCACATCATGGTAAACATCTTCATTTTCAATCCCCGGAATCATACAGTAGAGAAGATGCCGCAGATTTGTCTTTGAGCTGCGCAGCATCTGTGGTTTTAACGGAAAATAATAATGCCTGTTTTTAGACACAATCAGGGCATCCCCGGAAAATCTCCGAAAAAAATTATTAAAAGATTCTTCCAGCTGTTCTTTCTTCCTCTCATCATCTTCCTCACATAAAATAATCTTTTTCTTCAGAAAATCTTCATAAGTATACTGTTTTTCATAATCCTGCGCATCGTCCCGGAAAAATTCTGCCAAAAAATTATTAGCAAGCAGGTATTTTGGTGTATCTGGTCCTGAAATACCTATGTACGCAGCCAGTTTATTCTCATTATTTTTATCTCCAGTACCCATAATCAGCCCTCTTTTCTTATTTTAACCACAGTGCTCTGCCCTTTTAAAAAATGGTTCAGATGCTGGACGCTTAACGAAAAATCGCACAGATGTTTCAGCTGTTCACTGGTAAAACGTACATGCATCCTTTCATAAGCTCCTTTCTTTTTCTTTAAAATTTTCTGATAAAAAGAATTAATCTGATAATCTTCCAGTGTTTTGCTGTTATAACTCAGATAATAATAATCGTCTGCCATCATTAAAAAACGGAACAGCCGGTAGTCTACAGTCAGTGTAATTGCGCCAAGAATACCATCCTCTTCCTGATATACATAGCTGATCGAAAAACGGTTCTGCCCTTCCGGCATATTTGAAATTTTATCCAGGCTGTTAAAATCCAATCCGTACCTGTGCCAGATCATGTCAATATTTCCAAGTTCAAATTCCGTCTGTATATCATTGCCAAGCATAACAGGCGTATCCACAACTTTCATGGCAAGGTCGCTCTGCCCGCGCCTTGTCAGTCTTCCAAGTCCTCGTTTCAAACGGTACAGTTCTCCATTCTGGATTTCAGCAGAATCAATATAACACTCATTCTGAAAAAACCGGATTACTTCCCGAAATTCTGTCAGATAATCAGCTGCAAGCAGTCCGTACTGGTTTTCCTGTCCATAAAAAAAGTTCTTTCTTTTTTCCCTGCGGCATTCTTCCACTGAAGCATAAACCGCTGTATTGATCCGTGAATTTTTAAATGCGGGATCCATATCAGACATATGCAGGAGCACCTGATCTGCATGCTGCTCCTGTCTGAATACAGATTCTATAAACCCATTATCCTGGTTTCCTTTTATCCCGCGCTCCCTGCAGCTTTCTCCAAACGTCACCATATAAGACAGGAGAGACAGCAGTTCCCGAAATGTAACATGTTCCCCGATCAGACAGACTGCATCACACATCACCCGTACGCTTTCTATTCCTTTTTCTGAGAGAAGATAATCTAAATTTTCTTGAAATGCACATTTTCCATAAAACTGGCATTCACTGTTTCCACACAGATTCCCATCATACTTCAAAAAAGCCTGTACAATTTTTTGAAAGATTTTTTCATCCTGGGCAAGATTCCTTTTCTCAAAATTTATTATCTTTACTCTTTCACTTTCCCGGTTCAGTTTTTCCATCAAAGACCGCTGGTATTTGAGTACACTTTTTGTAAATATTCCGACATTAGCTGCAATAATCACACGCTCGTCCGTTTTTCCATCAATAATATCCGCTATTCTCTGTAAAATTTTTTCCTTTTCTTCCTCTGTTTCAGCCGAAAAATCCATATAAGGCTCACAAAATCCGCACTCTTGTAATTTATTCCACAGTGCCCGGATCAGTCGGGATTTTCCGTCTCCGGCTTCTCCTGTCAGCAGTATAAACTGCAGTTTATCCAGACTGGCCAGAATATCCGTCTCCTCCTGTAATGTAACATGAAAATCATCATCCGTCCTGCGCTCATCCATCATATTCACATGTCCCTGGTATACAGAACAATATTTTAGCAATTCTTCAATTTTCTCTGAAATTTTCATTCCTGTTCCCCTTATCTGCTGTTTTCAGTTATCATTCATATACAATTCCTGCTTTATTGTAAAAAATGTCAGCCGCTTTACAAAACTTTATTATGCAAAACGGCAGACATATAAAATGTGTTTATGAAAAAGAAGGACTATGCTGGAATCAGCTTTCATTCTTCTTTTCAGAGAGATTTTCTAATATTTATGTTACTTTGCCTGACGATTGTTTATAGCTGATGGTTTGTAATAATAATTATATAATATACTTTTCGGCTTTGCAATCTTATTATTACAAACGAAATTTTAGTTTTTTTGTTTTCCTGAACATGAAAAATACCGCCAAAGCACCAGGCGGAGCCCGCCACCATAGAAGAACCAGCTATCACTGCCCAAACCAGGGGCGGGGCCACCTTTTACCTTGTCACCGACTATGACAAGCCCATAGACGAGGCGGGTGAGCAGTATCAAACCTGCTTCTTGAACATGGTGGACGAGGCCGACCTGCTGACCGCTGCCGAGGCAGCGGAGGCGGAGGCGGCAGTCTGCTCCTGCGCTGAGAAATGTGCGGCGGAGCTGGCTGGTACTTTAAGATTTACCGCCCCAAACAAGAAAAGGCTGCCGGGCCTGAGGAGGACTACGGGGACGAATTGGAGGATTATGACGGCGGAGATGATATGCCGCCCTGGGATGAGGACGATCACGAGGAAATGGAGGACGAAGAATGAATTTTACAAACAGCCCTTTTGAACGAATGATGAAAGAGCGCCCGGCCTTCTGCACTATATTGTAACGCCAGTTTGACAGGGGGTGCGGACGATTTCTTGGACTGGCTAAGCTGCTAACCCAGGACTTCGTCTGTACACCACAGGACTCATATATCCTAATGATTTTTTATTCTGGTTTCATTATGCCACACAAGATAATTATTTATTATATCCATAAAATCTGAGAGGCAATATTTCTGTTATTCATCAGACCGGATGCACCTTCCTTTAGATAACGCTTCCGCCATTGGTAAATACCGGCTCTGCTGTAACCAGTATCTTCTGATACATATCGGAGTCCTATAGCAGTCCGGTTTTTTGTCCGCACCCCCGTCTTTATTTCTTATGATTTTTGAACGTATAATATCGTTATCATCCAGATAGACATACTCGAATGCGTCTCCATAGCTCATATGCCGGTTGTACCGGAAAATATGCTGTTTGTACCCGGGTACTGTTTTTTGTTACTGGATTTTAGTAAAATAACAGCAGACTGCTGAATACCAGACCAGCAGACAAGGAGGAAAAGATCAATGAAAATCAGACAGTTAAAAATGAAAGCCGCAGTGCTTTTAGCTTTCATCGTGTCATGCAGCACAGCCATGGCTCCGTGCGTGCCTGCACTGGAAGCATCAGCGGCTGCACAAAAACAGGTAAAGCTAAACGTCAGTTCAAAAACCTTAAAGGCCGGGCAAAAGGGCTATAAGCTCAGGCTGGTGAACAATCAGCAGGGGTGGAAAATCAAAAAAGTGACGACGACGGATGCTGCAGTATGCAAGCCATACGGCAAGAAAAAGACGTATGTGCTTTTGAAAGGCAAAGGCAAAGGTTCCGCAGTAATCCGGGTGAAGGTTACACGCACAGTCCTGAAAAATGGAAAGAAAACAGCAAAAAGCAGACAGCTGTCATGTAAGGTACGCGTAAAGGCAGCCGCAGCAAAAGCCCCGGATACGGAACAGGCACAGAAAGAAGATGTGACGGTGTCCAGCCAGAAGCAGCTTGAGGCGGCGCTGAAAAATACGGCTGTAAAGACGCTTCGTTTCCAGACAGAAGCGGAGGACGCATTTACGATTCCGAAAGCGGATTATTCAGGGATTGATCTGATTGTGGATGCACCGAATGCGGATATGGAAAATAACGGAACTTTTAAGTCCGTTTCTGTGCAGGCAATCAGGGACAGCACGTGGCTGGAAAACGCATCCGGCAATTTTCTGAACATATTTGCAAAGACCGCACGCATTGTTGTATCGAAGGGTGCCAGTGTCAGCGGCATTGCATTTGCACAGACGGGCGCAAAAGTGGCGCTGGAAGTAAACGGAACCGTAAACGGAGTTTCATTCCAGTCGCCGGACACCGATGCGAAGGTATCTGTTTCGCAGGGAAGTTCCCTGGGAAATATATCGGCAGGGGAAGCAGCGCAGCGTGCGAAACTGGACATTGATGTCAGCGGCAGCGTCGGAGATGTAAAGCTTGCCGCGCCGCAGTCAGATGTGAACATAGCGGTTGCAGACGGAGGGACGGTCAGCAGTGTATCTCTGGATGCAGCGGCAGAAAGTGCCAGAGCAGATATGGATATCAAAGGCACGGTATCGGACGTATCTTTGGATGCCCCGAAAGCGGACGTAAAAATGGCAGTAGGTGAGAAAGGAAAAGTAAATAGTGTCACTGTTTCCAAAGAGATGAATATCGCGTTATCCGGCTCCACAAAGACGGCAATCCCGCTTAAGGTATCTGCATCTGCGACGATTACTGCATCTGTGAATGTGGCCTTAGACAGCAGCACAGGCCTGAACCTGGTACTGGAAAAAGGCTCGGAAGGCAGCTCGGTTAAAGTTTCCGGCAATACTGCCAGGGTCAGCCTGAAAGTACAAAACAGAACAGAAATCAGTATAACGGTTCACACATCATCCGGGAATATAACGGTCGTAAAAAACAGCAGCCGTGACATCACAGTCAGCGCCCCGTCTGCGTCCGGCAGCCCTGCATCTGGCGGCTCATCATCCGGAAGTTCATCATCCGCAAGCTCGTCCTCTGGCGGCTCATCATCCGGCGGCTCGTCCTCTGGCGGCTCATCATCCGGCGGCTCGTCCTCTGGCGGCTCGTCATCCGGCGGCTCATCATCCGGAGACTCGGAATCAGAGGATAACAAAACAGATGCAGAGCCAAAAGGAATCGCGGTGGACCGTACATATTTCACAATGAAAAAAGGTGAAGAACAGGAAATATACTTTTCTGCAGACCCAAAAGAATCGGGCCAGCTGTATGATTTCGGCACTAACAGATTTGGAAGAAATACGAATGTTACTTATATATATGAGAAAAAAGGTGACCCGGCACCGATAGGTATCAAAATAACCGCGAGATTTGCCGGAACTGAAGTTATCCATATGCGTGCAGACATCATTGGCAACGAAAAAGACAGCCCCGTTATTCTACGAAACCAGGCGAAAGTAATTAGAATCCATGTCACAGAGGATGGTTCTGCGCCGGTTTCCGAAATTAAGCTCACAACCGACTCGGCGTCCATCAAAAAAGGAGATTCAGTGCATGCATCGCTGCAGCTGAACGCACCGGAAGGGGCGAAATTAACATACGTCGAATTTTTAGACACTCATAATGTGGGCGGCGTGATGTCTGTGGATTTGGATGGCCGCACATTAGAAGAAACCACGGCAGGCTGCAGCATAACAGGCATGGCAGCGGGCAACGACGAACTGGCGGCACTTGCCACAGTTGAGCTTCCAGACGGTACGGAAGAGAAGATTGCATCAAATGTAGTCCCGCTGGAGGTTACCGATTCCACGCCGGATCCATCCGCGGAGGAAACGACAGTAGAGCTGCGCACAGTCTCTGGTCTGCCAGTAGATGAATGGGCTTTTATTTCGGCTCAGCTGGGCGTACATGCATACAGTGCGAGGATTGTGAAGACAAAATGGACTTCCTCGGACCCGAAGATTATCCATGTGTATAGCGATGAAGTTAATAGAGATTACATTTCAATAACTGGCGTAGCCCTCGGAAAAGCAACGATAAGTGCGGAAATAACCATAGTGACATCGTCACAGATATTTACGAAAAAGGCATCCTCAGAGGTTGAGGTGCAGCCTGACTTTGAGATAAAGTTTCTTTCTTCCGTTGATGTGGTGACAGGATCTGCAATTCAAGCGGATGGCTGGGAGGAGCAGGACAGAGGCAAACTGGCATTTAAATTAATAAACGACAGAGGCGAACTTCATTTTACACCATGTTATGGCTTGAAAGAGCAGCTGATTTTCGACAGCTGTACCATAAATACACAGGAACAAATTGATGGTTTAAGGATTGTGGAACTTGCTGATGGCACAGGGTATGGCTTTGTTATACAAGATGCGGATATAACGAATCCGACATTCCAGATACCAATCCGTGTAAAAACTTATGTGAGCCTGAGCGTAGACGAATACAAATATTATAATGCGGTTTTGACGGTAAATGTGGCAGAATGGGCAGACAGAAAATTATACGCCGATTGTAAGGCTGAGGATATTCAAAGGGCAGATCCGTAATATTGCGCATCAGACCTCATAAAACAGGATTTCAGAAATCCTTGTGGCAATAGTTTCGGATTACTGAAATCTGCTGGCTGGGGACAGCGGCACCTTCCATAGTGCCCTGCCCCAGCCTTTTCTTTTCTACAGATATTGTGTCAGCCGCTCCCCGCAGAGGACTGTCTGTCTGCAATAATCTGTTGAATCCCGTTTGCTGCCAGAAAAAGGCCCGCACCTGCCAGTCAAAATCACATCCGCAATACGGGCAGATGCATGCCCGTCCCCGTATGGATTGGCCGCGCGTGCCATCGACTCCCATGACTCCTTTTCATCCAGCAGCTGCGTAAAGGATGCATAAATCTGCTCTTCATCTGTCCCTGCCAGCCGCACAGTTCCGGCCCGGATCCCTTCCGGCCTTTCCGTCACATCCCTCATCACCAGCACCGGCTTGCCGAGCGCCGGTGCCTCCTCCTGGATGCCGCCTGAATCCGTCAGTATTAAATAGGACCGCTTCATGAAATTGTGAAAATCCAGCACATCCAGCGGTTCTATAAGGTGCAGCCGCTCCTCCTTCCCGCCCGGCGCATGCTCCCCGAACACCTCCTGCGCCGCCTTCCTTACCAGCGGGTTTAAGTGGACCGGGTATACCGCTTTTACATCAGGATGCTCATCCAGCACACGCCTGACGGCCCGGAACATGCCGTGCATCGCCTCCCCCAGGTTTTCCCGGCGGTGGGCCGTGAGCAAAACCATCCTGGAGCCTTTGCACCACTCCAGCTCTGGATGCGTATACGCATCCAGCACCGTGGTCTTAAGGGCATCAATGACCGTATTCCCAGTAATGAAAACCGATGCCGGATCCTTTCCCTCGCGCAGCAGATTTTCTGCTGCCTGCTTTGTAGGCGCAAAATGCAGGCTGCTGGCAGCCCCTACTGCCTGGCGGTTGAACTCCTCCGGGTACGGGCTGCGAATATTGTAGGTCCGAAGGCCCGCTTCGACATGCCCAACAGGAATGCCGGCATAAAATGCTGCCAGCGCAGTCGAAAACGCTGTCGAGGTGTCGCCATGGACAAGCACCAGGTCAGGTACTGTCTTTTCAAGAATTTCTTTCATTTTATTTAGTATGACTGTCGTGATATCATACAGTGTCTGCCTGTCTTTCATAACAGACAGGTCATAATCAGGCCTGACCTGAAAGGTCTTTAGAACCTGGTCCAGCATGGACCGGTGCTGCCCGCTAACACATACAATGGTCTGAATCCCCGGCCTGGACTGCAGCTCCTTTACGACAGGGCACATTTTAACCGCCTCAGGCCTTGTGCCGAAAACGAGCATGATTTTTTTATTTTTCATTTCCTTTCTCCATATTTCTTATTCTGCTTCTATACTCTGCCACTAAGGAACTGTTAAGAAAGATCCTGCACAATATTCACAGGCTATTCCCTAACAGTTCCTATAATATTCGTACCATTGCTGAAAAACAAAATAATTCCAAGCCATATCAGAAAAGTTACGTCCTCTCCCCTGATTGCCTTCTGATAAATATTTTGCAAAAAACCTGTGTGTAAATTCCGGTTCAAAAATCCCCTGTTCCTGCAGAAAGCGCATATCTATATAATGTTCCATTTTTTCTTTTAAAAAAGATGTCAGCCATTTATCAACTGGTACAGAAAACCCCTTTTTGGGACGGTCCAAAATTTTTTTGGGAATATACTCATATGCTATATCTTTTAAAATTTTCTTCTTCTCCCCACGTCTGTATTTATACTGATGCGGTATACGGAATGAATACTCTATCACATCTGTGTCAAGCAGCGGACATCTGCATTCCAAAGAATATTTCATGGATGCCCGGTCAATTTTAGTCAGAATATCTCCCGGAAGATAAGTGTCCATATCCAGCAGCATCCTTCTAATCTGCCAGTCTGAAACTCCATACCTATCTTCTGATTCATATTTTACTGGCACCTGCCCGCCTGCATCCGCAGCGAAACGTATAGCAGCTTCTATATAATTTGTACTAACCAGCTGCGTTTTTGTTTTTGGATTGCGGTTTTGTGAAACGGCATATAGTTCTGGCGGATAATGCTGCTCCAGACTGCCTATTTTGCCAATGCAGTGAGCCGCTGCGCCTGCCCAGTCTAGCCACTGCATTTTTCGCACAAAATCATAAGTACAATAACCGCAAAAAACCTCATCTCCGCCATCCCCGCCAAGCGCTACTGTCACATCCTTTTTCGCCAGTCTGGATACCAGCATTGTTGGTATTGCCGATGAATCCCCAAAAGGTTCATCATAAAACTGCGGAATGGAATTCACCAGATTCTGAACATCTTTTTCTTCGATATAAAGTTCTGTATGCTTTGTACCCAGATAATCCGCCACAGCCCCGGCAAAACCAGCTTCATTATATTCTTTTTCCCAAAAACCAACCGTAAATGTCAAAATCTTCCCGGAAACCATGTTTTCCTGAGCCATAGCCGCAATCAGCGAACTGTCAATCCCTCCAGATAACAAAACTCCCAGCGGCACATCTGCTTCCATTCTATTTTTTACTGCTTTTTTCAACAGTCTTTTCAATTCATTTTTTGCTGTACCATAATCTTTTACCAGACGAGACACATTCTGGTGATACGTTTTAGAAATATCCCAGTATTTTCTGATATTCCTCCTGCCATTACAGAATTTTAACAGGCATCCTGGTTCCAGTTTATATACATTTTTAAGGATTGTGTCAGGAGCATTGATATATCCCTTTAAAAGATACCGTGATACGATATCTCTACGTATCTCTTTTGAAAAGCCAGGGAACAAAAAAATCGGCTTAAGCTCAGAAGCAAATACAATATTATTCTCATCTATCCAGTAATAAAGCGGTTTTTTTCCAATCCGGTCCCGAATCAGGTAAAGCTCCCCTGTATCTTTGTCATATACTGCAGCTGCAAACATGCCTTCCAAATGATTCACAAAGTCTGACTTCCATTTTAAATATGCGGCAAGTATCACTTCTGTATCACAATGTGTACGGAATTTATATCCAGCCAGTTCTTTCCTTAATTTTTGATGATTGTATATTTCCCCATTAAATACAACGGACAGATTTTTGTCATTTGAAAACATAGGCTGGTGACCGGCATCCGAAAGATCTATGACAGATAGGCGCCTGTGCCCTAACCCGACTGCATATCCATTCTTCCCTGCTAATAAGACTTCCCCTGCATCATCCGGTCCCCTGTGGGCCATACTGTCGTTCATTGCTTTAAATTGTTCCTGTGTTACTGCCTTTTTTGTATAAAATCCGCAAATTCCACACATATCAGTCCTGTCCTATACCTCCCTGCTATGTTTCCATATTCTATTGAAATTTCTTAAACATCCTGTTCTTTCACTAATTCAGCAAAACCAGCCCCTGTCTGTCCCATATGATTACCGTTATAGAACAGGTATGTCCTGCTGCCATACTGCAGCTTCACTGGATAACATGCCATTTCGGAATCAAATCCTGCTTCAGACCGGCTAAGCCCTATCTCCTGGTCGCTCCTGACCCAGTGGATTCCATCATCTGATTTCGCATAGCCAGCCAGATATTCTTTTGTTGTCAGATCTCTTGTATAAAGCATTTCATATCCGCTGTTCATTTTATATACTTTGGGCCGCCCGATACGGTACTCGTCACCTCGTACATCTACGCACAGACAGTCATCTTTGTGCGAAATAGCAAGCCCGTCATCCGATTCTGTATACCATATGTTATATGCCGGATAAGGAATACCGTTAATATACTTCCACCCATGTATCACAGCATAATATATTTTATAAATCCCGCCTTCCTGCAGCACAGTATGGATACAGCGTCCAAACTTCCCTTGATCTGTCCTGTCCATAACGGGCACTTCGGAATACCGTTTAAAGGTTTCTCCGCCATCTATGCTAATAGCCACACCCGAAAATGCATAAAACTTGGCTTTTTGCACATGCTGAAATCCAACATAATACATCCTGTACTCGTTTCCGGTTTTTAACACATCCCCCAATATGATCCCATTATCGTCAAAGCATCCATCTGCACCTATATCCAATGATACCCTTTCCGATACATACAATATATTTTGGGGATTATCCGCTTCCACATCGATATATTTAATCCTGCTAACACCTTCTTTGTCCCTGACTCCTCCATATATGCGTATCTTATCACCCAGCAGTAACGCATGCGGAGTCATAAATGTATCTGTTTCCCAGACATGTTCGCCATGCGGACAATAAATCAAACCCCTTTTTTTCCACTTCATATCTCATCTTCCTCTACGCCAAACTGAATGTATGATGTTCTATCCTTTGCCAGTCTTGCCGGAGCGCCCATATACACACCCGCTTTTTGTTCCAGGTCCTTCACCGCAACTGCCCCGGCTCCTATAACAATATCTTCTGCTATCGATACATGATCTCCAATCGATGCATTTACCCCGACGAAACATCCCTTCCCTATTTTGCAAAAACCTGAAATCACATCGTGGCTGGTAAGCCAGACATCATCATCAATGACAGTACGGTGCCCAATATGATTTCCCGACCACAAAACGACATTATTACCTATTTTGACATGATATTGAATCGTGTTATTTTCAAATATAAATGTATTCTCACCAATCTCAGCATTTTTCCAAAAAAAGGACTGGCTGCTGATATAAGATGCACATCGATATCCCTTGCTTTTACATAAGCGGTACAGTCTCCTGCGTGCTCTGTTTAACTTCACATAAGTAACTGCAACGAAAATTTCATGTCCGGAAGGCGGATAAATCTCCTGAACTGTTTCAAAATCAACAACCGGAAGTCCCCTGAACTCACTTTTATCTTTATACTCTCTCTCTACTGCAAACGCAGCAACTTCGTAATCTGAATCTTCTGTAAAATACTCATAAGCTATCTCCGCAAATTCTCCTGTACCTGCAATAACTAATTTTTTACCCATTTCTATCCTCCTTCATTTTTTGCGTACTGAATCATCATAGATTATTGCAGATGCAAGGATTCCTTATTCATTGGTTAAATACTATTGCAGAACTTTAACCATCACTGATACACCTCCAGCTTTTGCGATCTCCACAAACCCCTGATTACAGTACAATGCATATGCACGGACATTCGATACTGCTACTTTTAAATACAGCAGTTTTAATGACATCGCTTTTGCAGCATCGTACATATGCAGCATCATTAATTTACCAATACCCCCCTATGTATTTTTTCTCTCCGATATAACCAAAATATTCCCCTATGCCATGAACAGTATCAATATGCTTTATACCTGCCACTCCAATTGATTTTTCACCCATTTTTATTCCCTCTATATAATAATCGTCCCTGCTTTGCAGAGAATGGAACCATTTCCTGCGTTCCTCTTCGGTAACTTTCTCTGCCATAGTCAGCTTTTTAATTTCCGGGTCTTGCAGCCACTTCCCGGAAAGAATATAAAAAGATTCATCAAATTCACAAAAATTAATATCCATATATAATTTCCCTTATACTCCTTTCCCACAGCATTCAGTCTTAGTTAACATTCATCTCTTGAAATAGTGAGCTTCCATGTATAATACACATTTGTCCTGCCTCCAAACCCTTCCTTTTGCTGTATAAGCCCTTGATTCAAGTATCGTCCTCCATTTTCAGTGGATATGCCAAAATCCAGCCATTCCTTTTTGTCTTTATATTCTTCTATAACATAATAAATTGCTGCATCCAAAGCCCCTGCATTCCTTCCTAATTCATCCACGCATAAATATTGAGTATGCACAGCATTTTCATAAATAAAGACAATTGTGCCTCCAACCAGCTGCCCGTTAAGTTCAGACGTGTATAAATGTATATTGTCTGGAAAACGGCTATGCAGCAAATAGATTTCTTCTCCTGTATGGACAGCATGCACATTGTGCCGTTCTCTTAGTACTCTGTCCTGCAACTGCATAAATTTACAATACATACTTTGCTGATCATTCATCCTGACAATAACTCCTGCCCTGGCTGCTTTCTTAACCTGGCGCTTTCTTAATTTTGCTGGTTTCAATGGATCCCTTAGCCTGATAACAGTAGATGCTTCCATTTTTCTTATACCTGCACCAAGATAATGTAAAGCAAACAAATCTTCTTCCGCTGGCTGCCTATGCAGAATCCCTGGAACTGCTTTATACCAGAGGCCCTTTATCCCATTCTCCAGGCAATATTTTTCTAAAGCATAAAAACACTCCATCATCATTACCTGCCCCATGTTCTCCCCAGTAACCATTCCACCATACGTTAGTCCGCCATGTGAGATAAATTCATTATCATCCTGACTAACAGGGAGAAGTGCTATCAATTTATCTTTATGATAAAATAGCAATGAATGATCTTCAAATCTGTCACTATGATATTCCATATAGTTCCTATTGAACATAAAAAGAGGCTTTTTGGATTTTTGCAGAAAATCGTTCCATACATCTTTATCAGAAGATTCATACCGTTTTATTTTTATTTCAGAATCCACTTCATTTTTCTCCTCTCGTCATCGAAACCGGTTTAGCATATCAGCCACATACCCAGTCTCTTGATCTGTCATCCCATAATACATTGGGATGCTGAGTATCGTCCTGCTGATTTCTTCTGCTGCCGGAAATTCCCCCTGCGCATATCCCAAATCTTTATAAGCCTCCTGCAAATGCATAGGAACCGGATAATGCCTCATTGTATCAATACCATTACGGGATAAATACGTTTCCAGTTCACAACGCCTGTCACACCGTATTGCGAATATATGATAAACATGATGAAACTCCTCCGTATCCGGCATTGGAAGTACAATGAGCGGATTTTTAATTTCCTCAAGATATCTTTTTGCAATCTCCTGCCGTCTTTTGTTCCATCTGTCAAGATGCTTTAATTTTACGCGCAGAAATGCAGCCTGCATTTCATCCAGCCGGCTGTTCATGCCCTTATAGATATGGTGATATTTCATATCCGAGCCATAATTGCCTAATGCCCGGATCTTATCTGCCAGGACTTTATCATCAGTTGTTACCGCCCCGCCATCTCCCAACGCCCCCAGATTTTTTCCAGGATAAAAACTAAAAGCGGCAGCATCAGATAATGCCCCCGCCTTTTGGCCCTTATACTCTGCCCCATGTGCCTGTGCCGCATCTTCAATTACTTTCAGGCCATATTTTTGCGCGACTCTGTTTACAGCATCCATGTCGGCTGGCCTGCCTTGCAAATGCACTGCTATGACCGCTTTTGTACGGCTTGTAACTTTCTCCTCAATTCTTTCAGCGTCTATATTATAATTCTCAATTACCGGTTCTACAAACACCGGCAGTGCTCCTGCATAGGAAACTGCCAGCGCTGTGGCAATAAACGTATTTGACGGTACAATCACTTCATCGCCTTTTCCAATATCCATAGCCCTCAGGATCAGAAGTATGGCATCCAGTCCGCAAGCCGTCCCTGCACAGTAATCTGTCCCTATATATGCTGCATATTCTTTTTCAAATGCCTCGCATTCCCTGCCCTGTATAAACCATCCGCTGTCCGTCACGTGCTTATATGCATCCGCTAATTCATCCTTTATTTCATCATGCATTGGCCCCACTGTCGCAAATGGTATCTTCATTCTTTTCCCCCGCTTTCTGTGAATGTACTCCAATATATTTCAGGAACTCATCATAATCCCGCAAATAATCATCCGGGTCATATAATTCAGAAGCAAAAACAAGCAAAACGGCATCTGCAGAAAAATCATACATTTCACGCCACATATTATTAGCAACATAGAGACCCTCGTATGGCTTTTCTAGCGGCACGATCTTGGTTTCCCTGCCATTGTCCAATTTTATTTTGCAGCTTCCGTGAATGCACACCAGTATCTGTTCCAGCTTTTTGTGTGCATGATGTCCCCTTACGACACCATCTTTCGTATCGTACATATAGTAAACCCTCTTAATATGAAACGGAATGTCTTTATGTTCTTCCATGGAGACTAACTGCCCCCTTTGATCTCCATGCGGCTGAAACATGTACTTTACAACTTGCATCTTTTCCTCCTAATTTTCATGCGGTTTTACAATAAATCCTTTTACCCTTTCCAAAAGGAAGCGGATATCTTTTTTATACAGTGCCAAAACCGCACATGCGTATACAGCAAATATAAGCACTCCGGATTTATCTTCCAGCAGTAAAATCCTCCATGCCAGAACAAAAATAAGAAACAGAAAAACCGCCACAAGAAACCTTTTCCTTACATTCATTAATCCAGTACGGATACATACCGCCATGACAAGCAGCACACAGAAAACATAACTGAGCAAAGTGGCCACTGCTGCGCCCTCGATTTCAATCAAAGGTATCAGCGCCAGGTTCATAATCACATTTAGTATTGCTCCTGCCGCCAGTATCAGCATGGTCGGCCATGTTTTTTTTATAACGAGGAACTGATTTCCTGCAATTTGAAACAGCATCTGAAAAAGCGGTGCCATAAACAAATACGGGGCTGCGATATAGCCATCGATATAGTCCCCCGTAAAAAATAATTCATAAACCGGCAATGATACCACGCACATAAATGCACTTGATAAAAACGTAATTATTCCCAGATACTCAAAAACAAGCGAATTTGTTTCCACCTGGTCATGTTCTTTCATCGTACTGAATGCAAAATACTGCCATCCGCCCGAAAAAGCAAGATAAATCAGCTGGCTTGCCATTCCAAGTTTACTCCCTGCCGCATATACACCTGATGCCTGTGTTCCAATAAAACTGGTTATCATAATCCTGTCACAGGAATTAAAAATCCAGTAAAAAATAAAGCCCGGCATGATTGGAATTGCGAGCACTAATAGTTTTTTTAATTCTTCCCAGTCAAAAAGACTTATCCTAAACCATTTTTTATTTAATCTTACAAATGAAACCGCCATGATAATTCCCGATATCATTGCTGCTAAGGGCAGTGCCGTATCATACCGGCCCATTAAAATAAGCGGAACAGCTATTGCATAAGAAAACAGCGGTCCCATGGCATTTGCAGCCAGATATACCTTCCTTTTATTCTGCATTCTTGTCGGGGCAGCAAGAATAGAACTGGCTGCGCCCGTAAGCGTAGAAACAGCCGCAATATATACCAGATATGTATATTTTTCATCCCCAAAAAATAGTTTTGATAACGGTACACGAAAAATAATCATCATAACCGAAATCACTGCCGAATGAATAACCGTAAACCACAATGCCGTAGAACAGACTGTTTTTTTATATTCCATACTGTCTTTTTCAAAAAACATCCGGTACATGGCATCATACATTCCCATCACAGCAACCGCACGGGCAAATGTAATAAGTGTATTTGCCAAATCATTTAAACCATAATCAGATGTATCTGGTATCATCCGCGTAACAACCGGCACCATAATAACTGGTATAGCCATGCTCATGGCTCCGCCCAGTCCATAAATTATCATATTATCCAGAAACAGCTTGAATTTTTTCATCATCTTATCAGCTATCTGTCAATTCTGCTTTGTCATCATAAATTCCACATTATATCTGTCATATAACTTTTTTGCTTTTTTACGAATCAGTTCATAATACTTCACATTGGCATCATAATATTTTTGATCCAGTTTACAGGCTAGCTGCCCCATTTTTCTTTGCTTTATGATCCTTTTTCCAATATAAAAATACTTATGCGGATTCAATACCCTAAACAATATATTTCCAGGATGCACATCGCTGAAATAATACATGGCAGATATCCATTTTTCTATCACCGTCTTACTATCATAGATACAAAATTTCAAAAACTTTTTATTTTCTTTTCTCAATACTTTATTTACACTATTATTTCTATTTGTGACACTCAATGCAGATTTTCTGTATAAAATAAATGGTACCAGATAAAATCCCATACTGGGACTGCATTCCATAAGCCAGTATCTCCATCTCGGCTTATCATCTAAAAATTTATATCCTTTCATTGCCTTTTTCACATTCCGGTCTTTAAATAACCGTGAGCTCACCAGCCATGTCTGGGCATAAAATGGATACAGATATTTAGATGCTTTCTGGATTCCGTATTCGGATTCACCCCAAAAAAGATACTGCATACTTTTACATTTTTGGTCCATAACAAACCCTGCATCACTGAACTGAAAGAAAGAGCCGATGTAAATATCTTTATTATGCGGAATTGATGCAATATCCGCATCAGCAGCCAGATCATCGCCGCCAACAGATAAAACATAGCTGCCTTTTATATATTCAAAACTTCTTGCATAATTTTGCGTAATACCCCTGTTCCTGTCAGAAGGCATCAGTACAGCATCTTCAAATAACACTGCATTTTCTTTTAACCAGGCAGATTCTATCAGGTATGTCTGATCCTGTGAATAGTCATCAGTAATAATTATCTGATATTTGTTCCCATGTCTGCCATATTTTTGAACCTGGTATTTTATACTCTCCAAAGCCTCAAGAATAAACATTTCCTGATTATACGATACTACAATAAATGTGATATACATCAATAATTTATACCTCCCAGACGGCCTGCTGCTTAAACCCGAATCCTTAAACATTTCTTCGGCATATATATTTCATGATCCATGACAATTTCAATATCCAGTATAAATAAATAACCAATAACCATTCCATATCCCATCCGCAAAAGATAACTGGGATTTAAAAAGATACCCGGAAACTGATTTGCTATAGGCGACATTGCCAGGCAGTACAAATACCATGCCACAAAAACAAACAAAAAATAAAAACGATACTTTTTGATATCTACTGACAGCAGCGCATTTTCCAATTTCGTGCATATAAAAGATATCGTGATACCAGCGGCCGGAATCCCGGCAAATCCAAAATCATGAATAATATCTCTTAAGATTGTAAATATATTGCTGCTTGTACCTCCCTCTCTCCAGGGATAATAATCATAATATAAATAATAATCTGAATATCCAAAAAAATTATAAATATACCTCAAAAAACCTGACCCTCTGCTCTGTGACGTTATAAAATTCATATGCCTGATATAATCAGTCAGATTATGAAAAGCTGCACAGGAATAACAGGCAATATGATATTCTATCCCTCCTGTGCTGCCAGTCTGCCCTTTTCTTGTAACAATCCCATACAGAAAGAAAAAAGCTAACAGCAGTATTGAATAAAAACCCATTTTTTTCCAGTTTAGCTTTACCTTCGTAACTTTCCGCCCGGTTTCTATCGAAAAAAAATACGATACGATAAAGACAGCAGCATATTGAAACAACACCCCTCTGGATGTATCAGCAGCAAGAAAGAATAGCTCTGCCGCCGATGGCAGCAGTAACAGCCATTTCTTTTTGTGACATCTTACATAATTAAACATAAAAATAAAAATATAAATAAATGAGACTGCTGTCCCTATATACGAAAAGCTGGAAACAACAGGTCCGGTATCATTTATATAATCGCTATTTCGAATGTTACCCAGTGTGGAAAAAAGTCCCTGGTAAATGCCATTTGCAGCTGCATAACGATATACAGACCAGAGCCTGACCAGCCCGGTTAAAAACAAAATCATGGATATCAGATATATCTTTTTTGCCGAAACCTTTATTTCTTTCACATCATTGATCCGCAGCTTATTTTCCGTTATTTCAATTCTGGTTTTTGCTGATTCAAATACATAGTCTGTCAAAAGCTCCCCAGCCAGAACAGACAATACAAATACTTCTATGCAAAGCAGCGTATCTGCCGATATATCCTCACTCATCATATTTTTAAAAAGAATGTAAAGCAGTGAAAATACACCAAATACAAAAGCGGCTATAAACGATGGTGATAACAGTTTTTTCTTTGAAACGCTGTACGATACCATCATTACGAAAAAAAGTACAAAAAAAAGGATATATATATTCTGCATCACAATCTCCAATACTCATACCCTGCCAGCTTGTATTTTTCCCTCTCAAAAATACCTTTAATATCCATTAAAACTTTCCTGCCATCTCCAAACAAACCGTCCACATCTTCTATCTGCAAATCCAGAAATTCCTTATGTGCCACGGCAGCAATCACGGCATCCATGCCCCGGACTGCATCCAGCCTTTCCAGCTGTATGCCATACAAGCGTTCTGCTTCATCTGCATCAGCCTGCGGATCTGTAATGACTGGTTCAATCCCATACGTTTTTAATTCTTCGGCAATATCAATCACCTTTGTATTCCTCGTATCCGGACAGTTTTCCTTAAACGTAAATCCAAGAATCGCCACCCGCGCGCCTTTAATATGCCTGTCTGCCGCAATCAGCCTTTTTATGCAGTTTTCTGCTACATACCTGCCCATATCATCGTTAATACGCCGCCCGGCTAAAATAATCTGGCTGTGATATCCAAGCATCTCTGCTTTATAAGTCAGATAATACGGGTCTACTCCAATACAATGCCCTCCAACAAGCCCCGGAGAAAATTTCAAAAAATTCCACTTTGTCCCTGCCGCCTGCAGCACAGCGTCTGTATCAATTCCCATCTTATGAAATATAATTGAAAGTTCATTCATAAAAGCGATGTTAATATCCCGCTGGGCATTTTCTATAACCTTTGCAGCCTCTGCGACTTTAATGGATTCTGCCTTATATACGCCTTCTGTTACCACAAGCTCATACACTTTTGCAATAACTTCCCGCGTCTCTTCATCCATGCCGGACACAATTTTCTTTATTGTTTCAAGCCTGTGTACCTTATCGCCAGGATTAATCCTTTCCGGACTGTACCCAATCTTAAAATCCGTACCGCATTTTAATCCAGACTCTTTTTCAAGAATCCTGACACAAACCTCCTCCGTAACACCAGGGTAGACCGTTGACTCAAATACAACAATGCTTCCTTTTATGAGATTTCTGCCAAGAATGGCGCTTGCGCCTTTCAAAGGAGCCAGATCCGGTGTATGGTCTTTCTTTACTGGTGTCGGAACCGCAACGATATGAAATTTTGCTCTTTTTAAGCATGCTTCGTCTGCCGTAAAACAGACCCTCGTATCTTTTATCGCACTGTCTCCTACTTCTTTTGTAGGATCAATGCCAGACTGATATAACTCAATCTTTTCCTTATTTAAATCAAACCCAATGACATCCAGTTTCTTTGCAAATGCTGCCGCAATCGGCATCCCTACATACCCAAGCCCGATCAGCGACAGCTTTTCCTTATGATGAATCAGCTGCTCGAATAAATCCATTGTACCCTCCATTGTTTTGTCCCGGCTGTAATTACAAATTTTCTTTATACCACTTAATGGCTTCTTTGATTCCCAAAGCAAAAGGCCAGTCCGGCTCATATCCCAGCATCTGCCTGGCCTTGCTGATATCCGCATTTGAATGTTTAATGTCTCCGGCCCTTTCCGGTCCAAAAACAGGCTCCAGGCAGTTACCGCTGCTGTCTTTATAGTCCAAAACATCAGCCAGTATATCATATATGTCCAAAAGGCACTCTCTGCCTCCATAAGCTATATTGTAAACTTCTCCTGCCGCATTATGGCCAGCCAGGCATGCTTTGAGATTCGCCTCAACCACATTTTCAATATAAGTAAAATCCCTGCTCTGTCTTCCATCCCCATGAATAACTGGTGTCTGTCCATTCATCATCTGCCTGATGAATTTGGGAATAACTGCTGCATATGCACCATTCGAATTCTGCCTCTTTCCAAATACATTGAAATAACGAAGTCCGTATGTATCCAGGCCATAATGCCTTGTATACTGCTGTGCCCATTCTTCGTCCGCACGTTTGCTGACAGCATAAGGTGAAAGCAGATTCCCTTCTCTTCCCTCTATTTTAGGGAGATTTGGCTCATCCCCATAGACAGACGAACTGGATGCATACACAAACTTGCGAACCTTATTCTGCCTTGCCGCTTCCAGCATATTTAAAGTACCTGTAATATTATTCGCACAATAGAATAAAGGCTTCTCAATGCTCCTTGGAACCGATCCCCATGCTGCCTGGTGCAGGACAAAATCCGCATCCTGGCAGACATCTATGCATGTCTGCAGATCTTTTATATCACCTTTAACAAACTCATAATCTGCATTTTCCGCAAACAGTCTTATATTTTCCTGCTTCCCTGTAGATAAATCATCCAGACAGCGGACCCTGCAGCCAAGCCTTAAAACTGCCTCACACAAGTTAGAACCGATGAAGCCTGCACCGCCTGTGATAACGAACAGTGAATCTTTTGGAAACGATACATTTTCGTAACCCATGTTCTCTCCCATCTCTTTTCTATATTATTAAATATCAGCCCGTCTATAAGCTACAAATTCAATGCCGCCTTCCATTGTTCACAGATGCGGTTTAAATCCAGCAGTCCGCGTATTTTGATAGCCTCCTGCGCAATCTGGTCTGTTTTTTCTCCCATTTTTATTACACATTCCATTGTTTTGGCAAATGCCCCGGGAGAATCATCCGGCACGATAAATCCATTCTTGTTATGCTCAATAAATTCAGATGCCGTTCCCGGCTCAAAATCTGTTGTTACAACAATCATTCCATTTGCCATAGCTTCTGCTATTGCATTCGGAAATCCTTCGCTTCTGGACGTACAGGCATAAATCATTGCATCTTTGTGCTCTTTCATCACATCTTTGTGCACACCGTCCAAAAAAATATGTTTTTCCATTCCAAGCCGCCGTATGTGTCCGCACAGTTCTGTTTCCAGTTCCCCTTCCCCAAAAATATGCAGCTCATAGTCCGGGCGGCTTTTCCAGAACAGTAAAAATGCATCTATAAGAAGTCTCTGGTTTTTCACTTGTGTAAGCCGGCCCGTATGGATAATCCATTTCTTTCTGTCTTGAAAAGAAACAGGAGGAACATCAAAATATGTTTCTTTTGAAAGCGGGTTTAAAATAACGTGCGGTTTGTTTGTTTTCTGATATTCTTTTTTTTGCATCATGAAATGATTCTGAAAAACTACACCTGCAATATGGGGATAAAAAATACGGCGGAACAGCATTGTACTTCTTTTTGTAGAAATATCCGCATCCCGAATAGACGTGACTATTTTCGTATGCGTTAATATTCCTGCCAGAATAACAGGAATCTCCATTGCTTCTAAAAACACTACGGCAGCATCAGGTCTTACTCTGCGAAAATAATCTGTAAAAAAATAAATTTTCTTTAAACATCTTTTGTATTTATTAAATAACATGATATCCAGCTTGTATACTGTTATGTTATCGTTAAATTTATAAAAATCAGAATCCCTGTCAGAATTAACCACTGTTACTTCCTGATCATGTGCCGAAAACCAATTCGCTAAAACAGAAATAACCCTTTCGGCCCCTCCGCTTCCATTTGTATCAATCGCAAAAACAATCCTGCCCATCCCATGTATACATCCTTTAACTGTTTTCTCCATTCTATAAGAATATGAAATTCATAATTTGCTTTACATTCCCAAATCTATATATTCTCCAAATTTATAATTCCATTCATCTGGAACCCACGGGGCAAATCCCCCTTCCTGAAAAAAAGTAATCTCGCCAAAATAAATCTTCCCGTGGTCGTCATAAAAATCAACCCTCATCTGCGGATAGCCTGCTGACAGTTTTTCTGCCAGCTCTTTCATCTTTTCAAAATTCTCCGGTTTCCGGGGCGGCACAGGAGCCTGAGTATGAAAGGCATTATGGATTCCGTCTAAATGACGGAATTGCGCGTCAAAGTAATCTGCTGTCGTCTCCCTGTATGGGGCCACATACAGAAACCGGACTTTCCCATTAAAACAGAAAAATTTGTAATTCCGGTTTACAATGCCTGGCAGGTACTTTTCACAGATAATTTTTGGCTTAATGTTTTTATACGGCCATTCCCGGCTGAGGTAATAATAATTCCGTTTTAATGCTTTATTCAGCTTCCGTTTCACATTCTCAAAATCAAATGTTTTCTTATTTTCGCAGATATACGTATTTCCCCCGTCATGCGTGGTTTTTAGCACAAACTGTTCTGGAAGCGCCTCAATGTCTATCTGGCCGGCATTTTCCCATACCCCCCCCCCTAACGAGCGGAATGATATACTCATGCCCGATCCTGTCTCTTACATATTTCCTGCACCGGTACTTATCTGCCATCACGGTATATTCCGGCCTTCTGTCATGCAGCTTCATCCAGTTGATTTTTTCAAAATACGTTACCGGCCTGTCCAGGTCCAGCCATTTTCCGTTTCTCAGAAAATACAGCAGCCTGATATATGTTTCATCATCCATGTATTTTCCGAATTTCACAACTAAATATGGAAGGACCAGCCATGGCCTCCTGAATGCTTTTAATACCAGATTCATTAGTTTGTACCTCCGCTTTTCTGGCAGAGCATTTCATAAAACCTGCTCCGCCTTTCATTTAAAACACTGTATTCATAATCCCCGGCAGCATGGTAATTGCGCCCTGCTGTCTCATTGTACAGCTCCACATGGTCAATCAGTTTTTTCACCTTTTCTGCAAGCCCGTCCACATTCCCGGGAGCACAGAGCCATTGCCTCTCTAGTAGTTCCCTCAGGCTTGGTATGTCAGATGACACACACGGCAGGGAATTTGCCATTGCCTCTATCACGGTTCTTGGCAGCCCCTCGGAAAGCGTTGGGAATAAAAAAATGTCTGCCTTCCTCAGCTCCTTCATCAGGTCATCTTTCCCGCTGATATGCCCTGTAAACCTTGTATGCTCATACAGTCCAAGCTCTTCTGCCCTCTGTTCATAATAGCCGCGCAGGCGTCCGCCTCCGACAACGACAGAGCGGACCTGGTATCCCTGGTCCATGAGTTTTTTCTGTACCTGAAAAAATTCCTCATTTCCTTTTACATCCAGGGCAAGCGTTGAAACATGAATCAGGACATATTCATCTTTCTTCTTTTTCAATGCCGGCCTCCGGTAAAACAGCCTCTGTGGCAGATCCAGGGAGGAATAGCTTTCCTGAATGCCATCTGCCGGGTATATTTTCTGAAGAACCTTTTTGGTTACATAGGCAACTCCACTGGCCTCCCTGGCATATCTCTTTGTCTGTATATGGAGTCTTTTATAGATCACAGAATGCAGCAGGCCGGTACTGTAATAATAGCTGTCCGATAAATTGGATGTGATTTCCATTCCGTATGGCCTGCCTGTTTTTTTCCAGTATTTTAAAAACCGGTAGCCAGACGGACTGGGCGAACGGATAATTGCACAGGTAATATTTCTGCTGGATAAAGCATAATTTTTAACACATCTGCATAGTTTTATATAATTTAAAAGATAACCTTTCGGCCCTCTGTAATCTGGCAAAGGCAGAAAATGAACCCCTTTGTAATCAGAAACAATCCACTGCTTCAGATCTTCGCCTTCATATACTTTCATCCTCGCAAGCACATATAAGCGGTCAAATACATTCAGATATTTCTGCCAAAACATAGAATCCATCAGGCTTTCAGCATATACATGCCCATTGTATCTGATCAGGTGCGTTTCAATGTTTATAATTGCAGACCTTCCTGCTTTCCGGTGCAGCATACCCCTATTCATCCAGCTCCACATGCCCTTTCCATCCAAAATGCGGTTCAAATGCAAGCGTATCCGCCCGCTTAAACTCATCCAGTCCCTTTTCCCATGACTTTTCATTCGAAATAATTTTCAGCTGTTCCGGCTTAAAACCAGCCAGTGGCAGGCCGGTACTGTAATACCCGTTTATCACTGATGGCACTTTCCTGTAGTCAAATCCCATCAGAACAGTTCCCGCCGTATCTGCTGCAATGGGATTAACACCCATAATCAGCACCCCGGCTTCCTTTCTGTCCGGCTCCATCGGCCCTTTCTTTTCCCCGCCCAGTATCCCATCTACTATACTGATATATTTCCTCTGCTGTGTCCTGTGCATCCTGCCCTGTTTATCTGCATAAAGAAGAATTTTGTTCAGATCAATCACCGAACGCCAGATGGTATCGTTCCCATACCAGGCTCCATTGCGAACGACATCTTCCCTGGGACTTCCAAAAAACAGACCGGCTGCTTTTTTAATCAGAATGAACGGATAGTTAATCACTGGATTTTTTGCTTTCAGCAGTTTCAAAGCTGTTCCCTTCAACGCTGTTTCACTGCTGTTTTTCGATGTCTGTTTCATAAACTTATCACCGCCTGTCTCTGGTGAACCAAGCGTATGATGCGGTATGGAATTCTTAACGACACAGGTCCCTACCAGATTTTTGGCTGAGATTGTAACACCGCCGAGTTTATGGGTTTTCAGCTTTGGCAGATTGATAAAAACATCCGCTGATAAAACAGTTGCCGACATGACATAGATATTATTTCTATCATTGTGATATTTCCTTGTTTCTTCCATGTCATAATCAGCGCCATAATAATTTTTACAGGTTTTCTGATAAAATTCGCTTTTATCTTTTAAATTAACCTTTACATATCCTTTCGGATCTCCGAACAGCTTTTTACGTCTTACAATAATACCTTCTTTGTAAAACCATCTTTCTTCCCGCAGATCAATACAGCTTATTTTTACTTTTGTTGATTTCTGCAGCTGTCTGATTATTTTTAAAATACCTGTTTCCTTAACAATCTGCTCAAAATCAGAATCTGTCTGCGGCGCATCGGCAATGCACACTTCCCCTTTCCCGTTAAGTCTGTGCAGCACACTTTCCAGCACAATTTGAATTAATGCAGGATGTGTGATAACATAATCCCATTCGCCTGGCCGGTACATATGACTCTCTTTTACCCAGTTCGGCTTTAATACAACCTTATCCCCAGGTTTGATAACATCCAGAATCCTGTCTAAATATTCCCTTTGAACATTTTCTGCATTTTGTTTCAGGTACTCATATGATGGAATCTGCCGGTAAACAAGAACCTCATTCTCTTTAATCATTTGTCTGTTCCTGCATCTCAGAAACTACGAAGCGTAGTTTTCCTGATTTATTCTTCTCTATTTTCTGCACATAGTGTATCTGGTAAGGCTCCCTGCCCAGACGGCTCTCAATTTCCTGGCGCAGACGGCCTTCATCTGCCTTCATATAATGTATTCCTTTCACTACCAAAAATCTTATTTTCCCTGCCTGATTCTGCCTGATCTGTGCCTCTTTCACATTTTTCATATCTTTAAAAATATGGTCAAGCCTTCCCAGCTTTACTCCATTGCTTAATACAAGATAATCCTCTCTGCGTCCGTCAACTGATAAGACTGCACTTCTTTTGCCATTTTCCACTACCGCAAAGTCGCCTGTATCATATCTTACCAGCGGCATTGCAAAATTCGTAAGGCTTGTACCGGCTATCCGGCAGGATGCATGCGTCCTGTCCGTTAAAAATTCTGTACATGCAAAATCCTCATCTATCCGATATACATGTTCTTTATCTTCTGACAGATTTGCAACTCCCTCCGACATACCGTAATGCTGGTAAGGAATCACACCAAATGCATCATAAACAGCTTCTTTGTGCTGCTCCAGTAAATTTTCGGCACCTGTTGTAACCCATTTGATCTGATACGGCAGCTTTCTGTTACGGTCTGTCATATAACGGGCTAACAGAGCAATGGAAGACGGATAACCATGTATCCAGCTCAGCCTGTACTGTTCCAGTGCATTTACATAAGAATCCATATATTTCTCATTCATATGATAAGAGCTGAAATAAATCTGTCTTCCCGGCTTATTGATTCTATAAAACGGCTGTTTTTTCTGCACAGCCGGAACCACACTGCGTCCGCCAAATAGTGCACACCATGTACCGAATGGGATTCCCAGTCTCCTTCGGTATCGCCACCACACTGCCCACTGTTCGCACTGCGCCCTCTGCGTTGTCTTAAATATAAATCCAGCTCCTGTCGTTCCGCTGGTATGCGCTGTAAGCATTTTTCTTCGCGGCACTGCAGATGAAATAAACTGCTCAGGATTTCTATTTACAATTTCCTTTGTCAGCAGCGGCAGCACTTTTAGGTCATCCAGCCTTCGGATACTCTCTGGATTAATGCCTCCTTCATGAAACAGTCCTCTATAATATGGTACGGTATCATAGCAATGCCGGATCATTCTGCGGAGCTTTTTGTCTCTGTATTCGCACAAATGCTCATATGACCATGTACCATGCTTTTCATAACCTTCCAGCAAATTCCAAAACAGCTTTCCATATCTCGTACGGATGATTCTTTCTCCTTCCAGACAGCAGGCCAGATTCTGTCCCCAGACTGGAAGACGGCTGTAGACAGCCATTTTATCAAACATTCTATTATCCTCCGGAACTGAATTGCTAATCACTTAAACTGCTTCGCATGTTTTGCAGAAATCTGCTCCAGCAGCATCCTGTGTGACACAAACGCATCCCATACTGCCCGGTTCTGCTTCTTCCCCCGCAGCACATCATAAATATACCGGTACTGTGCCAGAATCCCCTTATCCTGTTTCATCCTGACCGTACCATGCCTGCTGGTTCCATACTTCTGCAGCCCCGCATAGTTATCCAGCTCATACACAGCCCCGCTGCTAAACACCCGCAGCTGCTCTTTCGGATATTTCTTACTCCCCATGGAAGTATATAAAATACTCCCAGCTGCCCCGGACTGAAACTGCAGCGTAATGACCGCATTATCCTTCTTCGGATACGCATCATTGTGCGCAAACAGGACATCCAGCCCCGCCAGCCTGCTCCCGTCCAGGCTCTGCAGCGTATCTATAAAGTGCACGGCTTCCCCGATAATGCGCCCGCCGCCTTTTTTCGCATCCTGTGTCCAGTGCTCCGGCGCAATATATCCGGCATTTACAACATATTCATAAACAGCCGGAATACGGTCTGTCTTCAGTTCTTTTCTGATCTGCCTGATAAGCGGCGCATGCCTGCGGTTCAGCCCGCAGAACAGCTCTGCATCATTTTTTTCATAAGCTTCCTCAATCTGGTCCAGTTCTTCCAGCGTCAGGCACAGAGGCTTTTCTACATAAACATGTTTTCCGGCTTCCATCGCTTCCACAATAAACTTTGCATGGCTGTTATGCTGGGTAGAAATGGCGATAAGGTCAATTTCCGGGTCCTCCAGCAGCCTGCGGTAATCACTTGCCGTATATGCAAACGGAAACATCCGGTTCGCCTGTGCTGTCGCTATGCCGCCCGTTGCAGCAAGCCCGGTAAAATGATACAGGCCGCTTTCTCTCATAACAGGAAGCATGGTGGTGCGTGCGAACAGCCCCGCTCCAATCAGACCGAGGTTCATCTGCTTTTTTCCTGTTTTCTTTTTCCCTGCTGCTAAAAAAGCCTGATTCTTTACAACGCAGTCCCACTTCGCTTCATCCGGCCCATATTCCAAAAGTACGCCAAGATACGTTTCCTTCTGCGGATTTTTTGTGATCATTTCATAGGCATCCGCCGCCTGCGAAAACGGCACAACGTGTGTGATCAGATCCGACAGCTCCAGACGCTTCTCTGCCAGCAGCCTTAGAAATTCCTCCACATTCCGTCCTTCTGTAAACCGGACGTAGCCGAGCGGATAATCCGTTCCATTTTCTTCATAGCTGCTGTCATATCTTCCCGGACCATAGGATCTTGCGATTTTAAAACTTAATTCCTTTTCATAAAACGGCCTGCGATCCAGCTCCATTTTCGTAACACCAATCATGCAGATCGTGCCCCGGTCTCTTGTAATCTGCTGTGCCAGTTCGACTGGCGCATTAGAATCCGTGGCAGCCGTAATAATGACTTTATCCACGCCGCGCCCCCTGGTCAGTGATCTTGCCAGCTCTGGGGCCTTATCATCCCTGGAATTCAAAAAAGCCATGAGCCTCGTATCTGGAAGCGTCTTATCCGCCACATCAAATCCAATGACACCGCATCCGTAAGCATCAAGAATCCGGGCCGTAATATGCCCCAGCAGTCCCAGGCCGATGACTGCCACCGTCTCTCCCGGAATAATTTCCGCCTGATGGATTCCCTCCAGTGCAATACCGCCGAGGGCAGCAAAAGCTGCCTGCCGAATATCCCTGATCTCTTCCGGCACCCTGACTGCCAGATTTTTTCCGACACGGTTCACCTCACTGTGATAAGCCTGGCCCACAGCTGCCACAAGATCTCCTGCAGACAGCTCTGTGACACCCGCCCCGGTTTCTTTTACCCTGCCTACAGCTGTATATCCCATTGGCATCGGATCCTTCAGGCGTCCGAATGCTGCACTAACGGTTGTCAGAATCCCGTCTGTAGACATTTTTTCGGTCACTTTTTTTACCTGATCCGGTCTTTCCAGTGCCTTCTGGATCAGGTTCTTTCCTCCAAAAGATGCAAGCGTGCGCTCTGTTCCTGCGCTGATGACAGAATACAGCGTTTCTATAATAACTGTATGATCCCTGACGGCCGGAGCCGGAGTTTCTTCCAGGCTGACGGAGCCGTCACTGACTGATAAAAATAACTGCTTCAAAATTTTATCCTTTCTTTCACAATGAACTGCCTGGCCCTACAAATGATAAACCGTATCCCAGCTGCAGATATGTCTTGTATCCAGAACAACTTTAGATCTCAGCTTTTCCATATTGTTACGGATTTCGTCATGTCCCACCATAATCACAACCATATCGATGCCAGAAAGAAATTCATCCAGGCTGTGCACCTGATTCGCAACTGCATCATCCGCAATATACGGGTCATACACCTTCAGCCCTTCAGCCAGATGCCGCTGCTGGGATTCGAGCAGCTGTATGGTCGGGGATTCGCGCATATCATCTATATTTTCTTTATATGTCAGGCCATACAGCCCCACACGTGCAGCATCTTTGATATGTTTTTCTTTCATGATTTCACAGATACGGTTTAACACAAAATCCGGCATCCCATCATTGGTTTTCATGGATTCATCAATGACCTTTGCAAGGCTTGGATAATCACCGACCAGAAACCACGGATCGACCGATATGCAGTGGCCGCCGACACCCGGGCCAGGCTGGAGGATACTGACTCTTGGATGCATGTTGCAGATACGGATGATTTCATAGACATCCATCCCATCGTGCCTGCATATTTTAGCCAGCTCATTCGCAAATGCAATATTGACGGCACGGTAAGTATTCTCTACTACTTTCGTCATCTCAGCTGTGCGGATATCAGTTACAATAATCTCTCCTTTGCAAAACGATGCATAATAAGACCGGACCCGTTCTCCAATAGCCGGATCATCTGCACCGATTGTGCGGTTATTATGAATCAGCTCATACAGCATGTTTCCAGGTATGATCCGCTCTGGTGCGTGAACCAGATGCACATCAGTTCCAGTATGGAATCCCATTTCTTCGATTATAGGCCGGATCAGCTTATCAGCCGTTCCCGGAGAAACTGTAGATTCGATAATCATGACCGCTCCGGCGGGTGCTTTTTTTAATACTTCCTTCACTGCCTTTATCACAAAACCAGCATCCACCTTTTTGCTGAATTTATCATAAGGTGTCGGTACGGATATGACATACGTATCCGTGGTCTGATATTCTGTCGTAAACCGGATTCCAGAATGGAGTGCTTTTTGAAAAAGTTCCTCCAGCCCCTCTTCTTTGAATGTGGTATGCCCGGCATTCAGCCGGCCTACCAGCTGTGCATTATAATCTGTGCCTGTGACCTCGATTCCATGTGCAGCCATCATCAGGGCAGTTGGCAGCCCGATATAACCCAGTCCTATTACATTGATCATATTCTGCATTCTCCTGTCTGTACTTCATTTTTATCTGCATACATCTTCCTGTCTCTCCAGTTCTCCCAGATGCCGGAATTTACGCCCCTGTCCTGTATCTGGCTGTCAGGATTCTGCATTCAGGATTTTTACAGAAACCCTGAGCCGGATACTTCTTTCAAACTTTGTACGGATTTCCAGCACCTGTTTTTTTTGATATAGTCCAAAATCCTGTGCATAGTCTGTAATGGTTCCGCTTCTGTAAATATGGCATCTGCTCCCTGGCGGAACCGTCAGAACCGCCCGCAGACACGTTTCATCCCAGATCCGGATTTGTTTTGGAACTGCGTCTTTTTCTGCACCTGTATCCTGCTTTTCATATCTCCAGCCCGGTGCAAGGTGGAAAAACTGCCTTGCTGTATGCAGGCCTGAATCATGCGCAAGAAAATGATCGGTAATGGACAGTCTGCTGCCTTTATCATCCCATTGTATGGTTCTATGAAAACGGTCTCCCAGATAACTGTCAAAAGTTCCGGCCAGCATCCCTGGTCCTGCCATACCGCGGATGTTTTTCATCCGCCGGCCTGCCCGGTGTTCTCCCCAGAGTTCTGCCTGTTCCCTTTCATCAATCATCATGGTATTGTGCGCCATGGTGCTGCGGAAAAAGGCTCTTAAGCCGCCCTGATAACATCCTGTTCCAGAATTTGCAAACATAATTTTCCCATTTAAAGCCAGTTCAAAACTCAGGCAGTCACAGTGTGCATGTCCTCCCATATAAGACGGGCCGATGTCTCCGCAGTCAAACAGGATGAAACAACAGACTGTTTCTCTTGTCATGGAGAAAATCTGTGCTTTGTCTGCAGACATTGTATAATATCCGGCATAGCCAAAGCTGTTACGGATGCGGGTATCATATCCGCAGATCCGCTGCACTGCACTAAGCAGCTGTCTGCTGTCTTTTCCTGCATTGTTTCCGGCATCATTAAAAAGCGGCGTCCTGCCACCAAATCCGCGTTCCAGGCTGAACAAAGCAGAAGCCATGGCGCGTACCTGCGGAATCAGTTTTTCCGCATCGCATGCATGACCTGCAGATTTTAATACGGTATATACACGCAGGATACTTTCCAGTATGATTTTGTGGTACGTCATGCTTCGTTCAAAATGTATCCCGTCCTGCAGAATCTGTTCGTCTGTCTGCTTTAAGAACAGGTCATAATACTTATGATAAAGCTCCAGTTCGCCATAAAGCAGGCTGCATATGACAATGGTCTTTAAATTTTCAAAATAATGGTTTGCAAGCAGCGACAGCTCCTGATTTTCCAGCAGATACCGGTACTGGCGGTATATGGAATCCAAAAGCCTCTTTCTCATATCCGTATGTTCCAGTTTTCTGCCCAGCAGTTCCATACAAATGAGCAGATTGGGAATCCGCATGGATACCGGGTAAGGCTCCATGCTGTCACTGGCAGTCTGTCCGAGCCAGCTTTCTGCCAGCTGCCGCCATTTTATAAAATACTGCTCCTCTCCCGTATCTGTATATTCTGCGGCCAGCGGAATGAGAAACTCCAGATAATGCAGATTGTAATTCCACAGGTGTGATGCCTGCGGCATCTGCCACGCTGGTGTAAGCCTGTACGTTTCGTGAAGAATGGTTATTTCATCCTTTAGCAGTTTTTCGGTATCAAAACGAGTCCGGTATGCCGGTTCACAGTCCAGCTCTGGAATGCTGATGCTGATTTGGACTGTTTCCGGCACTTCCAGCTTCCTGATTTTTTGCAGCAGTTTTTTTCTATGACAGATCCGTTTTTGAATCTGATATCTGATTTGAATAGGTTTCAGCCTTTTTACTGTATTCCAGTATTGCCATGCTTTTTTCCATCTGCTCATCCAAACAGCACCTCGGTCATCCTCTCTGCCAGTACTTCTACGCTATGTGTTTCCCGTATATATTTTCTGCCCTTTTGTCCATATGCCCTCCGCTCTTGCTCAGGCAGCGTGTACAGATACTCAATTTTGGCAGCCAGGTCCCTGGCCTGATACGGTTCAAACATCATCCCGCCGCCGCTTTGTGCGACCTCATCATCCTGATACAAAAATCCATACAGCGTACAGGCGCCGGAATACAGATATTCATTCACTTTATTCTTGGATACCCCATACTGGTATACTTCTTTATGGCCTCTGACTTCCAGATGTGCCATACAGATATCCGAATGTGACAGCAGGGCCGGCACAGCTTCTTTTGGTATGCGGTCACAGATCAGGACATTTTTCAGGGCATGAGACTGCGCAAACTGTTCCATGCCTTCTTTTTCCTGCCCGGAACCAACAAATACCATTTTGACCGGCAGTCCCTTCTTTTCCAATATTTCCTGGGCTTTCAGCATGACATAAACGCCTTCATACTCCATGTAGTAGCCTGCAAAGGAACAGATCAGGCTTTTTTTCTCTTTTCTTTTGCCGATTTCCATAAACGTCCTGATTTTTTGCGGCAGCATGTCTGTATTTTCACAGTTCCGGTCAAAACGCTTACAGTCCATCGGCTGACCGATCAGGTATGCCTTGCTTTTTGGAACGCCAAGCTCGCCGCAGATATATTTGTCCCCATGAAACATGGAGTATATAATCCGGTCCGCATGCCGGAATGTCCACCACTGAATCATTGCAAAAAATACCACCATCGGATCTGTCCGCTTTTTATCACCGCTGGCTACCCAGACTCTGGGCCAGAAGTCCCGGACTTCTGCTACAAAACGTGCTTTATACTTTCGGGCAGCCAGATAAGCAGCAATCCATGTCATCGGGTGAACTGAACATCCGGTCACTACATCCGGTTTTCCATAACGCTTCGCTATCGCCCCTTCATATAAGATCACCCTGCCCATAAAATCAAGCATATTTTTCGCCCGTTCCATGCCGCCATTTGAAGTATACCCGCTTGTCTTTAGATAGATATAATGCACGTTGGGAGCTGGTCTGCTGACTTTTATATTTTTATCTGTAATATAACTGTGTGTAAAATGACTGAATCCAGACGCAATCACCACGATGTGACAGCCGCGTTTTCCCAGCTCTCCTGCAAAATCATACTGCCGTGAGATGCCTCCATATTCCGGCTCTGAAGAATAATGATCGATAATCCAGATTGTTTTTGGCCTGTTTTGATGACCTGGATGTTTCAAAACTGTCGCTCCTGTTCCTTTTCTATTTCTTTTGTTTTCCTGTCTGTGCAGCCTGCTGGCTCTCGCTGCCAGATCCATTTTTTTATGCAAACGCCATCGCACCTATCACAGCAATGCCGTTTTCCTGATAAAAACTCATTTCATCGTCAATCATGCGGTGTGTGGTTGTTCCAATCCGGCACACCAGCAGTACATTTCCTGTTTCTGCCAGCGTATCCCACAAAGCGGTATCCCCGCTGGCATTTTCGGCAATCAGCGTCTGAATGCCCCATGCCTGCAGCTGCTCTGCCATCTGCTGCAGGCATTCTTTTTCCTGTACATTCAGGGAATGGGCACTGACTGCACACAGTTTCACAATTCCCTGTTTTTTGCATGCAAGCCGGATCCTGTTTAACAGCTGCACACCGGACTGCCCGCTGTCCTTTTGCATTGCATGCTGTTTTCTGCCTTTAGCTGCCTCTTCTTTTCCAAGTGCAATCCCGCCATAGTATGGAAACAGATAGAAATCCTTCATTTCTTCTTCGCTCTTGACCGTATCCCGAAACAGATACCAGCAGGCGTAAATTCCGCAGTATACAAATATACCGCCAGCCAGTCCACACAGAATGTATTTCATGATAATGCCTGGTCTTTCATAAGATTCCGTATCTTCCTGTCCCGCAGCCGGATCTGTTTTGTCTTTTCCATTTGATTCTGACCGTTCTTCTTCCAGCTCTGCTTCCTTTTTATAAACTGCCATTTGTTTATCACTGAATGCATCTGTCATAACCTTAAGGCTGTCAGTGTCTGCCTTAAGCTGTGCCCTTCGCTCACGCTGCTGCGCCTGCAGGCTGCTGTCTGCCTGTATCTTCATTTCCGCACTCAGCATTTTCAGCGTGTGGCTGCCTACCCGCTTTTTTACTTTTTTGTGGTATTCTGTCAGTATATTCTGCAGATCCGCGGCCATTTTTTCTGCCATCTTTTTGTCCGTGCCAGTTACTTCTGTATAAAAAACCGGTTCTGCCATACTGCTGCTGTCATCTGTATCTGCTGTCATCTGATAAGAATAGCGTACGCTGCCCTGATAAACCTGCATGATTTCTGCCAGATAGCGTTCATCCATATTCCACCGGCCTCCTGATTCCTTTAATGCAGCTGCTGCACCGCCATTTGATATAAAATTAAAATAACTTTCTGTAATCTTATGTATATCCTGCCTTTTGGCACCTTCTATACTGTACAGCATGCAGATCTTATATTTATGATAGGGATCGATCTGCATTAAAACAGAACCGTCCACATATTCCCTGAGTCCTTTCATCTCTGCGGCCAGCTCCACAGCAGACTGAATACTCTGCAGTTCTGTCTCTGTCAGTTCAATGTCCTCCATCTCACTTCCATCCAGCGGCCTGACACTGCCAGTGTGTTTTATATATCCATATCCGCCTGCAAGAACTGCAGATACCAGTGCACAGGCCAGCACCTGTTTCCACTGCTTACACAGCATGTGCAGTATGACGGGCAGATCTATTTCTGTTTCATCTGTTCTCTTCCAGTCTTTTCGATCGTTCATTTCGTGCCTCCATGTCTTTTTTCAGAAACGCTTTTCCTCCGCCTGCAGTTTCAGGCAATTAACCGTCCTGTGCTGTCTGAATTTTTCTGTAAAAAGGGCATGCTTCGCCATTCCTGCAGCATCTGATTTAAAAGATTTCCCGCTCCCGGCTTTTCCCATGCCTCAGCACAGTCCCTTATAACCCCTTCTCAGCCCGTGCAGCCTTCAGGCTCTCACGTTTCTAATCCAGTTTTTGATTTCTGAAAAACAGCTGCACCCATTACCATAATGCTGTTTTCCAAATTAAAATGCATGACTGCATCATTTCGCTTCATCATTCATAATTTCAGCAACTGATTTCATAATTCTGACATACATCGAATAACTGTCTGCCGGCCGGCCAGCCGTTTCTTTCCTGCCCGGAGCAGATTTCTTTGTATCTGCCCCCGTCTTTTTCTTATTCCCTGCTTTACCGGGCAGGCTCCACATATCCAGCACAGCATCAGACGGGCCCGCTACACCCCACAGCAGTTCATCCGCCCCGGCATCCAGTGCATTGCAGATACTTGCAAATGTTTCCATACTCATAATTCTGGTGCCTCGCTCAATATGGCCTAAAAACGACATACTGATACCACACTGCTTTGCCAGCTCCGCCTGGGACAATCCTTTTGCCTTTCTGACCTGGCGGATCCGTATCCCCATTTTTCCGTAATCCAGTTCCCGCATAATCTCCTCCCGCCCGTTATGATTCCAAAGTAATTGATACTGAAGAGCAAAATGTGTGACGCCCCCTGCTTTACCAGGCAGATCTTTTGGCTCTATGATATAATTACTGACGTTTTGCATAACATTTTATAGTAAATTGTTATGTAGAAAATGCTGTCATAAAAACTGATTCATGCGGCATTTTCAAGCGCTTGCAGAAGATATCAGTGAAATTTCTATGAGTATTTCTATACCTGTATTCCTCATCGTCTTCCCTGGACAGCGGTTCAGAGTAATCAAATAATGCACGGTACAGATTTGTTGTTTTTGTGAAATATAGACAATAATTTAATGATAAAAAGCATAAATTAAAACTAAAACTGGAAATTTAGACAATTTCTTCTTCGGGGTTGCAAAAAAAGAAAATATGATATAAAATACTTTCAGATAACAATTTACTATAAAATGTTGTTTAATAGAATTTTTTCAAAATATATTTTCTAAATTTCTCTGTAAAAACTGCTGGCATTGACGCAGACAGGTCAAAACACGACTGATCAATAGGGCTTATCAGCCATTCCAGCCGTAAGTTTCAGCTCATGCGGACTGCCATTATCCACTGCGTAATTATGTCTTGCATTTTCTACCCGGTACAGTGTTGAAATGGTCAGGCATTTTGTGTTGCCTGAAGACTATCGGAACTGTCAGCTTTTATCAATGGTGCTTCGCACCACTACGCGGTCATATCATTGACAAAACCTGCCACCTCCGGTTTTGGGTGGTCAGGCAATTCAATCAGCAAGCATGCTCCTCCCACATCTTCCACTATTTTCCTTATTGGTTCCAATGCCTGCCATATTTTACACAATCTCTTACCCAGGCTGTTTTATCCTTTCCGCCATCTTAAAAATATCATAATTCTACTCTCCAAAAAGCCTTGTGGTAATTTAGTGTCACAAACAAACTGGAATACCTTGAAAACGGAAAGGTGATTTTTGTTGTATAACAATCAACGCGCACAGGTTAAAGCCCATAACAAAAATGCCCATAACCCCTATGAAAAGGGATTATGGGCATTTTAGGGAATGATTCAATCAAACAAATACTTTATACTCCTGAATATTCTGCAACCCCTCCGTCAACCGGAAGCACAACTCCTGTGACAAATTCTGCTGCCTGATTATTTACAAGAAACAGCAGCGCACCTTCCAGTTCATCCGGCTCGCCAAAACGTTCCATTGGAGCAGCATTTAAAATTTTTCCTGTCCTGGCAGCAGGAGTTCCGCCTTCATTCCACAGCAGCCTGCGTTCTGTCATCTGTCTTGCAAATGTCTGGGCAGGAATCAATGTTCCCAGAAAATTCAGACGGAATACAAAATCCACTCCCTGATCTTCAAGGTCAAAAAAGCTTTTTGTGTCAGCTTCAATATTACCTGGCTCAAAATATCCCTTTTAAATCTGTATTCAAAGTACTTATCTCTTGCAGGAAGTCCCAGTTTGATATCCTCATGAACATTTACACTTTCTATTACTTCCACTTCAAGCCCTACAGCATGCACATGGTCAACAATAATTATTATTTGAAATCCGGCTCTATTCCATGTTCTTTATAATTGAATTAAGTTCTTCCTGATTAAGTACAAGATGCTGATGCATGGCCGCTGATGCAGCTTCAAAATTTCCCTCACTGATCGCTTCTGCAATGGAACGATGGCCGCTGATTGTCTCCGCTAAAAGAGTATTTCCATTTAAAGAGCCAAATAAACCAACTGAATATGTAATAATCGGTATCAGCTTTGGAACGACAAGATTATGCGTACACTCCGCAATACTAATGTGGTATTTTGTATCGTTTTTAAGATGATCTTTTTGAGACAAAATGTCTTCCTCTACAGCACGGCACATTTCCCACATATTTTCCAAGTCTTCTTTTGTTGCTTTTTTCGCTGCTATTGACGCTACCCACGGTTCAATCTGAAGGCGCACTTCCAGTAAATCCCTGGCAAGCTGAATCTGATTTTCATAAAATGCAAAACCCAGAGGGTCTTCAATCTCACCCGGATGATGTGCAATAAATGTAGATTTTCCACAACCAGACCCGCCAATAATTGCAACAAAATCACTTTTTTCT
>CAJTVR010000012.1:47123-75691 GCA_910580075.1 uncultured Eubacterium sp. | reverse complement strand
CCGGAGCATAAAGCATGCCGTAACGCCGGGGCATCAGGCACCGGTCCGTCCGCTGCCACACACTGGAAGCAGAAAATTTAGAAGTTCTTACTGTTCGGAGGCGGAACAGAAAAAGGAAAAAGTGTCTCCGCCCGGCGTTCGGGTAACTCATAGTTTTCCCGATCGCCAGGACTTGCAGAATCCGCCAGCAGTTTTATTCAAAATGAACCGCTTTGCCAGTTCTTGCAGATTCATATACTGCTTCAATTACACGCACTACGGTAACCGCCTGCTCTGGAAGAACTGCCGGGTCGCTGTTGTTTTGAATTGCATCAATCCAGTGGAAAATATCATATTCGTTCATATTGACTGGTTCTTCAATTTTTTCAGTCGTTGTTGTAAGTTTTCCATCTACAATCTTTGTTGTGCGCACATGATTTTCAAAACCAGGGCCTGCCATATCTGCACCCGCTTTATTGCCGCCGATTTCAGCTACAACGCCCACTGCTGACTGCTGTAAATTGGTTGCCCATGCTGTTTCCATATAAATGACCATTCCGTTTTTCATTGTAATCATTGCAGCTGCAGTGTCTTCTACATCAAAATTATCAGGATCCCACGGACCAAGGTCATTGCCTTCCGGGAAGTTTTTCATTTTATCAAATGTTACGCCGAATACACTTGCCACATCATAATTATCCGTCAGCCACATCGGAAGGTCAATAGAGTGAGGACCGCCGTCTAAGAGAACACCGCCTCCGTTGCCTTCTTTGCTCGTATAAACACCGTAAGCCGGAAGCCTTCTTGGACGAAGCTGGGAAGATTTGACATAATAAATATCACCAAATTCGCCGTTTTGTACCATCTGCTTCATTCTCATCGGAGCAGGATTGTATCTCCACTGTGTTCCGCTTGTAAGTTTCAATCCTTTCGCTTTAGCTGTATCAGCCATTTCCCTTGCATCTTTATATGTTAATGCAAGCGGCTTTTCGCAATGTACATGTTTGCCATGGTTTAAAGCAAGCATTGTAATGTCATGATGAGACGTATTCGGCGTACACACATGGATGACATCGATATCCTGGTCTGTACATACTTCCTGATAATCCGTAACTATTTTTGCATCTGCCAGTCCCAGATCTTTTTTAGCTTTCTCAGCTTTTGCAGCATCAATGTCGCAGATCACCGTAATTTTTACATCATCTCTTTTTAAAAGAGCCGGGATATGTTTTGTTGTAGCAATAACACCGATTCCAATGATACCAATGTTTAATGTTTTCATAGTGAAATCCTCCTGTTTATTCTATTTTTTTACTTAATTTTTCTTAAACAGCAGCTTATTTCTTCATTTTGAATCCTGCTGCTTTATCTAAAAATTTATTTCTTTATTCAAGAACTTACAGTTCCTGCCAGCTTTGAAATTCTGCTCTGTGTTTTACAGATTTTCCATCAATTCTTTGCAGGCAAGCACGCTTGCTTCTTTTTCCATCAAAGGCAGATATTCCAGACCCACATATCCTTTGTATCCCAGTTTTTCAATCTCACGAAAGATATATGTATAGTCCAGCTCTCCAGATGTAATCTCATGTCTTCCCGGATTTCCAGCTGCATGGAAATGGCCGATTTTGTCAATATTGGCTTTGATTGTTTCTACAATATTTCCTTCCATAATCTGATAATGGAAAATATCATATAACAGCCTGACATTCGGACTTGCTGTTTCTTCAATAATGGCAAATGCCTCTTTTGAATCTATAAAATAGCCTCCGGAAATCGGTTCTAAGACTAATGTCACCCCGGCTTTTTCAGCAAACGGTGCCATTTCCTTAAGCCCTGCCACGATAGAATTTTTTGCTGCTGCCCTGTCCACGTCCTGTTTATCTCCGGCAGTTACGATTATATTCGGGCATCTGAATTTTTTTGCAATTTCAATTGTTTCTTTTAATCCTTCAAGTGCCTTTTCACGCTGAGACGGATCGTCCAGATTGCCGCGGTCTTTTGCGCAGATAGCTGTTACTTCCAGGCCGTATTCTTCTTTTTTAGCTAAAAGAGCTTCCCAGTCCCTTCCATACCAGTCCCAGAACTCTACTGCTTTCAGGCCTGTCTTCTTTGCAAGATCCATTCCCTGTAAAAGTTTTCCCGTATCTGAAAATACCGGGCCTGCCGGGCCGATTTCAAGATAAAATAAATCCGTGCATAAACTGTATTTCATTTTTAATTCCCCCTTGCGTGTGATTGTTTTTGATGATTAAAGTATAAAAAAAACAGGCGCCTGCTGCGCCCGGAGGAGAAATCGAAAGTATCAAAAAATGGATTTTGGTTCAGAATCTGAAACGGAATACATCCTGGTTCATTCCATTGCAGCTGCCAGAATAAGCAGACACATGACACAGAAAAAACTTGCAGAAGCGACAGGTATTGACCAATCGGATATCCGCTTTGTGTCCAGACTCTGCTGCTCCTTTTACAAAACTGTCAATCAGCTGTTCAGTATTTCCTTTTGGTCTGCCTCCGCCTTGTATCACATTCCGATTTTGCTGCTGACATACTTTACATTTTATCACGATTCCCTTTGTTAGCTGTAATACACAATCTGCTGACTTTGTAAAAATAGAGCCGGCTAGCCAAATTTGTAACCTTGTTTTGCTCCCGCAGACAGGGCAGTAAATCCACTCTGTTTTCCCGTTTATTTTCTATTTTTCTCCTGATAAGGCATTTTCAACAGCTTTCTTTATGACGATGCTTGAATTTGTTGCCCCCGATACTGCGTCAGCATCTATTTTCTGTTCTTCAATAATTCTGTCAGCAACAACTTCTGCACGGCTTCCACGCCCGTTTTTATGCTCCAGAATATCAATGTTTGTAATTACTCCGTTTTGAACTGTTACTTCCACTTTGGCATAAACAAAATCCACGTCATATTCTCCGACATAAACTCCGTCAGGAACATTGGAAATATCTAAATTACTAAACGTTGTTTCTTTTACTGACCTTTTATAATCTGCCACACTTTTCAGATAGACCGCTGTAAAAATCAAAACAATAAGGAAAAGAAAAATTGCTGTAAACGACAGAATTTTTTTTCGGGATAATTTCATTTCAGACACCTCCCAATCTTTTTCATTGTTCGCTTAGACAGTTCTTTCTTATTCTTTGCATTTGCACATACCACTTTTCCCGCCGGTTTCATGCCTGCAGTCTTGAAAAATTCGTCCATACTGCGGATTGCCCCTCTGCTCTGTCCCAATATCCACGAAAAAGGCGCGGGAGTATTGCAGGAAGTCAAAATCATATACTGCTTCCCGCGCAAACGTGGTTTTGGAAATGTGTCTGTTTCTTCCATAACCGTTCCCAGCAATCGGTCAAATAAGTTTTTGACAGGTGCCGGAACATTTGCCCAATAGACAGGGGCAGCAAGGATAACAAGCTGACTCTTATGTAATAGCGGGGCAATTTCCTGAATATCATCTCTCCGGAAGCAAATATGCGTATCCATACAAATCCGGCAGCCTGTGCAGAAAGAAAGTTTCTTTTCATACAGATTGATTTTTGTTACAGCATAACCCGCCTGTTCAGCTTTATGAACTGCTAAATTCAGCATGGCTGCTGTTGTCCCATTTGTATGAGGACTGCCTAAAATGGCAAGCGCATTTTTTTCACTCATAAACCTTTCTCCTTAATCGCAATCGAATGATAAACAAGGGAAAAACCATATTCCAAAAACTTTATTTTAGATAATCCCATTGACTTTTTAATATATTCTTCTTTGTTTGCGGCAAGCTGAATGATTCCGGAAAGCATACCCCAAAAATTAAATATGGCAGGCATAATGTCCAAATCATTTCGCAAATCCCCCTTTTCCATGCCGGATAACAAAAAGTTTTTTATCTTTTCGTTTATTTCTTCTCCAATTTGATAAGTTTCCCTTTCTTCCGGCAGATAGTCTCTGCTCTCAAAATCAATATTGATTTTATCCAATACCATTTTGAAATAAAAAGGAAATTCCTCCTGATACTGTACCAGCCCGCGGCAGATCAAGTCATATCTTGATTTCGTGGTTTTATGCTGTATCAGAGCAGAAGATATATAGTCATAAAGTTTTTTCATACTGTTCAATACCAAAATGCCGACTATCTCCTCTTTATTTTCAAAATATACATATAATGTTGCCTTGCTGTATCCGGCAGCTTTCGCTATATCGTCCATAGAAACCGCGGCAATTCCCTTTTCCATAAATAAAGCAGATGCCGCAGACACTATGTTTCCTCTGTGTACACTTCTAGGTTCTTTCTTTCTTCGTCCCATGCGTTCCTCCCTGCAATAATTAAACTTACGGTTTAATTATATAAATAATAGTTCCTCTTGTCAATGAGGTTTAGAGATAAATGTATTATGTCAGCTTGTAAATCTTTTGCTTTTTTATCCACAAGCTCTGCTTCCCGCCTTAATTTCGGCAGCCTTGATAATGCCGCTGCTAACCGTTCATCATCAACGATAACTTCCTTTCCCAACACAAAAAATGCAGTCGGTTTGTCCTGCTTTTCAAAGCAGATGTCCATAGCAAGCGGTTCAGCTTCAAATCCCGCTTCCTATCATCTGAACCAAAAAGCGCATGAACGCAACAGGCAGCGTCTATAAAGCCGATGCAGAGGAAGTAAGCAACAACTAAATTTCTTCCACAAATCAGTAAAGGCAAGACGGCAGAAAAATTCAAAATCAGATTTTCAGTTTCCTTTTTCTCATTGTTTCTCTCCCGATTTAATATATTTCAATTTCTCCAATAAATCAGCAGGGCGCTCCAAGGAGCGCCCTGCCGATGTTCGTTATTTATGAGTGTTTGTGATTTTTGGGATACCCACAAAAAGCATCAGTATGCTAAATGCAAAGAGCAAAAGAAAAAGAATTGTAATCCGCTTCATTTATATTGCCACTTTTCGCTTTCAGCCTATTTCCTCGGTCGTTTGAAAAACGACTTTTTGTTCCGTAGCGTCAATCTCGCAAATCATAGCATAATAGGTTCTCTCGATACGGATGTTTCCGTTTTCTGTAAGGCTGAGCAGTACCAAAACTGTCTGGTCATTATCAATCACAACTGCGGTAGTCCCATCACAAACAATTCTATATCTTTGCGAAAATACCAATGTCCAATTCCCTAGTTTATAAGTAAACATATATGCCCTCCAATCAATAGTTCGTTTTATAGTTTCCCTTGCCCGTTCTATCACTTTTGAATAGTTGTCCGTATGTGGTACGCCAATCAATTTTACTTCCTTATGCGTTCCACCATCATCAGTCAAGTCATGGTTGTGCCACAAAAGAAAAGCATATAATAGCGGTATGTTCATATCTAAATCACTCCCGTGTACGCTGTCCTGTTGAAGTATAGCACAGCAGCGCAATCAAATCAACCAATCGGCGAGGAAACTTTCCCGCCTTCCTTTGAGGCCTGCTACGCCTCCCTTACCCGCACATATGAGGCCCGTCCTCTGAAAAAAGTAGTGGATGCTCCAGCAAAGCTGTGGCAGAATGAAACGAAAGAAGGTGAGGACGGTGGACGGGGAAACGACAATCGCCCAGGGGCTGCACATTACGGATGACAGCGCTGGTTATGATACCGCCTGCAAGCATGTTCTGTCTGAAAAGGCAATCCTGGCGCGGATTATAAAGTCCTGTCTGGAAGAATAAAAAGAGTGCGATGTCAATGACACTGCCAAGAAGTACATAGAGGGCCAGCCCCATATGCACTAACTTTGTTGCTGCAAATTCATAAAATTCATGATATAATCAAAAAGTTTTATGGATACAAATGATTTAGTAAAACTATTGCCGTCAGGTTATGAACAGGCATGCTTTGATAAAAAAGCGATTACCAGAAAGCGGACAGTTAAAAATCCTCCTGACCTGCTGCGTCTGCTCTTATTTTATTTATCTGGCAGTAAATCTTTCATTGATGTAAGCCGGTTTGCTCTGATCAGCGGCATTGGCAAAATCAGTGATGTCGGCTTTATGAAAAGGTTTATAAAATGTAAGGAATGGATAGTCTGGCTTACTCAGCATATCCTGCCAAATCCAGTGATTCAGTATCAGACCTTAGGATCCTTTTCAACTTTGAAATGGATTCCAGGGATCACGCCGTGGTCCTGCTGGCTGGACAGCCCAGGCTCGCCCATACGCTTTCCCTCAATTCCCATGAAGCGCTCCGCCAAAGGATCGTAATGAATTACTGCCTGGAAGGGCTTGCCAAAGATGAAGGACGTTCTTATGTCAGTGTAAAACTCCAAGGGGCTGGATGCAGGCAGGCTGTTTTTGATGACGGCACCCTGGAAGCCATCTTAACTGCTGCAAATGGCATCCCCCGTATCATTAACCGCCTGTGTGACGCCTGCCTGCTTATTTCACATACAGACGGACGAAACACGGTAACAGCAGATACTGCAATGAAAGCCATCAATGATATACAGATCATCTGAATCAGCTTATAGGAGGTGCCGGATGTATTATAAACGCAGAAACCAGTCTGTGAGGGGTACATATGCAGAGGCATGGACCGGGCAGGCTGAGGTCACAAAGCAAACAGCCAGCATGGCGGAACTGCTCCTGTATGGAAGAGGAAGCCACATGGATGCCGTTATAGGGAAATACCAGGGCGGCCTGTACCTGTGCATCCCGGACATTGACGTCGGATGCCCGATCAGTATACAATGAATGTGGGGAATGGGACAAAATAAACTGCAAAACCTCATGCAAGGAATGTGACGGGAGCAATCTAAAGTGACAAACCCATCTGAAATTAATTTGAAAAAAACTGGTGCAGATAATTTGACGATCAACAGCAAAGGACATCAGCAAGAAAATAAAGTCTGCCTTTAAGGCAAAAGGTAACATTTCTGGTATCTGATAAAGCTATATCTTCTTTACCAGCACGGATGCCCCGGCGTTTTCCTCCCGGAAGTTCTTTCCGGCAAAGAGAACAGTTTACCCGCCCTTCCGATACCGCTTCAATCCAGATACATCTTCCGAAACACCTCACTCAGTGCCAGAATATACATTTCAAACCGCACTATGCTTTCCAGCGCAGAACCGCCTCCCGGCTCTGAACACAGCTGCTGTTTTACATATTCATCATAACGGCTTTCACTCCCGGAAAAAAGAACCGTGTAGGCACCGTGCTCCTGCAGACGTTCAAAAATCCCTGTCATATCCTGTGTTTCTGCATGTTCTATCGTCATGCAGAATACCACGCAGTTGTCCCCCATTGTCTCAGAACACGCCAGCATATCCGCCAGCAGACAGACTACATTTGTTTCGACGCCAGCCATTGCCAGATTCTGCTGAAATGATTTAATTGCCGCCGTCCGGTAAGGGAAAAAGAAATACAGCCCGTCTGATTCCATAATGCGTCTGGCAGTTTTCTTTATCTGCGTCAGATTTAAATCCTGTTTCACATCCCGTACCGCACATTCCAGGCGGCTTTGCACTTCCTGTATAATATCTTCTTCTGTATCCATGCGTGAAGACGGAATGATACGGTTATAATAAGTATAATGTTTTACTGCCTGCTTTAAAGCATAATGGAAATCGCTGAAACGCTCATATCCGATCAGCTGCAGCATGCGCCAGACTGTCGTACGGGATGATTCCGTAAGCTCTGCCAGTTCATAGACATTTGCATCTGCTGCTTCCTGTAAATTTAAGAGTATTTTTCGGACAACAGAGCGGTATGTGCTGTCTGCTGCCAGATGATCATATAATTCAATCAGATTCTGTAAAACATTCATGCTGCTACCTCCATGGCTGCAGATCACAGCCGGCAGACATTTTTTTATATTCCCACATTGCCGCTGTTGATTCCGGTTCCGCTTTCTTCCAGCGGAAGCCGTTCGATTCCCTTTTTAATATAAGCATCCCAGAAATCCCATTCATGTCCGCCAGGGCCTTCTTCGTAGAAGACGTCTGCTCCTTTTTCTTTTAGGAAAGCAGCAAAATCCCTGTTAAAATCTGCCAGCCCGTCGTCTCTGCCACAGGCCATATAAATCTGCGGCAGCACAGCGCCTTGATCTAACAGCCGGTTTACAAGATATTTCGGGTTCCGGTCGCTTTCCAGTGCCTCATCCAGACTGCCAAAACATGCCTCTGCATAAGACCTGGTATTTAGGAAAAATCCGTCGTCGTCTGTCCTTTGAACTGCTTCTTCCAGCACAAGAGCGGAAGAGAGCGCAAGAATATGTCCAAATGTTTCATGGTATTTCAGGCCGTTTCGAATGGCCCCGTAACCGCCCATGGAAAGCCCTCCGATAAATGTATCTTCCCGCTTTTCTGACAGCGGAAATATTTTTCTCGTCATGCTGACCAGTTCTTTTCCAATAAAATCTCCGTAATTATCCCCGCGCCCCGGGTGGTCTAAGTAAAACGCATTGTCCCCGGACGGCATTACGACTGCCAGGTCGTGTTCCTGGGCATACCGCTGGATTCGGGTTTCATTCACCCAGTCTGTACAGTTTCCAAAAACGCCGTGCAGCAGGTATAATGTCTGATAAGGCTTGTCTTCGCGTTTCTTCATTCCCGGAAATAACATTTTATCTATGGGCAGAATGACATTGACCGGAACTGTCCGCATAAGTGACTGGGATAATAAATTCATCTGTATAAAAGCCATTTTCTTTCCTTTCTAAATCCTGCAGCCTGCCTGCCGGACTTGCAGTTTATCTGCCGGCCTTAAGGCTTACCTGCCAGCCTTACCGTTTATCCGCTGGCCTTGCGGTTTACCTGCTCTGGCCTTGCGGCTTACCTGCTCTGGCCTTGCGGCTTACCTGCCCTGGCTTTTCGGCTTACCTGTGAAACAACAGGCCGCTGCATCATAATAAGTTCGTTTTCCCTTCCCGGCTGACAGCAGAAAACAGGCTGGAAATCCTATGTTCCAGCCTGCCCTGCTTTTTGATATTGAAACACAGGAAATGATCAGTGCTTTTTAAATTTCCCGGCCTTTGTGAGTCTGTTTGGCAGCTTCGGAAGCTTTCCTGATGTCTGGATGACAGCATCTTCTGCACACGCTTCGATACACTTGCCGCACTTGGTACACTCGAATTCATCAATCATATGGATATATTTCGCTTTGCCTTCGATACATTCAGCCGGGCACACATCCATACATTCTCCGCATCCGGTACAGGTCTTCGGGTCGATATAGATATGCACAAATGCGCCGCATACACCGGCCGGACATTTATTTTTCTTCATATGGGCTTCGTATTCATCCGCAAATTTACCCACAGCGCTTAATGCAATTTTCGCAGATTCCTGTCCGATGCTGCAGAGAGTGGAACCGTTCATCGCTTCCCCGATTTCTTTTGTCAGTTCCAGATACCCGGTCTTTCCTTTTGCAGCAGCGGTTTCTTTCTGCATGTATTCTAACTGAATCAGGCCTTCCCTGCAGAATACACATTTTCCGCAGCTGGCTTTTCTGTCCTTTAACAGCTGCTTTGCCGTTTCTGCCACGATACAGTCTTTTTCGGTCAGCACACGGACTACTCCGTTTACTGCGTCTTTTGCAGTCAGCTCCTGTGCTTCCTGCGGCGTATAATACTGATAGCCGAGGTATACTGCTTTTGCTCCGTCCAAAGACACCAGCTGCGGTACTTTCGTATCAGCCGGAACTTTTTTCAGGCTTCCGTCTGAAGCGGCAATATAAACACCTGGTTCATAAGTACCTTCGATGACATCCGCAAGGTCAGCAGCTGTCGCAATATGTAATAACAGATCGCCTTCTGCTTCTCTGACATTGATGATATCGCTGACTAAAATAATGTCCTGCGACTGTACTGCGCTTCTGATCTGATCTGCGAGCTCTTTTTCTTCTTCCGGCAGATACAGGTATTTTACCTTCGCTCCGGTCAGCATGCCTGCAATCTGGATGCCTGCGATTACTTTTTCCAGATTTTCTTTCAGCAGCGCTAACAGGGCACCATCCAGATCGGCATTATTCAGTCCTGCATAAACGCGTACGTCCCCTTTTTTCGCATTGGCCCGGTACACTTTCTCCATCAGAGGTTCCGGATACAGGCCGTATTCCATCAGGGAAACAGCATTGATTTTGTCTGTGGCTGCCGCATATCCCATTGCTTTTGCAGTCTCAAATATTGTCATTTGCTCTCCGCCTCCTTTGCAAAATCTCCCCATGTTCTCGGGCTTGAAATACACAGCCTTAAATCACACTGCAGACAGCGTCCTGCTTCGCATTTTGCCAGATTTTCATCAAAGCCTTTGTCCATCGGTCCGCATTCTTTCCAGTTTTCCACACGCTGCGGAACCGGTACGACCTGCGGCTGTGTGCGCGGAATATCTGCAAATCCTTCGATGCTGCCGATATACGGGTCTTTTTCCTGATCCGGTGCAAGTGATTCTTCAATATTTCCGTCTCCGCCCAGATATCTGTCAATCGCAGAAATGGCTTTTCTTGCACCTTCGATTCCTTTGATTACAGAAGAAGTTCCAGTTACACAGTCGCCGCCTGCCCAGACGCCTTCTACGGATGTCCCGCCGTTTTCGTCCTTTGCAGCAATATAATTTCCATGTGTCAGCTCCAGTCCGAATACTTCTGCATCCATTGGAATCGTCGGACGCTGGCCGGTTGCAAAAATAACTGTGTCTGCTTCCAAAATCTCGTTTGTTCCTTCCAGGACATCAAATACCATGCGTCCGTTTTCTTTGCGGAAATTTCCGACGCTTTGTATTTCTACTCCGGTGCAGTGACCGTTTTCACCCAGTATCTGTGGGAATGTCTTGGAATTATGTAAAACAACGCCTTCTTCTTCTGCCCATGTGCGTTCTTCATCGGTCGCCGTCATTGCGTCATATGCTTCCAGGCAAGCCATATGCACGCTCTTTGCACCGAGACGGAAGGCTGCGCCTGCACAGTCAATCGCTACGTTTCCGCCGCCTAAGATCACAGTTTTTTCTCCTACACTCGCTGTGCCTTCTTCAAATGCCCTCAGGAAATCAGTGTTGACCTGCACGCCTTCCAGATCACTGCCCGGAAGCGGAAGCCTTGCGCCCTGATGCGTTCCGGCTGCTGCATATACAGCGTCAAAGCCTTCCTTTAGAAGTTTCGGCGCATTTTCTATCTTTGTATCCAGCTTTACAGTAATATCTCCTGCCTCTAGAATATCAGCGATTTCTTTATCCAGCACTTCCCTAGGCAGGCGGTAAGACGGAATGCCGTACCGAAGCTGTCCGCCCAGCCTGCTGCTTTCTTCAAATATTGTGACTGAATGGCCCAGTTTGGCACCGTAATAAGCTGCCGTAAGGCCGCTTGGACCGCTGCCGATGACTGCCAGCTTCTTTCCGGTAGCCGGTTTGTGGAATGCCCGTTTCTTCCACTCCCCGTCGTCATGTTCTGCTGCAAACCGCTTCAGATTGCGAATGGAAACAGGCTCATTCAAATGGCTGTGCTTGCACTCGGGTTCACAGCTGTGCACGCAGATATAACCGAGGCTGTGAGGGAATGGCACTTTCTCCCGGACGGTAGCGTTTGCCGCTGCAAAATTGCCCTGGCTGATAAAACGGATATAGCGCGGGATGTCAATGTGCGCCGGACAGCCGGTTCTGCATGGAACGACATAATCTTCCTTGCGCACTTCAGAATCTGCCAGTTTATCGCGAATCGTTCCTGTCGGACACACTTCTACACATGCCTGGCAGAAACGGCAGTCTGCATCTTTTAACAGCCGCTCATGCAGTGCGCCTGTATACACTTCCATATCTTTTTTCTGATACTGCAGTACATGTACCCCGCGTAAATCGTTGCAGGCACGCACACAGCGTCCGCAGAGCACACAGCGGTTCATGTCATGCAGAATTAACGGATTTCTTTCATCCGAAGCAAACCCTTTGGAACGCATTTTCAGACGCCCTGTTTTCGGCCCGATATACTGGATTAACATCTGCAGCTCGCAGTTTCCGTATTTCGGACAGGTCGAACAGTCCTCCGGATGCCCGGCCAGCAGCAGCTCAAGAGCCAGCATGCGGAGTCTTGTAATCTCCTCTGTCTGTGTCTGAATCACTAGTCCGTCCTCTGCTTTCAGCGTACAGGACGGAACCGGTTTTTCTTCTCCCTGTACCTGTACAATACACATCCGGCAGGAACCAAGAGGCGATAAGTCCTTATGGTGGCACAGATGCGGGATATAAATTCCTGCATCCAGCGCACATTCCAGGACATTTTTCCCTTGCGGCACTTCCAGCCTGGTGCCGTCTATTGTAATACTAACCATAATTGTCCTCCAAATTATAAACTTTTCTGATATCCGTTCCCAAAAAATAAAAATTATGAATCCTGCCACGCCGAAACCCGGCATCAGACGAAAACGCCTGATGCCAGGTTCTGGCATGCTGATTCAGTTTTCAGCCCCGATCCGGCTGCAGGAAACTCTCCGGATACGGGCTGCTTCCCGGGATCTCACATGCCAGACTGATATCAGTCTTCATCTGCTACATACTCAGCTGCTTCCATACCTGCAATACGTCCGGTATTTACTGCAAATCCCATGGAATTGCCTGGCAGAAGGAACATATAGCTGTCGTCGTAAATATTGCAGGCATCCGCACCTGCTGCATACAGACCTGGTACCGGCTCAAATTCACTGTTTAAGCATTCGCAGTTTTCGTTAATGCGGATACCGCCGACTGTACCGTATCCGCCAGGACGTACAGCTGCTGCATAATACGGAGCCTTTGTCAGCGGACGCAGATATTTCTTTCTCTTGAAAAATTCTTCATCATAGCCGTCACAGTAATCGTTATATTCATCGATCGTCTCTTCCAGATTTTCTGCATTGATACCTGTCTTTTCAGCCAGTTCTTCAATGGTATCTGCCATAAACAGACCTTTATTGCCTGTTTCCTGTGCGATTTTTACTCCATCTGTGAAATCAGATACATCCGGGTTCAGACGTACCATATTGATTTCATCCACGCCGTTACGCATATAATATTTCACTATTGATGTATCTACAATACTAAACAGCACACGGTTTTTCTGATGCGAAGCAGCATTGCTTAAAAACGTTGTATTCTGCATCTGCTCTTCATCCATAACACGTTTTCCATCCAGGTTTACTAAAAGATTCGGCTGCATTAGGATATTTGGAACACTCTGAGGCAGCTCGTCAATGCCTTCAAAGCTGGCTGCTTCTTCGATACGGACTTTAGTTTTATCTGCGCCTGCTTCCCATGCCATTTTAATACCGTCACCGACATTGCCAGGAATTGCAAAATTAAACATATCTTCGCCAAATTTATATCCTGTCTGCTCTTTGATAAATTCAGGATTTGCACCTGCACCGCCTGTACAGATAATCGCTGCCTTGCAGGCAATCTCAATCTCTTTGCCTTCTTTATCAACAGCTAACACGCCGCATACTTTTCCTTCGTTATCCTTTAAAATTTTCTTTGCAGGAGTTTCCAGCATAATCTTTACACCCAGCTCCTGTGCCTTTTCGTACAGTGCCTTGTTCATAAAGGAAGCTGCTCTCGGCCCGATGCCCTGGTCTGTCTTTACGATATGCCAGGTAGCCTCAGACTTCGTAAAATATTTATACGCCCCTTCAAATTCTACACCCATGTCCTCTAACCATTCAATCGTTTCTGCGGACTGATCAAAATAACGTTTTACCAGGCGTCCGTCAATGTTGTAATGGGAGTATTCCATAATCATACGGTAAGCTTTTTCTACGGTCAGGTCGATCATCTGGCGTTTCTGGATATGGGACTCAATTGCAAGCGGCCCCATTCCCATATTTGCTGCGCCGCCTACCGCTGCGTTTTTCTCTACTAAAATTACCTCTGCTCCATCTTCTGCTGCCTGAACAGCTGCTGCCAGCCCGGACGGGCCTCCTGCAATTACGACAATCTGTGTTTCATAATCTGACATAACTGTGTCTCCTTTCCATGTACAGACAGTTTCCTGCACTTTGTTTTATTATTTTTTTAATGATCTGAATTTCTGCCTCATGCTCCGGATATCCCGCTGAAGATGCTCCATATCTATTTCATAAATCTTTCTGCATAATGACATGCAACGGAATGTCCAGGCTTCATTTCGCGCAGCTTAGGTTCCTGTTCCAGACATTTGTCTGCAGCATACGGGCATCTTGCTGCAAACCGGCAGCATGGTTTCGGGTCAATCGGAGAAGTAAGCTCTCCTTTTAATACCATGCGCTCTTTTTTGACATGTACATTCGGAATCGGGATAGCCGAAAGCAGTGCCTGGGAATACGGATGAATCGTATCTTTGAAAATTTCCTTTGCATCGCATTTTTCGATCATCTGTCCTAAGTACATGACTGCAATGTCGTCTGAAATATGTTTTACAACCGACATATCATGTGTAATAAACATATAGGTCAGCCCGCGGTCTTTCTGCAGATCCTGCAATAGATTTAAAATCTGTGCCTGAATGGATACGTCTAATGCAGATACCGGCTCGTCGCAGACAATAAACTCCGGATGAAGCGATAAGGCCCTTGCAATTCCGATACGCTGGCGGCGTCCGCCGTCTAATTCATGCGGATATGCGCCCTCGAGACGTTTTGCAAGCCCCACAAGCTCCATCATATCCTGTGCGTTTTTGGTAACTTCAGCTTTGCCCATCGAAGGATTCTGCACTTTAATCGGCTCTTCTACCAGCTGCAGGACGCTCATACGCGGATCTAAGGAAGCATACGGGTCCTGGAAAATCATCTGGATATTCGACCGGTAATTTTGTTTAAATTCTTTAATCGGCATGCTGGCAATATCGCTGCCTTTGTACATGACTTTGCCGGAAGTCGCCGTATGCAGCCGCATCAGCGTTTTTCCAAGGGTTGACTTTCCGCATCCGGACTCGCCTACAATGCCGATTGTTCTGCCTTTTTCTATGTTAAACGTAACGTTGTCCACCGCATGGAGCGTACCCCTTGGAGTAAAAAAGTATTTTTTCAGATTACTGACTTCTATCAAATTTTCCGACATTTACTTTCCCTCCCATTCCGGTGTATACTGCAGGCAGCTGACCACATGGCCGGCCTCTGCTTCGACTGCCCATGGTTCAAACTGACTGCACTTTTCGCATCTTTCAGCGCATCTGTCATAAAAACTGCAGTAAGGCGGCAGATTCGCCGGGTCTGTTACAAGCCCCGGGATGACTTCCAGCCTTTCCACATCCCGGTCTAACGACGGGATGGATTTATAAAGCGCTCTTGTATATGGATGTTTCGGATTGTCAAAGACCTGCTCCACACTGCCAAACTCTACGATTTTTCCTGCATACATAACGGCACATGCATCGCACATTTCAGCTACAACGCCAAGGTCGTGGGTAATCAGGATCATAGAAGTGCCGTGGTCTTTCTGCAGGCTGCGCATCATATCCAGAATCTGCGCCTGAATCGTTACGTCCAGAGCCGTCGTCGGCTCATCCGCAATTAATAAATCCGGCTCACAGGCCAGTGCAATCGCGATGACAATTCTTTGTTTCATGCCGCCTGAAAACTGATGCGGATATTCCTTATAACGCTCCGGAACAATCCCAACCATTGCTAACATATCCTGGGCACGTTTTAATGCCTCTGCTTTCGAACAGTGATTATGCAAAAGCACAACCTCCGCAATCTGGTCCCCTACTGTCTTTACCGGGTTTAATGCCGTCATCGGGTCCTGGAAAATCATGCTGATCCGTTTGCCGCGCACGCTGCGCATCTCGCGGCTGGATTTTCTCAAAAGGTCTTCGCCGTCTAAGCGGATAGACCCCTGGATAACATGGCCTACTTTTGGAGGCAGAAGGCCCATGATTCCAAGCGCGGTCGTCGTCTTGCCAGCACCGGTTTCCCCTACAAGGCCGATAATTCCGCCTTTTTTTAATTCCAGCGTAATACCGTTGACTGCCTCTACTACTTCTTCGTCCGTTTCATAATGTATGACAAGATCTCTAATCTCTAAAATATTTTCGCTGCTCAACTCTGTTTCCCTCCCTGCCTGTAACAAAGCGTCTGGCTTTAAACCAGGCCGCTCTGTTACAATGCATACAAAATTATCACTCCTACTTCAGCCTCGGGTCAAATGCGTCACGCAGACCGTCGCCCATCAGGTTAAATGCAAAACATGTAACCATAATCATCAGCGCCGGGAACAGCATCATATACGGTGCCTGAGTAATATAAGGTTTGCCGTCATTTAAGATAAGCCCCCACTCCGGAGTCGGAGCTGCAAGCCCGACGCCGATGTAGCTCATCGAAGACATCATCATGATTGACACTGCCAGGAAACCGACAAAATAAATAATCATAACGCCGACCGCATTCGGAATCATATGCTTAATAATCATCTGAACCTGGCCGACACCGATTGCCTCTGAAGATTCGATATAATCATTCCCGCGTACTCTTAAAATAGCTGCACGGTTGTTTCTTGCCATTGTAGGCATGGATGCAAACATAATAGCTGCTACCAGCTGCGGTATGCCGTTTCCTAATACGGCTACGATACACATTGCCATCATAATCATCGGGATTGCCTGGAAAATATCCATAATACGCATAATTACAGTATCTACTTTACCGCCAAAGTATCCTGCAATAATGCCAAGCAGGCCGCCGCTGAAAAATGCTGCAATCGTACAAAACAGCGCGATAACCAGAGAATATCTCGTACCATAAATACAGCGGCTGAAAATATCACGTCCAAACTGGTCTGTTCCAAACAGGTGCTCCGCGCTCGGTTTCTGCATCATCGCCATATAATCCTGCACCTCGTATTCAAACGGGGCTATAAAATCCGCAAAAACAGCAACCAGAATCAGGATGCAGACAACCGCAAGCCCGATTAACGCGGTAGGATTTCTTTTAAAACGCTTCCAGGATTCATATGCCGGCGTAGATTTAACCGGTTTTTTGCGTTTTGCATTTTTTCTCTCTATTTTCTCCATTGCGGGAGTATGCATTTTTGCCATGTTCTTTCCCTCCCTTTATGCTGCCCTTCTGGCAGGTTTTTTCTTTGCTCCGCCAGAAATAATCGTCGTCTTTAATCTCGGGTCAATTAAAACGAAGCTGATATCAACTAAAAGATTAATGACCGTCAGCACAATCGCAATAATCAGAGCCCCGCCTAAAACAGACGGATAATTTCGCTGTGTAATCGAATCTACAATATACTTTCCAACACCCGGCACACTGAATACCGTCTCTAATACCATAGCGCCGCCAATAGAATTTCCAAGATTGGTACCAATGGACTGCGCTACCGGAATCATCGCGTTACGCAGTGCATGGTGATAAGTAATATTTGCTTCTGTCTGACCCTTTGCCCTTGCCGTACGGATATAATCTTCTCCTAATACTTCGAGCATGGAAGAACGGGTAATACGCGTATAGCTCGCCACTGAAGCAAGTCCCGTACATGCCATAGGAAGGATATAGCCCTGAATCGTATCAATACCGGTCGCCGGCAGCAAATGCAGCTGTACCGCAAAAATCATAATCAGTACAAGCGCCACAACAAACTCCGGCACAGACTGGAACAGCATGGATACAACAAGCACGACTGAGTCAATCCATGTATATTTTTTTAATGCGGAAATAATCCCAAGCAGCACGCCTATAATAGCGCCGATTGCAACTGCTCCGATTGTAATCTTTGCAGAAGTCCCAAGCCTTGGGAGAATTTCAGAAAGTACCGGCTCGCCAGTACGGTAAGAATCACCGAAATCCCCTCTTACGATTCCGCCTATGTAACGGAAATACTGTACAATAACCGGGTCATTCAACCCCAGCTCTTCCCTCTTTGCATCTACCTGTTCCTGCGTTGCATCATTACCCAAAATCTGCCTCGCCGGATCACCCGGTGTAAACGTCTTTAAGGCAAATATAATAGCAGATACGCCAAGAATAATCGGAATGAGGAGAAGAAGCCTTTTTATGACATACCTTAACATAGTCAAACCCTCTTTTTCATTATATGCTATCGTTTATGTAGAAACGGATACAAAAAGGCACTGTGGAGGATCACCCCACAGTGCCGGAGATTCCCTCGGAATCACTTCATCACAAAGTATGCAGATTTATTAATACAGCTTTTATTTATAGAAACCAGTCGGGTCAACAAAACCTCTTTCAATTGTGTTATAGCCTTTCAATCCCTTAGAAATAACCGCTGCATGCATTTCTGCATAAGTATTTGAGAACCACATTTCATCTTTCCATGTTTTTTCTAACTCAGCTGCCATATCCTGAGCCTTTTTCTCATCTTTTTCTGCAATAAATGCGCCAATCGCATCATCTACTTCCGGTGTTGTATATTTCGGTCCGCCAATACAGAATGTGTCAATATTTGCCTGACGGAAGAAAGTCATCATTGCCGGATATCTTGCGTCTACAAGGTCGCCTACATGGATTAAGTCATAATCTCCGCCGTTAGCTGCTTCTACGAACTGCGGTGTGTCTACGATATTGATGGTGAGGTTAATGCCGACCTGTCTTAAGCTCTCCTGCATTACTGTAAAGATTGGATTCTGGTCCTGCATGCCGACGATTGTTAAATCCAGACCATCCTCGTAGCCTGCTTCTGCCAACAGTGCTTTTGCACCTTCTATATCAACTGCACGCTCTTCTGCTGTAAATGTTTCATTATAATATTTGCTTTCTGAATCAAAGTAACCAAGTACTGCCGGTACTGTGCCTGCTGTGCCGACCATAGCAATTGCATCGAAATCCAGCGCTTTATCAATTGCCTGGCGTACTTTGAGTTCTTTTGTAGCTCCTGCTTTTGGTCCCATATTATAGTGCAGACGTGTATTCTGTCCGAATGTATGCATAATCACGTCAACCGCATCGCTTCCGACATATGTATTTACCATGCTGATTGGCATATCATAAGCTACATTTAAGTCGCCGGACTGTACTGCCATCGCACGTGCAGCCGCATCATTTGTAAAGGTAAATACGATTTCCTTATAATATCCTGCATAATCCTTATCATAGTAGTCGTCATTGCGTTCAATTGTAATCGACTGTCCGCTCTTCCACTCTTTGAATTTATATCTGCCTACGCCGACTGCCGGATTCTTTGCTGCTGCTTCTAAGCCCCCTGCCGCTTTTACTTCATCTTCACTGACAATTGCAAAATTAGACCATGTCATCATATTAATAAAATCAGGAGCTGCTGTATTAAACTCAATGGTAACTGTATTTTCATCATCTGCTTTGGCACCTTTTAAATAACGTCCTGTATCTGTGTTCGCACTGACATCCATCCATACGCCTACAGAATATACGACATCATCTGCTACCAGCGGTGTACCGTCAGACATGGTAACATCGTCGCGCAGCGTGAAGGTACAGTGTGTGTCATCCACCCACTCCCATTCAGAGGCCAGCATTGCATACACATCGCCTGTATTATAGTCTACATTTACGAGACGGTCCATAATCGCGCTGTTTATTATCTGTGATTCGTTTTCCACCTTGCCTACTGCAGAACCCCAGAGTGTAGACGGTTCTGCGGACAGTCCGATACGGAGTGTTTCGTCAGTCGTCTCTGTGTTTGGAGCATCTTCATTCGCACCCTTTACTTCGCCGGATGCGCCTTCGTTTCCTTCATCCGGTGCATCTGCCTCGCCGCCGGCTCCGTCTTCTTTCCCCGCGCCGTCGTCCGCTTCTGTTTTTGCGTCGTTTCCGCTCTGCTTTCCGCCTGTTTCTGCAGCGTCATTGCCACAGCCTGCCAGAAGGGAAACTGACATCATCGCTGCCACACCAAAACTAATCACTCTTTTAAAACTCATACTTTTCCTCCTTTTGCATAAAAGCTTCCGTTGATACTATCACAGCAGTGTCTGCCTGTTCAGGCTTACACTGTCCTTCACATCATCATGTTCATCAGTTATGATTCGCAATTGCCGTTTCGAAATCTTTAATCCGCTCTTTCATGTTTTTGTCTAACATTTCTTTATTAGCCATAATCTTTGGCCCGCAGATGCCGCCAAAGCTCTGGATTTCCGTCGTATGCTCTCTGAGTCCTGCAAAAGTCCCTCGTGCCCGCTGCTGCTGTTCCTTTGAAAATTCCACTTCGATGCCGCCGTTTTCAATGCGCAGTTCTCCTTCAATACCGCACACCGGACATTCAACTTTTGCCGAACCCGGCACAACGGTAATCAGATTCTGATGACATACCGGGCAGACTCCTTTTGGCTTGCCTTGCGGCTGGAAAAATTCCACCGCATCATCGTGATAGCCTTCGACTGTCCGTTTTCCCATCTCGTGCATATTGTCAATCAGCTGCTGGTCTATGTATGGATTTCCAATTACACCCATTCCGTTGGCATTATAATTTCCCATCACTTTCATCATCGGCGGGAAACCAAACAGATGCAGGGTAGCCGTTCCCATGGAAGTCCAGTTTTCTGTAATCGCGCCGCCGACCGAAATATAGCATACTGTCCGTTTTTTCAGTCTATCCATCGGAAATTCATCTGCGTCGCCCGGCATCTCACCGTTGCGGCGTTTATCTAATACCCAGTTGATAGCCGAATTGTCATGCCTGCAGCTGAAGCGGTCTACAAAGTCCTTAAACTGCCCGACAGGCTGCAGTACATAGACAGGCGCTCCTACGACCAGCACATCTGCCCAGCGTACCTTTTCCTCCAGTTCCTGAAAATCATCTTTAAAGATACATACGTTATCTTTGCCTTTTTCCAGCTGTGTGGAACATGCGCCGCACCCGCGGCAGCGGCCGATATTCAGGTTGCAGGTGTTTACAAAACGGATTTCTGCATCTGGAGCAGCCGAACGGCAGCCGAACAGTGCTTCCTTCACCAGAATGTCCGTGTTGGCATTTTTTTTGCCAAATGAAATACCAAGAATATTCATGCTTTTCCTCCTTTGTCAGTATAGGGACAGGCCCCTGGCTGATGCCCGCCCTCTGTTTTTCAAGTGAGTTTATTATAGCGCAGGAAGCTGGAAATAGCTTTCCTGTGGCAGACGCGTTTCTTTCCCATAGTTAACCTGTTAAGGGTATGCCTGATACTGCAGGTCAAAATATGCCTGCTGATTCTGACCCGTGCTTACAGGGAGGCAGAGCGGGACGGGAGGTGAATTGCCGCACGCCGGGCGGAGAAACTTTTTCCTGTTTCTGTTCCCGGCGTCCGATCTAGTATATAATTACTCCAGCTCTTTCACAAAAGCATCCTTCTTCGTACACGGCCTCCACTCCGCCTCATCTGCCGGCTTTCCGGTACGCATAAAACTGGTCCAGTAGCGGATCATATCCCGGCTGAGTTTTTGGTCGCGTTCTTCAAACGGACGCCAGCACCTGTCTAATGTTCCAAACATATACCACAGTTCCGCACAGTGGAACGCTCCCCAGTCATCTCCCGGAAGATGTCTTTTAAAGTAATATACATAAGACGGCTGGTTCCAAAGTTCTTCTGTTTTATGGCTCCATTCGATACATCCTTTGTATAAAGATGTCTTTTCACCGCTTTCCAGCATCTTAGGCGTGACAAATAAATCATTTTCTGTCGTACCCAGCATATAAGGAATCCGGCTGACATGGTTATGATTCAGGCAGTCTGTTGTATTTTCTTTTAATACATAACCATCCGCCACTGGCATAAAGAGAATTCCGTCCTGCCTTTTTGCTGTATATGCTTCTGCTGCCAGTTCTATTTTTTCTGCAGGCATGGCGCGCAGTTCTTCCAGGGAAGAGGCTCCTGTTTCTTCTACAAATCCTATCCCGTTTTTCATGCTCTTTTCCCAGGTGAATCCGTCAAGCGCTTCATTGTTATGTGCGCCTCCGCTTTGGAAAATGGCTTTTGCGATCATACCGCAGGCCAGCTCTGATGATACCAGAAACTGTGTGCTCATGGCTCCTGCCGACTGTCCGAATACGGTGATATTGTGCGCGTCTCCTCCAAAAGCCTCGATATTTTCATAAACCCATTTCAGCGCTGCAATCTGATCCAGCAGGCCATAATTTCCGGATACGCCGTGTTCATCTTCTTCGTTCAGCCACGGGTGGGTTAAGTTTCCCCATACCCCCAGCCTGTATGCTGCCGTTACCAGAATCACGCCCTGCCTGCAGTATGCTGCTCCGTCAAATTCCTTTTCCCAGCTCCATCCGCTTCCGAATCCGCCGCCATGAATCCAGAATGCAACCGGCAGCTTCTGGCCTGCTTTTTCTGCAGGTGTATAAATATTCAGATACAGCATGTCTTCGCTCATGTCCGGAATATATCTGTAATCATCATAAAATTCTTTCAGCAGTTTTTCTTTCCAAAACGGCACTTCTCCCTGTGTATCGTTCTCCTGCCAGCCGCGGTATTTGAAATGATCTGCATAATAAACGCCCTCCCATGCATCTGCTGGATGCGGTGCTTTCCAGCGCAGATTCCCTATTGGCGGCTTTGCAAACGGGATTCCTTTAAATACACAGTATCCGTGCTGCTGCAGCCCTTCTATCATTCCCTGTTTTACTTTCACATATTTCATATACGTGCTTCCTTTCTCCTGTTACTGCTGCTGGTTTAACATTTCTTCTCTGCGTTCTTTCAATGCTGTACGGATATCTTTCATCTTTTCTTCACTTAAGTCAAAAATCAGAAGCGGAACAATTGCCAGTGCAGCAGCTGCAAGCGGTACAATATTAACGCCTATGTTGATTCCACAAAGCGCCTGCTCTGTCAGTTCTGCTCCGTTTGTATATCCAAATGCGGCCATGACCATCAGTCCGGCAGAGCCTGCCACTGCTGCTGAAATCTTTGTCATAAGTCCGTTAAATGCAAAGGCAACACCGTCATTACGCACACCTTTTTTATATTCATAATGATCCAGCGCATCTACAATCATCGATCCGACGCAGGCACTGTATCCGCTGCCCAGTCCATAAATCAGGTTTGCTGCGATTGTATACGGAATATTGGTATAAGGCCCCGCAAACATCATAATCAGTCCGATCATCTGGATCACCTGTGATACGACGACAACTTTTTTCTTTCCATACCTGCCAATCAGCGCCGGAATAAACGGAATCAGAACGAGTCCTACAACGCCGCTTAAGGACATCAGTACGGAAGCCCATGCCGGATTACCCACACAGAACATGTAATAGAAAAATGCTGTGCTGGCCCTTCCAATCTGGCTGAACATGGCGCAAAACATATAAGAATAAACACACAGCAGGTTTTTGTTTGTAAAGACAGATTTTAAAAATCCTGAAAAGGATGTCCCGCTGTTTTCTTTTGCAGCAAGTTCTTTTGCTCTTGCAAGGTCCGGGTTTTCTTTACAGATATGTACCATAGCCAGCACAAGCGGCAGTGAAATAACCGCATAGACAATCGCTGTTTTCTGGTATCCTGCTTCCTGCACGCCTTTTCCAAGGAACAGAATCAGCGGCATTGTGCACATGCCAAGTACCGTACTGCCAAGTCCGCCTGCCCACATGCTGGAAGCAAATAACTGGTTTAACCGTTTCGGATTGTCGGTCATCTTGGAAGGAAGCGCATTAAACGGCACATTCATAACCGTATAAGCCATTCCAAGGCCGATATAAGTCACATACGCATACACCAGTTTGGCCTGGTCTCCAAACCCTGGCACGCTGAATGTCAGAATTGTAAAGACAACAAGCGCCACGGCACCGCCAATCATGTAAGTACGGTATCCGCCGGCTTTTGCATATGTCTTGTCCATAAATGCTCCCATCATCGGGTCATTGACACCGTCCCATATTTTAGCAATAAGCAGAAGCGTTGCCACGGCAGCAGCTGACAGTCCGAACACATCCGTATAAAAATATGCCAGATACATGTTTACCATTGTAAAAGACAGCTGGCACGCAAAATTTCCCATTCCGTATGCACCAATCTGCATCCAGCCGGTATTCTGCGCTGTTTTGTTTTTTGTTTCCATCTTAAATCCTCCTTTTGCTTCTCATTTGTCTATATTGTACAATTTCTTTGCAAAAGCAGCTAATTCTTAACTATTTAAAACTATTTTTTCCTTGAAAAAACAAATACTGTTTTATGCATATTTTGCAAAAATCGACAAAAAATTTGTCTTTTCTCAGCAAAACAGCAGCATATACCGTAAAACAAAAAATCCAGATTCTGTAGTCTGCCAGAATATCTGGATTTATGTCATCTCATTGGCTTTTAGTATCATCCGGATCAGCCATATCTGCAGTCTGTCAAAGAATCTGGATAAATGCTATCTCATTCGCTTTTAACGTAATCCCGAATTCCAGTTTCCCATCCTTAGCTTCCTGATAAAATACTTCCATGCGGGGAATGCAGATTTTCCTTAAATATGCGGTCTCAAAACGCAGAAGATTCTGCTCATATCCGAGTTTTTTCCATTCTCCCAGTATGCTGCCGCAAGATTCGCTTACTCTTTGTATATATATTTTTTTCCTGCCGCTTTTTACGGACTTGAGTGTAAAAGAGAGGCTGCATTCCTTTGTATCCTGGAAAATATAGGGCAGATCTTCCGGTTTCAGCTGATCCTCTCTCTTCTGATAATAACCGCAGCTGAACTTTTTGGCATGAAACGCCAGAATCTGAACGGATTCTTCATTCTGGGAAGCTGCAATATAATGCTCCCCTTTCCCAAGCAGACGGCTGCCTAACTGTTTCCAGAACACACACGCATGATAAGCCGGTTTTGGCAGTGCATCTTTGGTAATCAGCCCGGTTGCTCCGGTTAAAGGCGCTGTCGAATCAAAATACTGGAACGGACAGTCGCTGATGGAGCTGTAACACATCTGCCCGGTCCTGTCTGCGGCATCTGTCATCTGTGTCAGCATATGGCATGCTTTTGCACAGCTGTCATTATAAATGTTGCGCTCTGATAAGGACGTATTCCATTCCGTAATCCAGACCGGTGTTTTGGGATACCCGGTTTCCTGAAGCATTAATTCGTATGCGTCCAGATCCCGTTTTACAAAATGCGTATCCGTATCAACGCTCAGCAGCCGGTAACGCCTGCCTTTTTCCTCTTTGGAATTACATGATACCATATAAGGATAACTGATAAATGTAAGATGATCAGGCCGGTCTTTTCTGTCTTTCCACCAGGCCAGCTGCTGTTTTAAAATGCCCAGGCCGATATCTGCATTCAGTCCGCTTCCTCCGATTCTGGCTTTTGGCGCATATTTTTTAATAATGCTCCATGTCCTTGCGTATAATACCATATAAGGAATTTTCCCTGCGCCGGTTTCGTTTTCTACATCATACCAGACCTCAAATACCCATTTATTTACTTCCTGCAGCGTATAGCGCTCTGTCAGATGCTGCAAGAGCATTGTAAGTGCGCATTCCCATTCTTCTACAGAGAGAAACACAGGATCTGATTCCTCTTCTTTAAGTTCTTCATTTAAGTCAATATTGACAATGATTTTCTTTCTCCGCTCCGGCAGTTCTAATACCGGGATCACCCCCTGTTCCAGTAAAAAATCCAGGATCATATCCATTTTTTCAAAATTCATCTGCCCTGTTTCATGCCCGTTTCGAATTTTCAGCCTGGGGCCGAACGGATTGAATACCCGGATATACCGGATGCCCAGTTCCTGTACTACCATAGACACATGCCTTTGTACCTTTGCCTCCATCAAATCAGAAAGCATGCCCAGACACAGGCAGTCTAAAACTGTATTGTTCCACGGCCTGCCGGATGCCGTGTCAATGGTAATCTGTTCGTGATCCAGCTCCTCCTGATTCCCATAACAGCCTTTGTTTTTTAAATAGACATCCAGACTGCTTTTTTCTTTCTGATTTATTTCCATTCCTATTCCGTTACGTTCTCTTTCCCTGCGAAACTCCTTGGGGCTTATCAGAAATGCGCGCTTAAAACTTTTATTAAATACTGAAATATTCGAAAATCCGCAGTCATAGGCTATTTCTGTAATACTTTTACTCGTAGCAAGCAGCTCTTCTTTGGCATGTTCCAGACGGACATTTCTTAAATACTGTGCAAAATTGGATCCTGTTTCCTGTTTGAAAAAACGCGAAAATGCAGACTCAGACATGTACCAGTGCGACGCGGCCTCTGTAAGATTTAGGGGCCTGTGATAATATTTACGGATATAATTTATGACCTTTTGTGCACGTTCACTCACTAAAATACATGCATCCCGGCTTTCCGTCAGGTAATGTGTTTTTAATTCCTCCCACAGAGCGTAATACAGGCTCTTCATCCCAAAACTTTCCGCCTCTTTCGCATACTTTTCCACGATGGAATCCAGGATATAGCGCAGTCTGTCATAGCTGATATCCGTATAGGTCTTTGTTCTTTTTATACTGTTACATAAAAAAGAAAGCTGTTCTCTTTTGAGAACCCGCTTCAGTGTGTGTATATCCATATAAATTTTACAGACCAGTGCATGGCCGCAGCCCTTCCAGCTGTGCACTTCCTTTGCATTGAATAATACCATGTCTTTTGGCGAAGCCTGAAAGACTTCTTCTACAGTAATCTGAATATTTCCTGTCAATACATAAAACAGTTCTGCACCCTGATGCGAATGCTCCGTTTCCTCTGCAGACGTAAACTGTATCTTATCTGTCATAATTACCCCTCGCGCCTGGATACTAAAGGGACTGGCGCCCATTGCAAAAACGGCAGTCCCTCCAGCTGTTATTAGCTGAATCTTTAACTATATGAGCTGAGTCTTTATTATCCTTCGATCGCTCTTCTTAACGCTTCCTGATGTCTGCGTACCTGTTCGATGCTGTCAACGCCCACATCGCGCAAATGTTCCCCGCCTTCGTATTCGGAGCTTAAAAATCCTTTGTATCCGGCCTTTTTAAATGCTTCTACTACTTCCGGAATCGCTACGGCTGTTTCTGCATAGTCTTCATGCACATTGTAGAATTTTGCATGTGTATGGAAAATATAGTCTATATTGTCGATCAGGTCCTGCGGGTCTGACCAGGAATACGTAAAGGATGCTCCTGCATAAGCCTTGTCAGCCGGTCCTGCGCCTGCTTTTTCAATGGCATCCATCATTTCCTTCATGCCGTTGGCCATGCGGTATTCCATGTTTGCTTTTCCAAGATTTAAGTCGTATTTAATCTTGACAAATCCTTTTGCAAGCCTGCTCGCATAAGCATCATCTACGATTTTGATACATTCTTCCGATGCACCCTGTCTTCTTGCCTTTTCCCTTAATACATCCGGGATGTTTTTGCAAAAGATGCCCATATCCGGAATAAATCCAAAATGTTTTGTTCCGGTTTTATGAATCATTTCCATATAACCGTCAGCCCAGCCGGAATTTAACGAAAACGGCGCATGTACCTCGAGCCCGATTTTTACATCCATTTCAGCTGCATAATCCAGACTTCCTTCAATCACGTCCATCGGCGTAGATACCAGTGTACGCAGATTTTTAAATCCAAGCAGGGATGCCAGGCGGATATCCCGGTTCATCATATTAATCTGCTCGCCCAGCGACAATGTACGGTTATCATAAATTTTATTTTCCAAAAAAGCATCGTAGCAGGACGGCTCTAAATGATATTCTTTTAACCATCCAAACCACTGATCCCTGAATTCCTGTGTTTCAATCGGAAGCGGGAATCTGCGGATCATCTGTTCTGCCAGAAGCTCTACACCTGTAGCGCCTGTCTTTGCAGTTTCCTTAAGACACCCTTCCAGATCCAGTTTCCCTTCATAATACTCATCCTGGTAACTGTAAAGGGAAACACTTCTTTTTATATCGTAACTCATGTCTGATTCCTCCTTAAACGATTTCAAAATCTGCTTCACATAAGGCTTCTGTCTGGAACGGCATATACGACGGAGCAATAATCTGCATAGCCTTGATATGATGTGTTCCTTTTGCCAGTCCGCCTTCTTTCATGACAGATACAGTTGCATAATCGCCAAACTCCCAGCGGTAATCAGAATCTACGACAGTGCGCATCTCTTCAAGCGTAAATGTCTCGCCGTTTACAGTAAAGCGGATATCTTCCCTTGCTGCGTCCTCGCCGTCCACATTTACCTGGATATCACGAACAATCGATAATGTAAAGCCACGGTAGTACTGTGCTTTAAACTGAAATTCATATCCGGTTACTTTACCGTCTTTTTCAATATTGCGAAAGCCATTCGGGTTATAAATCTGTCTTGCACCCATATTTTCCTCCTTAAAATCAGAAAAGATATTCAAAAGGCCGTGATGCCCGTCATTTATGTCGTTTCCCTCCTGCCTTTTGAATATCTGTCTAGATTTAATATCTTCCTATAAGTCTGGATATATTTTCTTTTCTGATATTTTTACTATGCTGCCGGCATATCAGACGAATCATTCTTTATGCCTGTTTTGTCTCATATTAATCAAAGAATACTTCTTTGCCTGTCTCTGCTGATTTATAAATTGCTTCCAGTATCTGTGTTACAACAAACGCCTGTTCCGGTTTTACAAGCGGATCTGTATCATTGATAATTGCATTCAGCCACTGATCCTGTTCGCGGACTGCTTCTGCTGCTGCGCCGCCTTCAAAGAAGTCTACAACTCCAGCAGGAGAAATGGTCTTTTCCATCAGCTGGTTGTGTTCTACCGTGTTGTAAATC
>CAJTVR010000012.1:0-47113 GCA_910580075.1 uncultured Eubacterium sp. | reverse complement strand
AAATCAGCTCATCCTGCGGATAGCTGCCGCCATGATGAATCTCTGCGCCTGCTTTTGTACCGCACAAAGTGGTAGATGCTTCCATGGATTTCAATATATTTAATGCCCAGGATGCTTCCAGGAAAATGGTTGCGCCGTTTTTCATTTTTACAAGGCCGAATGCAGAATCTTCTACTTCGAACGTCTTAGGATCCCATGGTCCGAATACATTTCCTTCCGGTCCGTTTTCCTGGCGTCCGAGTTTGTAAAATACCTGGCCGGATACAGAAGCCGGTTCGTAGTTGTTCATCATCCATAAAGTAATGTCCAGTGCATGTGTTCCGATATCGATTAACGGTCCGCCGCCCTGCAGAGCTTTGTTCGGAAATACGCCCCAGGTAGGAACTGCTCTTCTGCGCAGTGCATGTGCTTTAGCAAAATAAATATCGCCAAGCTCGCCGGCTTCACAGGATGCGTGCAGTGTCTGTGTATCGTCACGCAGACGGTTCTGGTATCCGATTGTAAATTTCTTTCCAGATTTTTTCCATGCATCCAGCATCTTTTGTGCATCTTCTGTATTATGTGCCATCGGCTTTTCGCACATTACATGCTTGCCAGCTTCAAATGCTGCTACAGTAATCGGGCAGTGTGCCACATTTGGTGTACATACATGTACTACATCGATTTCAATGCTGCTGTCTGCTAACATTTCTTTGTAATCTGTATATACTTTTGCATGTTCTGCACCATATTCTTTGGCCGCCTTTTCAGCACGCTCCGGGATAATATCGCAGAAAGCTACCATTTCTGCTTTGTCTGCCTGTGTCTTAATCGAAGGCATATGTTTCTGGTTTGCGATGCCGCCGCATCCTACAATTGCAATTTTTAATTTTCCCATGACTTGTTCTCTCCTTTACAATAAAAATTTAAAATGTATGAGTGCTATGTAATATCCTAAATAACAAACTGACGCAGATATTTCTGGCTTAATATAAGAGATGCTTCCACTCTTTCTTTGGATCCTTCAAAAGCCTTGTCTTCTACTTCGATACAGGTACATCCTTCGTAGCCGATATCTGTCAGGGCCGATACGTATTTTCCCCAGTCTACATCGCCAAGACCCGGCAGTTTCGGTGACATAAAATCAAGCGGATATGCCATAATACCGCAGTCGTTCAGGCGGTCAGGATACACCTTGATATCTTTATAATGCACGTGGAAAATCCTGTCTTTAAACTCATAAATCGGTCTGATATAATCAATCATCTGCCATACAAAATGTGACGGGTCATAATTAATTCCCAGATTGTCACTGCCAATGATTTCAAATACTTTTCTCCAGATTTTCGGTGTAGTCATCAGATTCTGCCCGCCCGGCCACTGGTCAGGACCGAATAACATCGGACAGTTTTCGATTGCTACTTTTACATTATTTTCTTCTGCCAGTTTCATAACCGGCGGCCAGATTTCCTTAACCAGCTCCAGGTTTTCTTCCACTGTTTTGGTCTGGTCTCTTCCGATAAATGTGGTTACCATTCCCACGCCAAGTTTATGACTTGCCTTGATCAGGTTTTTCAAATGCGTAACGGCAGCTTCGCGTTTTTCCAGATCGCCGTCCATTGTGTTTGGATAATAAGCAAGAGAAGAAATCTGCACGCCTTTTTCTTTGCTGTAATCCATGATATGTTTTGCATAGGTATCGTCTTCTAATACCCGTTCTGCATCGATATGGCTGACTCCCGCATATCTGCGTTCTGCTTTTCCCTGCGGCCAGCAGGCTGCCTCTACACACTCAAACCCATGCTCTGATGCAAAATCCATCATTTCTTCGTAAGTCCATGTGTCCAGAATGGCGCTTACAAATCCTAATTTCATATTGTGAAACCTCCTTTTTCGAAACCAGCTGTCAGTATGGAACGACTTCCTGCCTGCGCCTGAATCCGTTTCATCCAGCTTCTATATCGGCATTGTGTCAAAGCCGCTTTATGCTCTATTCTGATTACGTATTCTGAGACGTTCTCTTACACCTTCCATATAACCCGGCTCATCCAGCTGATAAAGCACCAATGGAATGATGCCGACAAAGAATGTAATGCCCGGCAGAAGGTTTGCTGCTAAGTTAATACCTGTCTGTACTGTAGGCGTAATTTCTCCGCCGCCGACATATCCAAATGCGCCCATAACCAACAAGAATGCAGAGTTTGCAACTGCTGTTGCGATTTTAATAGCTGTACCCTGGAAAGAAAATGCCATACCGTCATTACGGATCCCATGCTTATCATCAAAGTCATCAATCGCATCTACCATCATGCCGGCTCCGCACGGACCCGCAATATAACCGGTACCGTAAAGCACCATGCAAAGGAAATTGAACGGTATGCTGGTCGTCGGTCCGAAATACATTAAAACAAGCGCTCCGCCCTGGATAATCATGGAGATAATTCCTGTTTTGCGTTTTCCTAACTTATCAGCGACCATAGGGGCAAACGGCATAATAAGCGTCCCGACTGCCATCTGCATCATCATAAATACTGAAATCAGATTATAATTTCCTACACAGTGCATATAGAAAAATACTGCCACTGAAATACGCCCGAGAATACCAAACATATTAAAGAACGAATATCCCATAGCACATAACAGGTTTCTGTTTTTAAATACAAGCTTCAGCCCTTCGCTTACTTTACCCTGGTCTTTCTTTTCTACCGTAATCTGTTCTTTGGACATAATTGCTACTGCCCAAAACATCGGAAGTGCAGCAAGTGCCAGAATAAAAGCTGTTCCCTGGTAGCCAGATGCTTCATCGCCTTTTCCGACCCATTTTACAAGATTCATTACTGACAGGTTTAAGACAATCTGTCCAATTGTCATTCCCATCATCTGTGCTGCATTCAGCTTATTAATTTCCTTCGGGTCACGTGTCATAACTGCAGGAAGTGCCAGATACGGTACGTTTGTTACTGTATATGCCATTCCAAGCCCGATATAAGTTACATAAGCATAAACCAGTTTGCCTGTACTGCCAAATCCAGGCACAGTAAAGGTCAGTATTGTAAAGATTACAAGGAATACTGCACCGACAAAAATATACGGCCGGAAACGCCCCCATCTTGTATGTGTGCGCTCCATCAGCGTTCCCATCATCGGATCGTTCAAACCGTCCCATACTTTAGCGACAAGCATCAGCATTGCAACGGCCCCGACTCCAAGCCCGAATACATCCGTATAAAAAATGGAAAGATATGTACTAACCATTGTCCAGGAAAGCTGTGAAGCAAAATTACCCATTCCATATACGACATAATTCGCAAAAGTCAGCGGCTTAGTGCCATATTTATTTAATTCACTCATAAGCTCCTCCAAATTTCTGTAACTGAAACTGCCTTTGTTACATGCTGGCAATTGTATCTTCGAATTTTTCGTATTTTTCCATCATCTTAGGCAGCGTATCTTTTGCTTCCATTAGTTTTGGAACACAGACAGTAATCATATTCTGAATTTCGTTATAGTGCTCATAAATGCCAATCGTTGTATTTCTTGCACGTGCTATTTCTTTTTCAGACCAGTTTACTTTTACCTGTTCTCCTTCTATGGACAGATCGCCCCAGATTCCGCAGACCGGACATTCTACTTTTGTCGTGCCGTTCATGCTCAGCAGCGAATTATGGCATACCGGACATACGCCGTCGTCTCCGCTCCATGCATCCACTTCGTCATACGGCTTGCCGAGTGCTTCGGCTACTGTGCGTCCAAGGTCTGCACATTTTTCCATCAGAGCCTTGTCAAATAATGGATGCCCTGTCCGTCCCTGATCATATGCGTCCACGTGGCCTACGCATTTCATGCAGAAAGAAAAGCTGAATAAATCAAGCATCGGCAGTCCTAAGGACACCCAGTTATGTGTCTGCGCGCCTCCTACCGAAATATAACCTGTATAACGGTCTTTAAAGTATCTAGGGTCTAATTCCGGCCTGCCTGCTTCTTTACGTTTTTTATTTTCTTCGATTAACGCTGCTCTGTCATGAGAAGGCCCGAAACGGTCTACAAAGTTTTTAAACTGTCCTACAATGCCTACCGCATAAACAGGAGCTGCAATGATAATTCCGTCAGCTTCCAGACATGCTTCTTCCAGAATATGGTAATCATCTTTCATGCAGCAGTGAATCTCTGTCTCTCCCTTATCACGCAGGCGGCTGCAGTAATCACACGCACGGCAGTGCCCGATATTCATACGCACGGTGTTGATAAATTCCACATCAGCCCCTGCCGCTTTTGCTGCAAACAGCGCTTCTTTTACCATAACGTCGCTGCGCTGATTCCTTCTTCCGAAAGAAATTCCTAAAACTTTCATATGAATCCTCCTTTTTCTCTTTGCTTTAACAGCAGGCCTGCCTGTCATCTTGCCTGCTGTACGCGCACCTTGTTTGTAATAACAATTTACACCATCCGTTCCAGTCTTTCTTTCGAATATTTTACCAGTTGTATATCCATTATTTGACTTGTTTTCCGTCAAAAAAACAGAGAAAGCAAAAATTATATGCTAATTTTTGCTTTCTCTGTTCAAAATGCCAGAGCATATACCTGAAGCTGATTCCTCTGTGAGTTCTCAGAAAGTGCTTTTTTCTTCTTCATTTCAGTACTTTTCTGCAATGTCTGTTTTACCACACGCTCACTGTTTCAAGCACCTTTTCATTCTGGTCTGATGCAATAAAATCAGCTGTCCCGTCCGCGCGCACAGGCCCGAAACGGCGTACCCCCGCATCATACTGCTCATCCGGGCTGTCCGGGCTTTCATTGGCATACTGTTCAGACGGTTCCAGCACAAATGTTCCCTTGCGGTCAATAATTCCCCACTGCCCGCCTTTTCCGTAAAACAGCTGCACCGTGCCAGCGTCTTCTGTAAATGGAATGATTTCAGCTCCTGTCAGCACAGAGGCAAACCCGTTGGAAAAATCACTGGCTATGGCATAGCTGCACGGAACCGCCATCTCACCGTTTAAGTCCATATATCCGATAAGGCCTGTCTTCATATCCCGGACTGCCATCAGGCCGTTTTCATAATAATGCCCGCTTTCTCCAGCGCGCATGCCCGTGATCACTTTTGTTTCCCGGAACTGTTCGTCATAAAAATGGATTTCATAAGAACTGCTGTCCGCGGTCATATATCCCTGCGGCACTTTTGTAATGATGCCATAAGTACCGCCATAGTCATAACTGAGTACCGGATGATACAAGTCTGTGCTCTTTGATACATGCATCGTGCCATTGTATTCAAACACCAGGTATTCCCCTGCAGAATAACGCAGGTTATCCCAGCGCCGTACCTGATAAGACTCTGACCCGTCCAGCTTTTCAAAATACCGTTCCTGCCGGCTGTAATCTTTGTATTTGTCTGTATGGCTGGTTTTTCCCAGCTTTTTCTGTTTTTCCTGTTCTTCCTGTTTTGCCCTTTCACTCTCACTTCCTATTACAGTTACGCTGGCCCACTGGGATCTGCCGGATACCAGGTCCTGTACCAGCTCGTACTGTCTGTCGTCTTTAACATAAAATCGTTCCTGTCCTCCGGATTCTGATACAGCTTCGCTGTCCTGGCCTGAGCCTTTGAAAGGCTGCATCTGGCTGTAAATATTCTCCTCCGTAAATTTATACCAGGCAGCGTCCGGCTTCTGGCTCTGGCGCTTTAACACCTCTTCGTACTGTTCTGCTGAAACTGTTCTGCCGCCTTCCCAGTAGGTTACGGTTTTAAAATCCTCAGAAGTTTCACTGCGGGCAGAAAGCTCAATACTGCAGCCATAATCCTGAAACCGCACAGACCCGATTCCATCATCCGGTCCTGCCAGCGGCATGTAGCTAAATGTCCCGTCCGTCTTAAGATTTGATATACATTTGTAATGTTCCGGATAGCCCTGTACTCTGCCATCCAAGCGCCGCAGCACAGCAAATCCGCCCAGATCCCCTGCCACATCTGTAATATGCAAAAGTACTTCCGCTTCTTCATCGCCGTCAAAATCCACAACGGCAAATTCGGATATCTGTACAAAACTGCTGTCCGGGCTGAATAAATCTAAAATCTCTGTAAGATTCAGCTGTTTTGCGCTGTCTTTGTCCTGCTGCCCGCCGTATTGTTCTTTATCATAGTAATCAATCTGTTTCCGGCTGGTCAGCACTGCCCGGTAATCGTCAGCAGCGCTCTGTGTCAGATACCGGCGCGTATCCGCTATTCTGCCTGGCTGTGCACCGGCTTCATCTGAGCCAGATCCGCTGCCTGAGCCTTCTGCATGTATACCATTCGGGCCATACCCGCTGCCCGTGCTGGATCCGCTGCCTGGGCCGGATCCGCCGTCCGGGCCATTAACCTCTCTATCTGCCTGTACGCCACTGGTCTTCGAATCATCTCCGCTGCCCGAAACTCCCTGATCTGCACCGGATAAATCTGAGCCGTCTGCCTGAACCTGCATATCCGTTATGCCGTCTGATTGTATACCTTTCGTCCGGCCCGGCTGTGCATTGGAAATGAAAGCGCATCCGCTGACGGCCAGCACAGGCAGTATGGACAGCGCCACAGCCGGAATTCCTTTCCTACGATACCCGGCAATGGTTACGAGCCGTTCTTTTAATGCTTCTTTTTCTCCGCTCAGAGAAGCTGCAGGTGTAACCGTTCCGGACGGCGGTGCTGCCATTGCTAACAGTGTCAGGCCATAACAGCGGCGCTGCGCTGCGCTCATGCCCCGTATCACTGCCTCGTCACAGGAGAGCTCACAGCTGCGGCTGATTTCCCGCCGAATCAGAATCATCAGCGGATTAAACCAGTGCAGGCTGCCTGTTATAGTCACAAGCCATTTATAAGGAAGATCCTGACGCCTGGCATGTACCAGCTCATGTGCTATAATGTTCCTCAGCAGATCTTCCGCCTGCAGATCTTCCTGCCCGCTGTAAAAATCCGTTCCTGTCTTTTGGGAATTTATATTTGCCGGAAGAACAATCACCGGATGCAGAATCCCCAGCAGCATAGGCGCATTCACCAGAGATGATTCTGCAACACTGATGCGTCCAGAGTGCCCGGACTCCTTAAGAATTTCCTGTGCCTTCTTCGATGCCTCACGCAAAGACTTCTGCACCCTGCGGGAATAATGCAGGCTTGCAAAGATATGCCAGCAGATACAGGCCAGTGCGCCGCAGCCCCACAAAAACAGCCAGAAGCGCTTCATTTGAAACAGACTGTAACTTTCTGTGTCTGATGTCCGCTCCGGCCGGCCGGCATTGGAATGATGTTTCAAAGAGCCGTCTGCCTGACCGGAATCAGCTGCTGATTCCCGGCTGGCAGATGCCGGTATATCCGGCTCCACAGCTGCCTGAGCCGGAATCATTAATACATCCGGCCTGACCAATGCCCAGCCCGTGTTTTCTGATAAATCCGGCACATCAGATGTCCATCTCCAGATTCCTGACAGTTCCGGCACGCCAGATGTCTCGTCAGCTGATTCTGGCAGCTGCTGTGCTGTTTCTTGTCCGGTATCTTCTGTTTTTATTATAATGCCGGATTCCGCATGGTTTTGTTCCAGAAAACCGGAAGACGCATCACCCCTGGATTCATAAGCAGCAGACATATGCGAAACAGCCGGAAGTGTCACAGTAATCCCTATCGGTATGCAGAAACGCAAAAGCACAGGCAGCCATAGATAATATACGGCAGACCAGCCTGCCAGCCTGCAAAGGACGGGCCGCAAAAGCAGCAGCAAAACAGCAGCCAGTGAACCAAAGAGACTGATACGCAAAATTCCAGATAAAAATGCTTCCATCTAGTTCTCCTCCTCCCACATACCTTCAAACATCTCCCGCAGCTCCTCTATATCCTGACGCCGCAGCTTCTCATTACGGACTAATGCAGCCGTCAGGGCTTTTGCACTTCCTTCGTACAGTTTGTCAATCAGTTTGCTGACACGGTAGCAGCTTAGTTCTTCCTGTCCGACAAGCGGCCGGTAATAATAGACTTCCTGTTTTTCCTGTCCTACGGCTTCTTTCTGGCACAGACGGCGCAGGAGGGTTTTGGCAGTATCTCCGTTGCGGCCTGGAAGTGCGGCTTTGATCTGCGTGAGCGTCATTGGTTTTTGTGCTTTCCACAGAACCTGCATAATCTCCAGTTCGGCATCGGTAATTTTTTCTTTTGCTTCTGACATGGGCAGACTCCTTTCATTAGGTGCGGGTTACAATTGTTCCTTATATACAGTATACAGCTGTAACCTGTGGATGTCAACTGTGGGATGCAGAGAACATACAAACCATCAAAAAGCAGGCACCTGGTCAGTGTCAGGCAAAAGCCCCATCCCAGCAACGGGATCCTGCCTGTTTTCTTTTGAAGGGCCTTTTCTCCTGAGGCTGTCTTCCCTGTCAGTAAATAGGGGCGCAAAAAACTTCTTGCTTCCTGCTTTCAGATATGCTATATTGGACATAGAAAAAAGGGAAAAGCCATAGAAGCGGCTCTACCCTCATAGTTTAAAACAGTTTTTGCAAACTGCCGTCACTACTCGCAATAGTGGCGGCTATTTCTTTTTCCCTTGTAAATCTGATAAAGCAAATTCGCAAGGGCAACAATGAGTATACCTATCTGAATCAGGTCCTGATATGTAACGTACATTGAATCGCCCTCCTTTCTTTCGTCTGGAGGGCTACTTAAACCCTCCGAAAAATAAGAGGGGTAAAGCCGCCTGGCTCTATGGTTTTCCCATATCGACAATATAACACATATTTCTCTATCGGGCAATATCCTTTTTACTTTCCGGCTTTTGCTAATTTCGTACAAGCCTGTTCCTGTATATTTCTTCAATTTCCGCTAATTTAAGCCACTTTCTTACAAAGACGAAACAACACGGATTTCACAATGTACTTATCAAAGGATATTGTATACATTTTTAAGAAATACACCAGATAAAAAAGAATGAGGAAACAAAAAATTACTTGCGTCCTGCTCCCGGATGTGCTATATTAGACATGAGAAAGGGAAAAGCCATAGCAGCGGCTCTACCCCCAATATATGTTTTCTACCTATTCTTTTGAAATAGGCAGGCCGTCACTATTGCAGTAGTGGCGGCTATTTCTTTTTTCCCTTGTAAATCTGATAAAGCAGATTCGCAAGGGCGACAACGAGTATACCTATCTGAATTAAATCCTGATATGTAACATACATTGTTTCACCCTCCTTTCTTTCATCTGGAGGGCTACTTAAACCCTCCGAAAAATAAGAGGGGTAAAGCCGCCTTGGCTCTATGGTTTTCCCATATCGACAATATAACACATATTTCTCTATCGGGCAATATCCTTTTTACTTTCCGGCTATTTCGCAGCCATCAGTAATACCTGTCATCCAGTAAATCAAATCATCCCGGCTATTCTTTAATTCTCCAGCCAGGACTCTCTTTGATATTTCATTGAGCCAGTAACCAATATCTTTTCCTTCGTTCAGATTCATTATCTTCTTTACATCATTACCATTTACAGCCAAATCCTTTACTGAAAAACTCTCCTGATGCTGTAAAATCTCTTCCAGAATACTTTTTATATGATCTATTTTCTCTATCCGGGATTTTTCATAATCTGGTTTTTGTCCTTTAATATCTGCTTTTCTAACCTCCAGAAGCCTTCTAAACTGCTTTTCACCAATTTTATTTAGCCATCTCTTAACATATTTCTTTCCAGCCTCAAAAGCGGCATCATGATAATATACCAGCTCTGTTACATGATTTCTTATTTCGCTGTCAAACCAGAGACGTTTCATAATGGTATCCGTAATCTCAGCACTTACTTTCCCATGTCTCTTAAAATGCCTGATCCCATCTTCTCCATCCTGATATGAATGCGGTTTGCCAATGTCATGAAAGAAAACTGCAAGCCTTACTGCAAAATCATCTGATTCACATTTTTCTATTGCATGAACTGTATGGCTGAATACATCATATGCGTGATATGGATGATTCTGCTGGAAGCCTGTCATATCTTTTAATTCAGGAATAAATACGGAAAATACATACGGATACAAATCCAGTATTGCACAAAACTTATCTGAAGAAACTATTTTACAAAACTCACTGTTAATTCTTTCCATAGAAATATTTTTTAGTTTCTCATATTGTCTGCTGATCCCGGAAATTGTGTCAGGAGCTCCTGTAAAATCTAGCTGTGCTTCAAACCTTATCGCTCTTAGTATTCTCAAAGCATCTTTATGAAAGCTGTCTTCTGCAGAACCAGGACACCGGATCTTTTTGTTTTTAATATCTTCCATTCCGTTAAACGGATCAATCAAACCAGTTTCAGGATGATATGCCATAGCATTCATCGTAAAATCCCTGCTTCGTAAATCTTCATCCAGATTCTTTGTAAATATTACATAATCAGGTCTGCTGTAATCAGAATCACCGCCTTCCATACGATATGTTGTAATTTTAAATGGTTCTTTGTTTATTAGAATTGTTACTGTACCATGCTGCAGACCATCGGGAATTATTTCTTTATTCGGAAATGCCTGCAATATTTCATCTGGCGTGGCAGATGTACAAATATCATAGCCATGTGGTTTTCTGCCTAATATACAATCCCTTACACATCCGCCCGCCATATATGCTTCATGTCCGTATTTTTCTAATTCCTGTATCATAAACTGTACTGGCACAGGAACTTCTATATGAAACCTTTTCATAAATATCTGCCTCAATTTATGGAGTCTGAATAAAAGATGTTATCTTTTACTACCCTTTCATTTACATACATTTTAAACTCATTTATTTTCTTATAATCCGGTGTTTCTGGCAGAGAAGTATTTCTTACTGCGTATTCAAATCTTTTTTCATATTCATTAAGCAGATCATAAAATTCTTGTCCGGGCTGTCTGTTTTCATCCAAAAAGTATCCGTTTCGCACCTGCATTAACAATTCATGTTCTGCTTCTCTATAAGTAATAATTTCTTCTTTTTCAAGAATATCAATGCACATCATATATAACCTTAATAAATGGGCACAATGCTTTCCCAGTTTATCATGCGAAACCGCTTTTTCATTTCTTTTACCGATTTTGTTATAGCTGCTGACAATCGACTTCATTTCATTCCACATGCCAGCCCAGTCTCTCAATGGATAATGCTTCAGACATACATCCATGAAAATCTCACTGTCATATCCTTCCCGGACTGATGTATCAGTATATAATTTCACATCATTTTCATCATACGGATAATATTTGTTTTTAAAGTCATATTTTGCGTTATGAATGCTCTTTAGAATATATGCTTCGTTCTGTGCCTGGTCTGCCAGCCTTGCAGCTTTGTTTTCCATTCTGCGCAGCTGGCTGCCGGCATAACCTCCAAATGTATGAATACAGATTTTGGATAGAAACATTTTTCTACTCTCTAAAAGTTCTCTCCCAATATCTGATAAATGCAGATATTGTTCCGGTTTACATCCCAGCATTTCCAAAGTATTAGGATTGTTAGATGTAAGTAACTGAATCATTTTATTAAATGAATATATGACAGTATCTGTATCTGTATTTACGGCCTGTTCAAAATCTGTTCCCAGCAGCACATCTTTCTTAGAATTCAAGGCAATACCCCGCACATCTAAATCAGAACCTTCCTGATCCATTCCATAAGCATGGCTGCCGCCAAGGGTTAAAAGAATTATGTGAGCACCCAGATTCTGATCTTCTCTTAGGAATGCATATTCATCTGTTTTCAAAATTTCTTTAATCTGTTCTATATTCATTCTCTTAATCTCCATTTTTCTATCTTACAGCTTTATCAAACGCTCTCATTCCTGCTTCAGTGTACAAGGGATTACAGCAAAACAGACTGCCAGCTATACATCCGATAGTTTTCGAATGATCCCGCAGCATTTATAATGCTTCAGCGGATAAACTTCCACCGGAACCCCTTTTTCTTCTGCCAGCCTTAAGATATGCTTCAGCGCCCTGTCTTCCTGATGCTTCTGTGCGATCAGCACTTTCCATGGAACTCTCCTTAGCAAAACCCTGGTCGTCTCCCCGATACCGGGTTTAATAAAATTTAAATCTGAAACACCGTATACTCCTGCTATATCTCTGACTTCATCCATTCCGCTGCATGCCTTTGCTTCCGTCACATCCGCTGTAGCGCATGTCTCTCCGCTATCTCCGGCTCCTTCCTTTCCGCTGCATGCCATCGCCTCAGATGCAGCATTCTGCTTCTTTTCCCTGGTATCCTGTCTCAGTTTTTTCGCTCCTGGCATCTGTTTCACAAAATGCTGCTGTACCGCTTCTATAAATGCATAAGATAAATCTGCCTGTCTTAATTCCTCATAATAGACTGCGCCATGAAAATCATTTTCCCCTATGATGCCGCTTCTTAAAAAAGTCCTGCTAATCAGCCCTGATACCGTGCAGTTTAAGCAGGAGCTTGGAATCAGGATATCTTCATGGGTTCCGCACAGCTGTGTGACTCCTGCCGGGTCTGCAAGTACTGCCAGCTGTGGCGAAACGCCCGGATAATCCTCCATGCATTTTTCCAGTTCCCTTAGTATCGCGCCTTTTCCAATCCATCCGTCCACAAATAAAAGCTGTCCGGGCTGATACTTTTTAAGCAGATATTTCATGGCATTATGGTCAATTCCGCGGCCGCGTATGATCGATACCGCATAATGGGGAAGCTCAATACCGGCATTCCATTTTAAATACCGTTTTAGCAGAATGCCTGCCGGAATCCCGGCTCTTGCAAGGGAAACAAGTACCGTCTGTGTTCCCCTTTCTTCTATAATCTTCCCGGCCAGCTCTGCCACTGCCTGCGCCGTAGATGCTGCGAAATGTTCCAGCGCATCCTCATATGCCTGCATATACTGTCTGGTCGGAACATATTCGACTGGAAGCATCTCGCAGTAATGCTTTCCCGACTGTATCAGCCTCTCACGTTCCCAGGCCGGCTGCGGCTTTACCAGCCCTGTAATATCCTTTAATAAAATCTTAACGTCTTCTTCCCTGTAAGAACTCCTCAATCCAGACACCACCTGACTACATAAATTTTCTTATTTTTTAATCCCACAGCCCTGACCAGAGCCTGAATCCCTTCCTGCTCTCTGCTTTGCGCATCTGTCATAAGAATGACCGCATCATAAGATGCGATGTCGTAAACAAAGGTTCTCCTGTTTTTATCATAACAGCCCGGAAGCTCGTATCTTACATGCAGCGGATACTGCTCTTCTTTAAATACTGCAATCGGACTCCTTGTCGTCGCATGAAACCATACCTGTGCACCAGATTGTTCGATACACTCCGCTGCCAACAGCGCCGGATACATAAATTCCTCGGTTCCAAGTGCTAAAATTCTGCCTGATAATGCACCTTGCAGGCACTTTTTCATCTCCTGGCACAGAAGTCTGCAGGCATTTTCGTATTCTTCCGCTAAAACCAGCTGCCTTGCATCCATCCAGCCGCTGATTGAAAATTCCTTAGCTGTATCAATGGTCCGGGATCTCTCACTATTTTCTGTTCTGTTTTCTTCTGATTCCTGACTGTCTCCTTTGCAAATACCGTCATGTCCTGGAGCCGGCTGCATAAAAGAGAGATAGTCTCCTTTTTTCGTATACTGTTTTAGGATTTCAGAATAACCTGAGTGATCTGTTTTAAGAAGATAATACAGGCGGATATTTCTGCTTTCGTATACAGCCTGCGCCTCTTTGTCCATACCGTTTAAGAGTGATGCCGCAGCATATTCCGCCTGTCCCGGATATTCTTTTTCCATAATATGAATAATATTCAGAATCGTATTTCCCGTCGTCACCTCGTCTTCTGCAAAAATAACAAGGTCTGTGCGGGCCATAACTGTGTCCAGATTATTTTTAACAAGTCTCTGCTGTACTGCATGGCTGTGCTCTTCTGAAAAATCTAAATACTGTGCCCCTTCGATTTCTTCTCTGGTCGTCTGGATATAATAAGCACCCAGGCTGGCCGCCACTGCTGCGCCGATTGCTGTGGCTGTTTCTGCAAATCCAATCACCAATATGTTTCTGCCTTCACAGGATGCTTTGAGCGTATCCGCCAGTGCCCGGAACAATGCAAGTGTCTTTCCTGGCTTTGCCGCGATATGTTTGCCCTGAAGGGGATTTACGACCAGATAGTCTCTTTTTTTATTATTTTCCCTCTTTGCGATCCTTACAAGGTCCGCTTCCTGATAGATGCGCATTTTTATATAATACCTCCATTTATCATAGTATCTGTTTTGGATATCTGAAACGCCAGGCAGCAGTATCCGCTCATATTCTGCGCTGTATAACTGCTGGCAGCTCACAAAACAGTTTCCTTATATTCTTTTAACAGTGCCGCAATACGCAGGCTCTGCCCGTCATCTGTAAACGTATCTGCTCCCTGTTCCAGCCTGAAATAAAAGCTGACGGTTACTTTCACTGTATACAGACTCTTCATGCTGGTTTTAATATTCTTTACAGTCATTTTTACCTTTGCCAGCTGTTTTTTTAACAGCGGAATCACGCAAAAATACAGACGGTCGTCTTCCAGCGACAGATGCCCCAGCGGCTCGCCCTGCCCGTTTACTGTCAGAATTTTATTTTCTTCAAAAGAATGCGGATACACCGTCCCGCCTTTCTTTAACTGCGTCATTGCCTGGTACATCCGGCTGTTTCCTTTTGTGCCGAGAAATGCTTTCAAATGATATATTTCCCTGCCTTTTGTATCTGTCATCTGAGGCTTTGCAATTTTACGAAGTGTATTTACAGGATGAATATACTGTAAGGCCAGACTCTGAAAAAGCCTGGCCTGAAAGCGGAAAAAAACTTCCTGTGAATATGAATGCCCCGGATCATTTCTGGATTTTTCTGCCATTTCAAGCAGTTCTTTTGATGCATGGCGGATACTTGTCAAAAACAGCTCAAATTCTTCTTCATCCGGGTCCCACATATATTTCCCGCGGGCCGCCCGGTAAAAAAGCCGGTCTTTTGACACATCCATGCTGTAAAAAAGATAAATGTTTCTGTCGCAAAAGGCTTTTTCGCTGACCTCGCTATGCCAGATCAAGTCTTCCTTCCTGCATGATGCAATACGGTCAGACTTTTTCAGCAGCTGATATGCCTCGTTTATTTCCTGCGTCCTGCGGACGTATTCCGGGCTGTCAGATCCTGCTGCATCCGGATGGCATGTGCCGATCATCCGGCGGTATTTTCTTTTGACTTCTGCCTGGTCATCATGCTCAGATATACCGAGTATCCGTTTTGCCTGTTCAACATTCATTGCTTCTTCTGGTCAGATTCTGACTTCCCTTTCTATATTATGCCATGCATCATCTGTGTTTTTCCGGCTGGATGATTATATTTAAGCTGCTCTTGCCTGCATCTGCTTATCCTGAACGTCTTCACCTGCCGCTTTCTGTCTCTTTTGGAATATAAGCCGCAAATGTAACTGTCCCGTCTTCATTCAGCGTGAACGTATCGATTCTTAAGCTTTCCATCCCATCCTCGGAAAAGCTGAAACCAAAACAGTCTGACATGCCTGGTTTTGCATCTTTAAAGTACCAGGATAAAAGAACCCTGCCTGAGGATGAACCGCGGCCTTCTATTTCATATTTATACTTAATATATCCGTCCTCATCCGGCGTCAGTACCTGGACAGTGCTTTCTACCCGTTTTGCATACCGGTCAATATTATCCGGTGTAAGCTGCTCTGTCCATGCACGGACTTTTTCTTCTGCTGCTCTTTGAGCAGCATGTTTAACCGCATCTTCGTCTGTATAAATTTCTGCTGTATATCCGGGAACTGCTTCATTTCCTTCTGCATTACTTCCGTCTGCCCCGGTATCCGCGGCGCTTTCTTGAAATGCTGTTTTGTTTCCTGCCGCCTGATTTTCTGATTTCTGCAGGCTGCTTTTATACGCTGCAGCTGCCTTTGGATCTGCTTTTGCAGGGTCAATCGGAAGTGAAAACAGTATATTCAGTCCGTCATAAGATTCATTTCTTGAAATCTCCCCGGATGCTTCGTCATAGCGGTATGCCTGCCGGTTATAAAAAGATCCGTCGCAGACACACAGATAAATCTCATGGTCTGCAAATATTTCCACGTTGTCACATTCGGTCAGCCTGTATAAGACCCCGTTTTCGGTAAATTCTGTATAAGCACCATTCATCGAAGCCATATTATACCAGTCCGGATCATATCCTTTGATGAGCGGGGATACAAAAAACGAAAGGTCTGCATAAGCATCTTCAGATGTATCCGGCATCGGTGTACCGTCCGCATATTCGATTGCTGTCACTGCATAAGTCCTGTCTTTTTGAACGGTGCCGTCTGCGGTAAGCTCATATTCTGTAAGGTCTCTGCCGGAAACAATGCCTAAAAGTGTTACCTTATAGCTGCCTGAAACCTGGCTTTCATTCATCTTTACCGCATCTTTTCCCTGAAATGCCGCTGTCAGCCTGCTGTCATGCAGATTCTGCGATACCTTTTCCGGTGTGAGGTGTTTCCATGCCGCATATGCAGTCACCGAGCCTGCCCCTAATACAAGTACAGCCGCTAATACTGCTGCCGGGATTTTTTTTGCATGTCTCATTGCCATTTTTTCTGTCTCCTCTGCCTGATTTAAAATTTTCTGATTTAGCCAGAAATCTGGTTCATCCATAGGAGTAAGGGCTTGTTTTAACATTTCATCTAAATTCCTGTTCATTTAAAACAACCTCCAATTCTTTGGCTAATGCTTTTCTTGCCTGATACAGTCTGCTTTTAACGGTTCCCTGAGGAATCCCTGCCACGCTGGAAATCTGTGCCACGGTAAGTCCTTCCATATAATATAAAAGCACGGTCACACGCAGCCGCTCCGGCAGTCCTGCTACTGCTTTCCTGACTGCTTTTGCTTCTTCCTCCAGCAAAACCTGCTGTTCTGCTGACGCCTGCATTTCTTCCTTTTGCTGCCTGCCTTTTTCCCCTGGCAGCATCTTTGTTTCCACAATCCGCTTTCTCCATGCATACCGGCGCTTTCTATTCTTCCATATGCGCACCGCGACTGCAAGCAGATAGCTCTTTGGATTATGATGCATGTCGATTTTTTCATTCAGCTCCACGGCCTTTAAAAAGGTATCCTGGTATAAATCTTCCGCTTCCTGCACACTGCCGGCAAGATATCTGCAGAATGAATAAATGTCTTTCCCATATGCCTGAATACATGTTTCCAATTCTGCGTTTGTCATCGCTAATCTCCACTTTTTAAGACGTCTTTGTAAAGGGTGATTCATTTGCCCTTCACTGTTATATTGTAACATCTTTAGAAATGGTTCATGGATTTTTAAATTAAATTTTCTTCCCGGACAATTTTCAGGTATCCGCCTGCCAGTAACAGACTCCAGACTGCGTGTTTTTTTCTGTCCAGCTGTGTAAAAATAATTTCTTCTTCGATCTGAGTCTGCATCGTTTTTCCCATAAGCAGATCTTCCATCACAAGCTGCCTGGATGCTCCGCCAGCAAGAATCAGCTTTCCAGCCAGACTGTTTGAAGCTGTATTCGCCCAATACGCTTTGCATCCGCCTTCATCCAGGTAATTAATGACTGACCACGGATTATAAATATTATCGTGTTTTCCGAATTTAAATCCGTCATACCACTGTTTTACTTCCTCTCTTCTATCTGACATGCCGTATTCCTCAAGTGCAGCAAAAACTTCTGCTTCTGTAAAGCCAAACGCAGTCTCATACTTGGCTGAAACTACAGTCACCACCTTCAGATTGTTCAGGTCAGAGAATACAGATTCTTTGCTCACTCTGGTAATACCGGTTAATATGCCCCGTTCCATATATGGATTGTCTTTAAATGCGGCATGAAGCATGATTCTTATAAAATCTGACAGTTCTTCCCAGTACCCGTTCAGATATGCTTCCTGCATAGGCGTATCATATTCATCCAGCAGAATAATGACTCTTTTATGATAATATTTATATAAAAATGCACACAGCCGCCTCAAAGCTGCCGATGCAACCGTTTCATCCATTCCGTCACATACTCTGGCAAAAAAATCTTTTTCTGCATCTGTCAGCACCTTATCATCCAGCAGAAAATCATATTCTGCATACAAATCTGACAGGATCTGGCAGAGTTTATCTTTCACACTCTGATATGTCTTTCCTTTCACTCTGGAAAAACTTAACAATATGACCGGATACGTTCCCTGGAGATGCCGGTATTTTTCATCTTTCCAGATAGCCAGATCTTCAAAACGTTTTTGTCCGCTGCATGTTTTATGGAAAAAAATGTTCTGTCATACTCATTGCAAGCGTCTTGCCAAAGCGTCTGGGCCTGTTTATTAACGTCACATCATCCATGCTTTCCCACCATTCTTTGATAAACAGTGTTTTATCCACATAGAAACAGTGATAATCGATCAGCTTGCCAAAATCCTGAATTCCAATTCCGACTGTCCGCGGCATTTTTACCCTCCTCATTCATTGCATGAATCCGTTTTATTAAGAATATCCTTCCCGTTCAGGCATGCCTCTATGAGCTTTCCATACTCATATTTTAATTTCAGTGAAAAAAAAGGTTCCCCCTGGTCCAGCAGCCGGAAAAATATTTTATCTCCTTCCCAGACTGGCAGGGAGCAGACTTTTGACTTATCTATCCATTTAAGATTTCCTTCCGTACATTCACCGATCTGGCCGCTGTATGCATCTGCTGTGTAGAGAAACATATATTCGGTCTGGTAATTTTCGCACATAAACGTAATAACCCCGCGCAGCTGCCACGATAGCAGCGTCAGCCCGGTTTCTTCCTGTACTTCGCGCAGCAGACATTCCTCAGGTGATTCGTCTGGCTCAAAATGTCCGCCGATGCCGACCCACTTATCTTTATTTATATCATTTTCCTTTTTTACCCTGTGCATCATCAGATATCTGCCGTCTTGTTCGATGTAGCACAGTGTTGTCAGATTGCTTTTCATTATGTATTCCCCCCTGTTATTCGTTATTTTCTCTTTCAAAGTATTTTCGTTAAAAGTTAATCCATACCGCATCGCCATTGAACTACAAATCTCATTCCATTCTGAATACTCTTCTATGTTTTCATATTCAATCTGTTTTCAGGTCAGTGAAAGAAATTTTTCTGGATACCATTGTAAAATACAAAATCTGCCTGTGTCAAGCCAGCATATCTGTGAACCAGGGCTGTCGCACTTAGCAAAACATTTTTCTTAATGCGAAAGCTCCTATCTATTCCAATTTCTTATTTATCTGCCATTTACCATTTTTATGAGAACCCACTCTTTTTAATATTCCCCTGCTTTTCATCTTTCGCATAGCATAACGAACCCCGCTGTTACTAATGCCTATTCTTTCTGCTATTTCATCCTGTGTCACAAACGCATCTTCGCAGATCATCTGAAGAATTTTGTCTTCTGTATCTGTTGTCTTACCGTTCATTTGTCCGTCAGTTTGTCCGTCAGTCTGTCCGTCAGTCTGATTAACTTTCACTATCGGAATAATTTCTCCGGTCAATATATCTTCAGCTTTCAACTCACCAGTCCCTCCTGATTATCATCAAAAACAACCCCCATACACTCTAAATATCTTTATTCATTTCCGCCTGCCTGATTCATCTGAAATGCCCGTGTTATTAGGTGCGTTTATTTTACATCCATCTTAAAATGTTCAGCCAGATATGTCAATTCATTCAGTAAAAAACATCCATATATCGGTTTTCATTCTTCTACAGCCGCTGTTGTCGAAAAGCCGGAGCAGCTTCATTCGAAAATAGCAGGAAAAAAACTGCCGCTATACGATTTTCTAAATCGAAAGCGACAGCTTCTTTCTGTACTGTTTTACGTATCCCGTTCAAAGACACGCCCTGCACCTTTTACTCCTAAATATGATTCCCTTTTTCTTTTTCAGCCAGTTTATACTTTTATCTTATCTATACTTCCACTCCAAAATGCTCAAACAAAATCCGCTCCGCCTCTGCACTCCAAAGGCCTCTGTTTTTCCTGCAGGCCTCGTCCAGCTTCTGAAACAGCGGATCTGTCTTTCCTTTTTCTGCAAAGTCCTCAATAGCCGTCAGCGGCATATCAAACTGCGTATAAGTCAGTTTCTTTCCGCCCGGAATGTCTGGCAGGTTCAGTGTAGCATCTGCAATGCTGTCGATTCCGCCGACATGTGTTACCATAACGGCCGGTTCGATTCTGCCCTTTGCGGCCAGGTCATTGGCTTCGATCAGGTCATCATTGTTGCCGCCTGTCGTGCCTACGATATGCTGGCTTGTATAATGTACATCGTATAAATTGATTTCAGCCTTAAACTGATTATCTGTCGGTCCTGCAAAGAAATTCATGCAGCCGTCAAATGCAAGTATCTTATCACCAAGCTCTGCTACAGCACGGTTTGGAATATACACAAATACATCATCATAGCCTTTGCCGCCTGTAAGGTCAACAAGCTCTTTTACCGGGTCTGCCATTTTGGCTGTGTTGACATACAAAAGTTCTACCCCGTTTTTTTCTGCATAAGATTCCGGAATTACTTCTCTTGCGCGTGCCAGTTTTGCGTCGTCAATATCTGTTACAACAATGCGTTTCGGCTTGTTTTCGATCTGAATGCCGTAGCTGACAGCACCAAGTCCCATCGGGCCGCATCCGCCCAGGATAATAATATCGCCGCCTTCTTTCGTACCGACTGCCAGGTCATGGTTTCTCTTATTTGTATGATAATTTCCATGATATCCGCCGATAATGCAGCTCATCGGCTCGCCTAAGGATGCTTCAAAGAAGCTCCCGCCATCATACGGCATCAGGCATCCTAATTCCATAACTTCATGAGGAATGATGCAGTATGTACATGCGCCGCCAAAAAATTCATAGGAATATCCCGGAGAAGCAAGGCTGCCTTTATAATTAAGTGCCGGCTGCTGCGCAAATTTCATGCCAGGCTGAAACTGGTCTTTCCATTTATCACCGACTTGTACAATCACGCCTGCAAACTCATGTCCGATAATGACCGGATTTGTATCAATATTCTGCGGTGCACGTTTGTGTTTCTTTCCCTGTTCTACCAGCTTGTATGTTGACATACAGATACTGTCACTGATTACCTTTACGAGAATTTCATCATCCTTTATTTCCGGAAGTTCGAATTCTTCCAGCCGTAAATCCCTTGTTCCATACATTCTAACTGCTTTTGTCTTCATAATTTATTCTCCTTACTATTTTTTAATCTATCTATAGGATTGGATTCCCGAACGCCAGGCAGAGAAATGTTTTCCTTTTTCTGTTCCGCCTGCGAACAGAAAAAGGAAAAAGTGTTTCTTCCCAGCATCCGGTCAGTCTATACGTTTCCCAATTCCGCTGCCTTAAATATTCTCTATAACAACCTGTTTCATCAGCTCGTCTACAAGCTCCCTTGCCGGCGGCTTTGTTCCGATTGTGGTGACAGCGCCTGCTGAAGCTGCCATGCATAGACGCACAGTCTGTTCATCATCCAGATTAAAATCCCATGCATATGCAAGAGCCGCTACCATAGCATCCCCTGCCCCTACAGTAGAATGTGCTTTGACAGACAGCGCCGGGCATTTTACTTTGTAATCCCCGTGCACGAACATAGCTCCGCCTTTGCCCATGGACACTGCTACTGTTCCGATTCCGCTGCTTTTTAAGTCTTCTGCAATTTTCAGCAGTTCTTCGATAGAAGCCCGGTAGTCAAACTGTGCATATTCTTCCAGTTCTGCACGGTTTGGCTTGATAATATCCGGGCCTGCCTGTAAGGCATTGCGAAACTGTTCTCCGTCCGCATCTAACAGCACTTTCGCCCCATGTTTATGTACGCGCTTTATGATTTCTTCATAAATGCCTTTATCCACACTGTTTGGAATACTTCCTGCAAGAATAAACAGTGTCTGATCATCCGCATAGCCTTCCAGTTTCTTTAGGAGCTGTTCCACTGCTTCTTTGGAAATCTGCGGCCCTGGCTCATTGAGCTCTGTCACCTCGCCGTTTTTCTCATAAACTTTTGTATTCGTCCTCGTTTCGCCATCCACCCAGATAAAATCATTGCGGATGCCTTTTTCGTTTAATACATTTTCAATCGTCTTTCCGGCACTGCCTCCTAAAAACCCTGCTGCTATGCTGGCTCCGCCCAGTTCCCGGATTGTCTTTGATACATTAATGCCTTTGCCGCCCGCATCATATTCTACTTTCTGAATGCGGTTCAGGCCGCCTGGCACAAGCTCTTCTATTTCAACCGTCTTATCGATTGCCGGATTCATCGTTACCGTAACTATCATCCCGCATTACTCCTTTCCTGACAAAATATTGTACACTGTATCCACATCGCCGCCAGCCAGCCGTTCTGCTGCGGTATCGTCTAACATCTTTTCTGCAATATTGGAAAGAATGTCTAAATGCTCATCGCCAACGCCTGCAATACCGATGACCACATGTACTTCATTGCCGTCCCAGTCCACGCCTTTTGGAAACGTCATAACTGCAATGCCGGAAGCCTTTACTTCTTTCTTGGCAGCTTCCACGCCATGCGGCAGCGCCAGGCCGCTTCCCATAAATGTAGAAAAGGTCTTTTCCCTTTCGATCATAGCCTCTACATACGGCTGGTCTACATATCCGCTGTCTGCAAGCATCTGGCCGACGCTGCGGATGACATCATTTTTTGCAGCCGGTTCACAGTTGACGCGGATATTTTCGCGGTAAAGCAGTTCCTTTTTTTGTGCTGGAACTTCTTCTTTTTTCTTTTTAAAAAACATGATTTTTCCTCCTGTTTTCTGAATTTTGCAGTCAGTTTTCGCAATTTCCCCATATGCATCTGCTTACTGTCTGATATTTTCTTTCTGTTTTTCTATCTGTATTTATTATATGTTCAGATACCTCTGTTTTTCAATTAAAAGAAGATGAGATTTGGCATTATCAGATAGTGCCAAAGTTTTTCATTTAAATGCCCGAAATATATTGATTAAAAAATTTCTTCAGATTTTTGGACAGCATATCCCGGATCTCTTCTTTATTCCCTTTCTGAACAACATCCATAAACTCATAATCTTCAATCAGCATACTGCTGATATACCCCATAATGTCATTGCCGGCTTTTATATTTCCCTCTGCAGGAGCCAGCATAATAAACACAATCCGGATTCCTTTCATATACGGGTTTTCAAACGGCCCTAAATCTTTTGTCATGCAGATCGAAAATTCCGGCCGCACAACCCCCTTCGTACGTGCATGCAAAAGTGCAAATCCAAATTCTGCAAAAATCTGGCTGGCGATCTGTTCCCTCCTTAAAATATCTTCACGAATCATTTCCTGGCGGTCTGAATACGGAGACATTTTCTCCCCTACAGCAATTAAAAGTTCGCCAAAGCTGATACGGGCGTCTACCCTGAAAAAATCCATGTATTTTATGAGCGTATTAATCTGAGCCGCGACCAGATTGATTTCTTCTAACTGCATAGAAAACTCATCGGACTCTTTCTGCTTTTGCGGCATCCGTTCGTATTTGCCTACCATATGCCGGATCTGTTCTACATCCTCATCACTTAAAAGCGGGTTCACAAAGATAACCGGCACATCCATCTGATTCACCGGGATACTGGATATAAAAAAATCTGTCCTGCTCATAATGTAAGGTGTAAGATCATGTTTGCCGTATGCTGTCAGCTGCATTCTGCCGTGAAACAGTTTTTCCAGTTTGGATGACATCAGGCGCGAAATGCCAATGCCGCTCGAACAGATCACGCCGGCCTGGACTTTCCGTATTTTTTCCTGGCGTCCTTCCAGCCTCACCATAGCAGCCCCGAAATGCACCGCCAGAAAACCGATTTCCTGATCCGGCACTTTCCTGCCTGTATAAGCTGCCAGAACTTCAGCCACCTTTTCACACTGTCTGTATATATCCGGATAACTGGCTTTGATATCCTCCAGCACCGGATTTTGAATCTGCATGCCGTAAATAAGCCGGATCAGCGTCGGCTGCAGGTGTGCCAGCAGCCCCTGGATAAAGCCGTCATCCTGCTTCATGAAATACGCCTGCTTTGAATCATAAGCGTCTATCATTTCGTTGACTAACTGCTGCAGCTCCTTATTTTCAATTTCCAGCTGTACATCTTCGTTCCACTGAATTTTTTCATGTTTCGCACCTTTCAGATGCAGGCAGATATAAGTAATTTCCACATCCGGTATGACAATCTGAAATTCCTCTTCCAGTTTTTTCACAATGGCCTGTGCCAGCTGGTAGTCGTCGTCTTTTGCAATATTCTGCTTCCAGTTTTCATCATAGCCGATAACTTCATCTTTCATAATGCGGTTAACTGCTATCGAAATATGAATAATGAGTCCTACATAGGAATTTTCTGTCAGTGTCAGTACCCTGTCGCTTCCCATCTGCGTAATACAGTCCATAACGCGCCTGACAATATCGTTATTTAAAATCTGTCCAAGATTTGTCCTTTTTAAAGATTCATACGGCAGCACTTCATCCTGAATTTCTCCGTAAATCTCACGCACCATCTTTGTATCAATGTTTTCACTGATAAATCCGCGAATGGCTCTGCGGTAATTATCTTCACTGCCCTCAATCGAAATGCCGCTGCCCGGCTTGCGGTTTACAAGCAGCCCGTACTGTGCGAGCCACCCTTCTACCGCTTCTAAATCTGAGCTGACAGTTGCTTCACTGACACCGGACTGGCTGCTGTAATAATAAAGCTTTCGAAGCCCTTTTTCTTTTAAAATCTGCAGAATCAGACGCTTTCTGCGTTCTTCCCGGTTGCCGGCATCATAATCTTTCAGTGTGCTGCAGCAGGCAAGCAGCTTTTTCTTTTCTTCCTCACTGCCGGCAATCCAGATACCGACGCCTGTTTTTGACTCAAATGTCAGCCCGTATGCTTTCAGATATGCATTTACCGATTCCAGTTCTCTCTGCACGGTCCGCCTGCTGACCCCGATCTGTTCTGCAAGATACTTTACGGAAACAGCAGCGGGCTCGCGCAGCAATACCTGAAAAATCTGTTTCATCCTCGGTGTTATTTCCATAATTTTGCAACCTTTCTTTCCAGAGCATGTTTGAAAAACCATTCCCGCGGTCTGCCCTCCCGTTTGCGGAAAATTCATCCCAAATTTCAGCTGAACATCCCGCTATGCCCCATAAATCCTGGATAAATTCTCCACAAACTGAGAAACACATCTTACGTGATGTTCAAAACACACTCCAGATCGTATGTTCATGATCTGCCCGCTGCATCTGTACGGGCCCGCAGTTATGAGTTACGCTGTTTTAAATTTTCTACAAGCGTCTCATACTCCGGCGCTGCTAAGAAATTCGTAATCAGCACAAGTTCTGCATTCGGATTGCTGTGTGCAGCACGTTCTCCCAATTCCTGATGCGTAACTACCAGCTGTACATCCTGAGGAATCGAAGAAACCGGCGTATGAATCACCTCGATGCCTTCAATGCCTGCAGCCGCAATCTTTTTCTTTAACACAGTAGCTCCCATTGCGCTTGAGCCCATTCCTGCATCACACGCAAATGCAATCTTTTTGATTCTGCCATCTGATTTTACACAAGCTGGTGCAGATGCTTCTCCAATACCCTTCGACTGACGCTTCATGGCATCTTTTTTGGCCTGTGCTTCCTCTAAAGAAGTATCCCTGCCCAGGAATTTTAACAGCGGCACTGCTACTGCAAAAGATACTGCTGCTGATAACAGCACTCCCGCAAAAAGTCCTAAATAGCTGTGGCGTTCTGCCATCATCGTAATAGCAATAATGCTTCCCGGCGAAGCTGTAGAAACAAGGCCTGCATCAAACAGCGTAAATGTTAAAACACCTGTGGCACCGCCAGCAATCACTGCCAGCAGAAGGAACGGGTTCATCAGTATGTATGGAAAATAAATCTCGTGAATTCCGCCAAAAAAGTGAATAATCACTGCACCCGGTGCAGAACTTTTTGCGCTTCCTTTTCCTGCCAGGCAGTACGCCAGCAGAATGCCGAGCCCTGGTCCCGGATTAGCTTCTAACAGGAAGAACACCGATTTTCCGGCTTCCTCTGCCTGCTGAATGCCAAGCGGTGAAAAAATACCCTGGTTTAATGCATTATTTAAAAACAGTACTTTTGCCGGTTCGATAAAAATACTTGTCAGCGGAAGCAGATTATGCTCTACCAATGCTCCTACGCCCGCACTCATCATTCCTGTCAGCCCGTTTACAAGCGGAGTAATTCCTATCATTGCCAGAATCGCAAGAATCATGCCGATAATGCCGACTGAAAAGTTGTTAATGAGCATTTCAAATCCCGGCGGTATATGCCCTTCCATTGCTTTGTCAAATTTCTTAATCACCCATGCCGCTAACGGTCCGACAATCATTGCCCCCAGAAACATCGGCGCTTCTGAAGCAGCAATAACACCCATAACAGTAATTCCGCCAGCCAGTGCACCCCTGTCGCCGCCTACTGCCCTGCCGCCTGTATACGCAATTAAAATCGGCAGCAGCATATGAGACATCGGGTCTACCAGTCTTGCAATTGCTGCATTCGGACACCACCCTTTTTCAATAAACAAAGCCGCAATCAGACCCCATGCAATAAAAGCCCCGATATTCGGCATTACCATGCCGCTTAAAAATCTCCCAAAAGTCTGTACTTTTTCTTTCATAATCACACCTCTTTTTTGTTTTCAAAGCATGACTGGCCAGTCATTTCTGCTGTTTTCCATCAGACTATTTATGATGGATGCTAAGTGTATTATATGTTAAAACTGCTGCATTTTACAAGAAATAGAAAAAGAGATTTGGCACTATGACTTAATGCCAAATCTCCTGTAAATCTGTTTTGACGGATTTCACACATATGGGTCAGTTTTGAGGGGGTATTTTTGCGATATTTACTGTCTTCCTTCCATAATATATTTTCGACATTTACTCAAATACTATATCTTCTTCTGCCTTAGCATATATATCCAGCTGATTCTCAATATCCAGCTGATGAACCAGCCAGCCGCGTGCCATACACATCCTGGTAAAATCGTCAATACGATTTACACCATTCATTTCCTTCAATGTAACAACTACTCCAAACTGAAGCGGTTCTTTTTTTCTCTGCAAACGTTCTTTGGTATTAATCTTAATCCCCCAAAGGCCAGAATCATATGCCTTCCTGGGTATTCTTCTTTCCTTGATCTCTTCACTAATATGCTTGATATTATCCCATTTCCGATACATTTTTCTTGCATTTTCTTCATAAAGGGTAATCAGCTTATCTTCCGACTGCTGGTTATGATCAATTGACTTTATTTTAACTTTCCTGTTTTCGACAACAACTCTGCCAAAATGTATATCCATTTCAGTGCTTGTATAATCGACCCCCTGACTGCGATCACACTGAGGAAAATATACTAATGTTGCTCTTGCATAAAATGGATGTGCATTCTCTACAACCGGTACTGGCAGATTATATGTATATGTCTCATATTCCTCTGATGCGCCAGTCAGAATAAAACGTATCTCATCGTCTGATGTCTTCATAATATCATGAATATGTTTCGGAACAACACCATAACCGATACTATGTGAAATATCATCTTTCCTATTCCATCCCGCGGCAGCATCAATCAATAACGCTTTCGCCGCTTCTCTGCTCAATCCCATAATGTGAATTAAATATGCCAGTTTTCTTGAAATCCAGGGTGCAGCAAATGAAGTACCGCTTACATATGCCGCCCCCAGATCATCACGGCATACAGCTATTTTTTCCATATAACCGGGACCATCTCCGCCATAATAACTGATATCTGGTTTATTGAAAAAGGACAGCACAGGACCAACCCTAGTGTAGGATGCTGAGTTCCCTCTAAAATCTACAGCATTGACTACCAGAGAATTAAGCGAATCTGCTGGAGATCCAATTCTCATAACTTTTTTTGTCTCACCATTTGGAATATTTGTCCCGGCAACGACAAAAATAACATCATACTCACTTTGTATACGGTCAAGTTCTGCTGCCTCTGGAGAAATAAAATTCGGCTTGATTTCTAGTTTTGAGCCCAATGATAAATTCCATACTTTAATATCCCTATTTGAAACAACCATGTTTCGTATCATTTTCAGCACAGTAAAAGAACTGAATCCCTTATGTGTTGCAACACCAAAATGACGTACCCGGAATCTGCCGCACCCGTCATCAAGTGCCGGATTTCCCCTTGGACCATCCACGATGATATAACTTACTTCTGTTCCATGTTCATAATCTTTTGCCGTCAATGGAATATCCGGATCAAGTAAATTTTTATATTCCACCCACTCATGAAAATACACCTTTTCATTAAATTGGGTATCAATAACTCCTATTACGGGTTCGCTGGCAGGATGCGGGATCAGACTTTCTCCCGTACTAAGCTCCTTCTTATCTTCCAGTACCTCATCTCTCGTAAGCCGGGAAAAATCGGTGACACTCATCGCAACCAGATATGAAGCGTGATTATATAGCAGTCTGGCTTCATCTGGAGTAAGTCTTAATGTAGTACCATCAATAATACGTTCATCAACAATATGAATCCCAAACTTTGACAGCAATTTCTTCGTTTCAATCCCAGTCTGGTAAATAGTTATAATCGACTCCTCTGTGATCTCTTCTGCTGCGCGGTCAATATCAAAACTTTCAACATAAAATCCATCCACCACAGTATTTAGAAAATTAGATTTAGAAAATTCACTAAATCTATCCGCCGGTGTCTCTGCTATCTTTTCTGTTTCCCTGCTAGTAATATTTCCATTAAAATATTTTTCAATAACAATTATTGTTTCACTCAAAATTTCAATTGCTTTTTCAATCGCTTTAAGTGAAACATAATGGATAAACACATGCTTTTGTATCTCTATGCCATTCTCGTCTGGTTCCCAGATAAACTTAGCTCCTTTGATAGATACCGCAGGAGGTTTACTATTCTCAGATAACAAAATCTTTAATCTATTACTCTTTGCAACAATATGTGTATAGTGTACGCTAACCAGGGCACCACTGATGTCTCTATTTTTTTCCCAGTACTGCAAAATTCTTTTCAATTGCCCGGATAATTCAGTAAGATGTAACGAAGACACACTTTTTCCCTTTGGAAGTTTCGATGATCCCGGTTTGGAACTATTAGATCTTTGTTCAAATCTTCCTTTTAATTGTAAAATATTATTCACTCATTACACCCTCTTTCAGATCTCTTGCAACACTGCTTTTTGATCTTCCCGCTAGTATTTCTATTTCTCTAACTGTAAATTTCTGATTCTGAAGTTTTTTTAAATCTTCCGGTTTTTCATTACAGACTGCATAGTAAAGTCTTCTAAAATAGTCCATACCATCACGGGGATTGCTAAATGCAACAGACGTTTTAATCAAATTTTTCAATTCCCCCGGATATGGTATCTGCGGCATTAATTTCATTATTTTACGGAACAAACGGATATCCCTGTTTGCTAATTTTAATTTATCAAGATACTGATCTAACATCTTCTCTGCAATGATAAGAAGCTCTTCCCTGGTATATCTGTCAAAATTGATGACTGAATCAAATCTTCTAATCAATGCTTTATCAAAGTATTTATAAAGATTCGTTGTAGCAGCTAAAACTATATTTTCATTCATTCGGTCAAATCCCTTCAGCATCGCAGTGGCAGCCCGTCCCATTTCCCGCAAATCATTCTGATTCGTCCGGTCTAAAGCCAGAGCATCTATTTCATCAAACATAACAATAACCTTATCCGGCTGAACGAAACTATTTATTTCCTTAAACACCATGGATATATTCTTTTGTGTCTGTCCCAGCTTACTATCAATCACCGCGGAAAAGTCCACCATAAAAATTTCTCTATTCAATATCCGTGCAAGCTGCTTAACTGCCTCAGTCTTCCCTGTTCCTGGTGCCCCTTGAAACAAAAACTTATTAATTCCAATATGATGTTCAATCGCATTTACTACACCCAGTAAATCACTGGTAATTACATCTGGAAGTAACAGCATATCTTCCTTCCCCTCAATTTTTTCAAAAAAGGGAGACGCATTCTCTGACATCTGCGGAACAAATGTATTTGCATTGGACAATAAGGACATAATATACTCTGAAAGCTGATAATCTCCAGAAGCATCAAATCCTTTAGCAATTTCATAAGCTTCATTCCGAAAGCCCGCATCATTCTTTTCCGTATAATATTTTATTAAGTTTATCACATTTTTTTTCTTCATGATACGTACTCTCCCCCTCATTTTTTCTTCATGCTTTAACCTTATCATTTTGGGACATAAATGTCAATATTGGGACAAAAACTATAAAATATATAAAGAGGTAATCGGAGTAACAGAAGAAAAAATGTTAAAATGATAAAAAGGGGACGCTGCCGTTTCTGCCTTCATCATTTCCCTAATGCTGCTTATTCATCCACCTTTTTCACAGGCATGTATTTATCCAGATATTCCTCTACAGTCTGCATGTACTGACCATACATCCTATAATCATTCTGCAGCCCGTGTCCCGAATGAGGCATTTCAAAATACCTGTAATCCACGCCGTTTTTCTCCAGAACATTTACCAGATGCGCAGCACTCCCAAACGGACACACACGGTCATGTGCACCATATGCAATTACACTCGGTACACTGTTTTCCCCAACCCGCATAAATGCAGAAACCGGTTTGATAACCTCGTCATACTCCGGCGTATCAAGGATACCCGCATCTATTTCCTTTCCAAGCATAACGCCGAACAGTGCGGCCGCTGCTTTTCTGCTTTCGTCAGTGTCCTGGTCCAGGCCGTATATACCCCAGTCTTTCCTATAAAAGCTGGACGGGCCGACCGCTTCAAACATCATTTTTACAGGTACGGGAGAATCCGCAGCATCTCTGTAAGCATAGAGCATAGCAAGTGTGCCTCCTGCCGAACCTCCCGCCACTGCCATTTTGTCAATATGGTATCCGAGGCTTTCAGCTTCCTGTACAGCCTTTGGCACAGCCTCCTTAATCTCCATGGACTGTGAATAAACGCTTTCATCATTTTCACTGGAACACAGCGTATAGTTGATTCCTGCTGCAATATAGCCTTTAGAACACAGCCAGGCAAGTATCTTAGCATCGTCTGCTTTATCTCCCGATGTAAATCCGCCTGCATGAAGATAAACAGCCAGACCGCAGTTTTCTTTATCTGCGTCTGCGGGAATATACAGGTCGAACTTTCCAGCTTCAGTCTCCCCATAAGATATGTCTTTATAAACTTTTCCTATCTTAGACGTCATTTGAACCGAATATTTTTTTGTCCATGACGGTTTGATTAGCAGCTTTGATAGAAATAATAAAAATGATATGAATGATATTAATCATAGAAATGATCAAAATGATATTGTGATAATTATCAGCAGAGTAATATTGCAAAACTGCAAAAAAATATGCTGCTAATACTAAATAAAGAATCAGCAGCAGCATTAAATATCCAATTGGCGAAATGCCGGCAGACTGCAGACAGCACGTCACTGAAAAACAGGTATATAACTTCAGCAGAAAAAATACCGGACAGCTTCTACCTCCCATATTTGTCCAAAGCTTCTATCAGAGTTTTCACTACAAGTTCAATTTCTTCAATTTCTAAATACGGATGAATCGGCAGGCAGAGTACCTGCTCACAAAGTTTTTCGGTCACTGGACAATCCGCATCAGCAGACCATGTGCCTGAAAATGCTCCCTGCATATGCATAGGTTTACGGTAATAGATCATGGTCGGTATGCCGGCTTCCTTCATATAATTCTGCACACATTCCCTATCCGTGCCTTCCGGCAGCCGGACTGTATACTGCGCCCACGAGGAATAACAGCCATCCGGCACACATGGAAGTATAAGTCCGCTGACATCTTTCAGCAGCTGTGTATACTTCGCTGCAGCTTTATTTACATCCTGAAGCTCATACTCCCTGAATGCCTGAAATTTAACATCTAATACCGCCGCCTGCAGCGTATCCAGACGGCTGTTCATGCCAAGCCTCACATTGTCATACTTATCATCTTCATTCCTGCCATGCACAGCAATTGAGCGGCATATACGGGCCGTTTCATCATCATCCGTAAATAACGCACCTCCGTCACCATAACAGCCAAGCGGCTTTGCCGGGAAAAAAGATGTGGTAGAAATATCTCCAAACGAACAGGCATACCGGTCACCGATTTTTCCCCCAAAGCCCTGGGCTGCGTCTTCCAGCAGAATGAGACTGTATTTATCACAGATACGCCTGAGTCCGTAATAGTCTGCCGGAAGCCCAAACAAATCCACTGCAATGACTGCTCTCGGTCTCAGCTTCCCTTCCGCCAGAATCCTTTCTATCGTTTTCTCAAGGCTGCAGCAGTCTATATTAAACGTTTCCAAAGATACATCTACAAAAACCGGCGTAGCTCCTGCAGATGCAGGACACTCGCCAGAAGAAAAAAACGTAAAATCCGGAACAAATACTGCATCTCCTGCCCCTATACCACAGGCCAGACAGGCTATCGATATTGCATCTGTCCCATTGGCACAGGAAATACAGTGCCTGACTCCGGCATAGGAAGCCAGAGCTGTTTCAAGCTCCGTTACCTGCTCACCCGATATAAAATGAGCGCCGGAAATTACTTCGGCCATTTTTATATCTATCTGCTGCTTAAGCCTGCTATACTGTTTCTTCAAATCTCTGAATTCCATATGTATCTACCCCGTTTCTATCATCCTGCATATTTCTCTAGTCTTCAAAACTGTGTTCACAGCACGTCCGGCTCATCTTTTCTCCATACAAACCGGTTCACCGTATCTTTATATGACTGTATGATCCTGACTACTTTCATACTCACATTCGTATCGGTATAATCAGGTACAGGAGTTCCAAAGTCCCCATTCCGGTTCATGGAAACTGCCAGCTCAACTGACTGAAGCAGTCCTTCTGTACGGATTCCAGAAAGAATAAAACATGCTTTTTCCAGAGCTTCCGGCCTTTCAGTACTTGTTCTGATACATACAGCTGGAAAAGGTCTCTGAATAGATGTAAAATAACTGCTTTCTTCCGGAAGTGTCCCGGAATCCGAAACAACAGCAAATGCATGCACCTGCAGACAATTATAATCATAAAATCCCATCGGCTCATGAGCGATCACACGGCTGTCCAGCTGAAATCCCGATTCTTCCAGCCGCCTGCGTGAACGCGGATGACAGGAATAAAGGACCGGCATATCATATTTTCCTGCCATGGCATTGACAGCCGAAAATAAAGATTGAAAATTTTTTTCCGTATCGATATTCTCCTCCCTGTGTGCCGAAAGCAGAATATAATGCCCTTTTTTGATCTTTACCCCCGTTTCCCTGCTGATGCGTTCATGGATATCCGAATCTAAAATCGCCTTCAGATTATTCTGCAGCACTTCTGCCATTGGAGAGCCCGTCACATATGTCCTCTCTTTCGGCAGTCCGCATTCTGCAAGATAACGCCTCGCATGTTCTGAATATGCCAGATTCACATCCGAAATGATATCCACAATCCGCCTGTTCGTTTCTTCTGGCAGGCATTCATCCTTACACCGGTTTCCAGCCTCCATATGAAACACAGGTATATGGAGCCTTTTAGCTCCTATCACTGACAAACAGCTGTTCGTATCTCCGAGTACCAGCACAGCTTCCGGCCGGACTTCGGACATCAGCTTATAAGACCTGGAAATGATGCTGCCAATCGTCATTCCAGGATCTTTGCCAGCTGCATCTAAATATACTTCTGGTTCAGCAATCTTTAATTCCTTAAAAAAGATACCATTCAGATTGTAATCATAATTCTGACCGGTATGAACCAGCATCGTATCAAAATATTTCCTGCATCTGCTGATCACCGCAGACAGCCGGATGATTTCGGGTCTCGTGCCGGCTATGATCATCAGCTTTATCTTTCCGTTATTTTTCCATTCAGCCCAATCTTTCATATCATTCCTTTTTCCTAATCTGCCGTTTTTCTTTCACACTCTACAGGCTCATAAAATGTATCCGGATGTTCTTCTTTAAATACTTCATTCGCCCACATGACAGTTACAAGGTCATCTGTCTGCGAAAGATTGATAATGTCATGAGCATATCCCGGAAGTATCTGCACCGCCTTCATCTGCCTGCCCGTAACCTCAAACTCTATGACCGGATATGCTTTACCTGTCTCAGGGTCAGTGCCTATGCGCCGTTCCCGGATCAGTCCGTGACCGCTGACTACCATAAAAATCTCCCACTTGCTGTTATGCCAGTGCTGCCCGCGGGTAATGCCCGGCTTGGCAACATTAATGCTCACCTGCCCGCAGTTTTCTGTCCGTATCAGTTCCGTAAAATTTCCCCGGCTATCCACATGCGAATGAAGCGGATACATCATCCTTGCTTTTGGAAGATAAGACAGATATGTGCTGTACAGCTTTTTTTCAAAAGATCCATCTGTAATCTCTGGTATATACAGGTCCGCTGGCATATCTTTAAAAGACTGCAGCAGCTTTACAATCTCTCCAAGCGCTGCATGATGAGTAACCGGAACATAACAGTAATGTCCGTCTCTGTCTGCCACTGCCTTCGAACCACTGTATTCACACCGGTGCTCCCTGCCTTCCAGTACATCCAGCATTTCTTCTGTCAGGTCATCAATATAAAGAAGTTCCAATACCATATCCGGATCATTGACAGTAAATTCCAGGTCATTAGCAGCTGCATTGCAGAAAGTCGCCACAGCAGAGTTATAACCCGGCCTGCACCATTTGCCAAAAATATTAGGAAAACGGTATATCAGCACTTTCGCACCTGTTTCCTGTGCATATTTGAAAAACAGTTTCTCTCCCTCCAGTTTGCTCCTGCCATACTCTGAATCCGCAAACCGTCCGCTAAGACATGCCTGTACCGAACTGGAAAACATGACGGGGCAGTTATTATGAAAGGATTTCAGCATATTTAACAGTGTGCTGGTGAATCCATAATTGCCGCTCATAAATTCTGACTGGTCCTTCGGACGGTTCACTCCAGCCAGATGAAACACAAAGTCTGCTTTTTGGCAGGCTTCTTCCAGCCTGCCTGTATCATCTCCAATATCATAACTGTATATCTTTGTAATATTCAGTTCCGGCCTGGTTACGTTTCTGCCGCTACGGATTTCTTCTAAATTCCATACCAGATTCTGACCGACAAAACCTTTACTTCCTGTTACCAGAATTTTCAAATTTTACACCCCTCTATCCTGTTTCCCTCATGACTTCCCGAATCACTTCAGCATTTCCTTAATATAATCTGTTGCAATCAGTTTTTCAGCTGTTTTATTTACATCAAGCAGCTTCGTATTATGAGAAGTATAAGCCTTCACTTCTTCACCGCCCACCTGGCCTTCTACAAAATATTTATCATAATTAAGATCCCGGCTGTCTGCAGACACCCTGAAATACTTCCCCATATCTTCCGAACGAAGCCTCTCTTCTTTTGTCATAAGAGTTTCATACAGTTTTTCCCCATGCCTTGTACCGATAATCCTCATGCCAGTATCCCCAAACAGTTTCTGGACTGCCTTCGTCAGTACACCGACCGTACAGGCATCTGACTTCTGAATAAACAGATCCCCGGGGTTCGCATGTTTAAATGCAAATTTCACTAAATCCACTGCCTCATCCAGATCCATCAGAAAACGTGTCATTTCAGGGTTTGTAACTGTAACAGGCTGTCCGTCTCTGATCTGTTCAATAAAAAGAGGTATCACAGATCCCCTCGAACACATCACATTTCCATATCTTGTGCAGCAGATCACAGTACTGCCTCTTTCGGCAGCCACTCTTGCATTTGCTCTCACCACATGTTCCATCATAGCCTTAGATGTTCCCATAGCATTAACCGGATAGGCCGCTTTATCTGTACTAAGACATACTACACGTTTCACCCGTGCTTCTATAGCTGCGTGCAGTACATGATTTGTACCTTCTACATTTGTCTGCACCGCCTCCATCGGAAAAAATTCGCAGGAAGGCACCTGTTTTAATGCCGCTGCATGAAATACAAAATCCACGTCTGTCATAGCATCATTCACAGACTGCGGATCGCGGACATTCCCTATGTAGAATTTAACCTTAGCAGCATGATCAGGATACAGCTTCTGCAGTCTGTGCCTCATATCATCCTGCTTTTTCTCATCACGTGAAAAAATTCTGATTTCACTGATATCTGTATGCAGAAAATGTTTTAATACAGCATATCCAAAAGATCCCGTTCCTCCGGTAATTAATAACACTGCTCCTCTAAATAATGATTCCATAACGCTTTTCTCATCCTTCATTTATTCTAATAATCCGCTTTCCCAGTCCCTAATACCATTGTCTTTATTACCCTGCTGTTCCTGCTATACGACTGAAATATCCATAATAAAATGAAAAAAACAGCTCCCCCGCCGCCTAACAGCCATTGGAGCAGCGGCGTATCATTCAGACAGATAACCGGATATACTGCAACAGCTGTCATCCATTTCTGATTCTCTCTGGTAATACATAAATCAAACAGTTTAAATATAAAAGCAATGAGTATCCCGGCAAGAAAAATTCCTATATATCCCAAATCATCATAAGCATATGCCAGATAGCCGGTATTATTATTCGAATCAGAATTGAGCAGGTTTTTTGCAACTACTCTTCCCGCACTCATGCTTCCATATGGATATTCAATCCCAAACAAACGCCCGATTCTTCCCTCTGAAAAGTATAATTTTGATGTTTCTGAAAAAAACCTGTAGTGCTGAAATTTTATGCTTGCCGGAATATGAAAGACCCTCATAAGTATATCCAGCCCGTAATATGCGATTTTAGACCCTGTTAATCTGAATACAGCCATTCCCGTTCCAATGCAGACTGTAAAACCGGCCAGCAGAAGTTTTCCATAGCCAGTATTCTTTCCAGACAGATAAACTAAAAAAACCATAACGGCCCCTAAGAATATTTCTTTATGCGGGTCACTTAAATATAACAGCGTCTGAAAGAAGATCACAGCCACCGCAGCAAAATATCTCTTTTTATACAGGCAGTAACCTAACAAAAGCGGCATAATAACTCTATATGCCCATCCATAAAAATAAGAGAAAAAACCGCTTAAAGCAATTCCTTTTTCCCGGATGGAATAAATAAGTTCAGAATTAAAAATATTCAGTACACCTGGATTTAATCCTCTTGATGCAATCATGACCAGCAAAAATACAATAACTGCACAAAACACCGTTTTTAATAAATAACCGCCGCTTGTCTTTTTCAATTTTACGGTATATCCAAAGAAATTAATTTTTGATAGCAGCTGCACAAATATTTCCGTAATTAGAAAAGACAGGGAACAGCATACCATAAATAAATCAGACTGGTTATTTAAAGAATAAACCGACGTAAACGGTATCATCATAATGATATATAAAATCTGAACTGCAGTTTCTGAAAAAGTTTCAGCCTTCCAGTCTATAAATAACGCCAGTACAATTACAATCAAATATGACAAGACCACCTTTTTTACATTTATATCTGTCTTCATGTCCATATATCCCCAAATCGGACTGACATAGCCAAGATAATACCAGTCCATAATAACACGGAATAATACAGACAAAAGCAAAAATGAAACTCTCTGGTTCTTAAAAAGTTTCCAATTCATATAGTGATATTTTATTTTCATGTGTTTATCCACCGTTTACCCTGATCTTTCCGCACCTGTTTCTCCAAAAACATAATTTTTCTGCCCAGCATAATTCACACACAGACCAGCCAGCGCTGCGGTCATATATGACAGCAGCCTGATTCCAGTCAGGCAGTACAGCAGCCAGTTCATTCCAGCATTAACAAATACATTCACTCCAAAAACAATATAAAACCTGACAATATACGTTCTTCCCAGCCTCTTCTTACTGCGAAACGTAAATACCTTATTAGCAGTATAAGAAAAAACCGAAGCTGAGACCATTGATATGACTTTAGAAACAAAAACCGGCATATGCTGAATCAAAGCCATATATAAAATAAAATCCAAAGCTGTCGAACAGCCTCCTGCCAGTATAAACCGGAATATTCTCCCATCCTTAATTCCATCCGTATACCCTGACATAATTTGCGCCAGCTTTCTGTGCTGCTTTGATTCCATTTTCCGAATCTTCAAAGATGATCGTTTTTTCAGCAGAAATACCACTCTCTTTCATCGCTTTTAAAAATCCTTCCGGGTCCGGCTTGCATCTTTCTACATCATCCTGCGTAATAATACTGTCAAAAACACCGCGTATTTTAAACTCACTGATAAGATCATCCGCATTTGTCCTGGACGCAGATGTTACAAGTGCAGTCCGGTATTCAGATTTTATACAGCTGATCAGCTCAAACAGGCTTTCATTCTTTTTTGCATGTTTTAAATACTTTGCATATGCTTTTTTCTTGCACTCATGAATTTTCATCATTTCATTTACCGTAATCCCGGGTATGATAACGGGAAGAAAGTCCTTATAATGATTCCCATTACAATAACTGCAGTAAAATCCGTAATCTATTTCCGCCGAAAATCCACAACATTTTATAGCTTCCTGGTATGCAGAATAATTCACATCCTTCGTATCAAAAAGTGTCCCGTCCAGATCAAATATGGCAAGTTTCTGTTTATTCATAAATTCCCCATTTCCCGCAGATCTTTTAAAACGTATAATAAACCCGCATAAAATACAGCTGCCAGCTTTTTATCCTTTCTTATTTTATATGGCATCAGACGCAGCCAGTGTATCATTTCATGATAATATATACTTGTAACCTCTCTGTCTGTAAAATTATCTTTCAGATACTGCTGGTATTTCCGGTACAGATCCGCATATGCCTGAGATTTTGCCATGACAAAAGATACGTTATTTTTTTCGATTTTTACTTCCTTCACCATCATCAGAAATTCATAATTTCCATGCAGCGACTGTAACAGTTTTCCAAAATCCAGCAGCGGAGAATCATGAATGTTTCCAGTATTCGGGTCAATAAAATAGTAGCTGTCAGGTATGATCCTGCCCTGGAAATCTTCTTCCCGTATCTCATCCTTTTCCGAAAGGCACACTATATTTTCAATGGTCAGATCTCCGTGAATGTCTGCATAATGATCTTCCCTGAAAACTTCTTCCAGATGTTCCTCATTCACTATATCCTGATACGTTCCCAGCGCTGGCAGTGCTGTTCCGTTTACCACAATCTGCGCATACTGCTCCAGATTCCGTATATACCTGCTCTCACAGTCCCTGATAAGAATCCGGTAGTTTTTTACAGCCTTCTCACTGATATATCTGGAAACACTCTCCTTATCAGCCGCCCTTACATTCCTGCAATGGACGCCTTTCCTCATATCATTCAGTGCTTTCTCAAGAATACCCCAGCTCTTATCAGGCGTCATTGCATGAATACAGCGGAACATGCCTGCGGCAGCAGAATAGTCCGGCATATCATATGCTGCATAATTTTCAGTATGAATGTTCCTGGTAATCAGCGGAAGAGGAATGCTGCCCTGATGTCCTAAGATCCATTCAGCCTGTTCCTGCAGCTTTTTCCCATCCTCATTAAATGCATACTTTCTGTAAAACAGTCTGCCTTCATCGTTCATAACAACTATCGTTGATGCGTTTGAACCGGCAGATGCATCTGCAATAACAGTAACATCTGAATTGATTTTCAGATATCCTTCCAGCCTGTCTCTTTCCTCATCTTCATAATAAGTCTGTAAAAAAGCCAGCCGGTCTGACTTGCTCAGCTGCGGAAGTGTTTTCCTGTAAACCACGCTTTCATGGTTCCTGCTTTTTCCAGTACAGAATGAATATAACGCACACAGAAGAAACGGCACCAGCAGATATGCAGCCCATGCAGGAAACAGATCCGCCGGAACATGGTGCAGGCCCGGCCCCGAAAAAATCCAGGCAAAAATATCATACACCGTATAACAGCTGCCATCCGGTTTCCGAAATCCTGCCAGGGCAGCATAGGAGGCAAAAAAAGCATAAGAAGCTGTATATCCGCACCAGATCATACACGTTAATCCTGCCAGCCGTATTTTATCCGTGTTATGTATCATATCCTTTACAGAAGCTGTCACCAGATAGGAAAGATATAAAATCCGCAGCTCGATGCTTTCATTAAACAGGCCTGCAATTCCGCTGATGCATTTTTTTATCACCGGCCTGGCCAGGACAGCAAGCAGTGTCAGAAAAACAAGGACCGCAGATACTGCCAGATACACATATGCCATCTGGTGCAGATTTTTACCCCCCCCCTTGCCTGTCAGGGCAGGTACAAAAAACATGGCACTGACTGTTAATATGTCTGCATACAGATCAGCAGCTACCGTAGCTGCCGAAAGGGAATATCCGTTTCTGAGCTTTCTTCCGCTTAACAGAATGCGGACGGCATCTCCGGTCCGGACCGGCAGCAGTGCGTTCAGGGCATGTCCTGCTGCCAGCGCATGGAACAGGTTATGGCTTTCGGGCTTTTCATAGACACAAATAAACAGCTGCCAGCGCATGACTTTTCCAATATGCCCGGCGACCATGCATGCCGCTGCAGCCAGAAAGCAGATTCCTGCCGTCATATAAGCGCCTCATACTCAGTCCGTTTTTTAGCAGACTCATATTCTTCCGGCACGCCAAATGAAACATGAAAATCCGTTTCCATGCATGTAACCGTCTGTCCGTCTGATAGCAGTATATTGTAAACACCGCTCATAAAATACTCGCTGTATTCACACTTTTGTAAATACTGGTCCGCTGCACGGGCAAACACCGAAGAATTCCGAAAGTAATAGCATCCGCATACTGCCTCACGGCTGGCTGCCTCTTTCTCCACAGTTCCTGTAACCGCTCCGGATTCATCCCGTACTGCATAACTGTATTTTGGTTCATCTGACCGGAACGTTAACAGGATGCCGTCTGTATCCTGATTTTTATCTGTATCTGTACCGGTTCCTCTATTGCAGTAGTCTGAAAGCAGGGAACACTTAAAAAGATGATCACAGTCATTAAAAATAACCGGCAGACCGTCGCTGATATCCTCCATTCCCTTTCTGCACGTAATAACAGCCCCTTTTGTCACATGCTTAAGCCTGTGGATCCTGGCATCCGGAAAATACGATAAAATCACCCTGCCCATATCATATTTCTCATCGTGTTCCTGTAATATGACAAAATCCAGCGATACAGTACTGATAAATTTCCTTACAGACTGCACTGCCCAGTAAAAAAAGGGCTTTCCATAAATGGTTATAAGCGGTTTTGGCAGCTGAAACCCGTGTTCATAAAATCTCGACCCGCGGCCTGCCATAGGCATAATCAGATGTATGTTTCTTTTCATAACCTGCCACCCCGGTCCATCATCTGCAAAAACCCGGTTTCTTCCTTTATCATGATACGCATCCCTTCTTCCATCGTCACCCGGGGACTCCAGCCGTATTTTTCTTTTGCATAGCTGTTATCGCATAACGTATATTTATTGATTTCATGATTCAGTATGCTTTGTTTCACCGGAAACTTCCCCTGGTATAGACCCGGATACTGTTCCCAGTAATGGGCATCCTGTGCATAAACCGCACGGATATCTTTTCCCATAATCTTTTGGGCCATTTCATATAATTCATTAACTGAATAGTTCCTGCCGGATGATGCATTGACTGCATCAAATCCGCCTGTATTTCTGACCGAAACGGCAAGTTCTGCCAGATCATCCACATAAATATAATCTCTGCGCTGCTCTCCCGTGGAATGAAATACCGGAACCCTGTCATAATACAGTTCACGGATCATATATGCCATAAATGGAGGCTGTTTCCTTAAGCAGTCTGTATGGGGCCCGTACACATTTGAAAAGCGCAGGCAGGTAACGCTCATGCCATAGGTATCGCAGTATGACTGTGCAAAACGCTCTGCTGCGTATTTTGTATTCGGATAGATTAAAGACGGAAGAGCGAAGCTGTCTTCTTTCACAGGAAAACTGTCTGCATTTTCATATATGGCATTCGTACTGGCCTGGATTATTTTCTCTGCACCATATATTCTCGCATTCTCTAATATATTGATAAATCCGGTCAGGTTCACATCAGCCGCTTCCTGCGGGCTGAGCTGGCAGTCCGGCAGAGGCGCAATTCCTGCAATATTATACACATAATCAATGCCGCCTTTTTCAAACAGCTGCTTTATGCCGTTTCTGTCCCTGATATCCATGCAGATGATGTCTTCATTGAAATCATGGTCTGGAAAAACCAGATTTTCCCTGCGTCCGTACGAAAAATTATCGGCCAGGACCAGCTCTTCCCCGTTCATCCAGAACCGGTGTGCAAGCTGGGACCCTATAAATCCTGCAGCACCTGTGATTAATACTTTCATGTCACCTTAATCCCCCTCTTTATTTTCAGGCTGTCTTCAAAGACCACTCTGCCCTGCCTGATTTTAGACCATATCCCGTGATTCCACGAAGAGCTGCCTTTCCTGCGCCGCAGAACTTCAACGCTTGTCCGTTTTTCAATAAATCCAGCCTTCTTCGCCTGCAGATACACATACAGCTCTATGGAAAAATCATCCGGCATATCTTCTATTTCCAAATCATCCAGCAGCACTCTGTGAAACAGCACGGGCACTGCCCCGATATCTGTCAGCCTGGTTCTGAATAAAACGCTGCTGCAGATACTCTGTCCAGTCGTAAAAAACAGTTCAGACCTGCTCCGGTTTACCCTCCTGCCTTTTAAAAACAGCTTTTTCCCGTTATGTTTCATTATGTATGCGAAGAATTTTTCAAGTTCCTGCGGCATAATCTGCATATCGGCATGAATCCAGCCGGTATACTCTCCTTTTGCTGCTTTCAGCCCCTGCTGGATCCCATACCCGTATCCTTTATTTTGCGGAACATAAACAGCGCGGACACCGGGATACAGTCCGTCTATTTCATTTGCAAATATCTCCCTGCTGCCATCCGAAGAGCCATTCTCAACGAATATGCATTCTAAATCGTAACAGTCCGCCAGCGGAAGCATGCTCTTTAAAAGTGCACGCACATTTTTGCCCTCGTTATAACACGGAATAATAATTGAAAACTTCATAATTTCACTCCAGACTAACCTGTTTTCTTCTTTTATTTATTTCTTTTCGATTACTGCTTTACAGCCCATGGCAAATACCTGCGGAGCTGCCTTCACAAGCACTTTATCCGCCTTTTTCAAAAATTTACAGCCCCTGTCACCGGCAGGCAGATGAAAGGTATGGTAATTAACGCCTCCCGAGTTCAGAAACATCAGACACTCGCAGAAACCCTTTTTCAGTATCCTCAGTTCAGGAACACATTTCTCAAAATATTCCGCTTTTTCAAAAAACATGATTTTGGGAATGGAGTTATTGGCTGACCATGGTTTTAAAGGATCACAGCAGGGAACTGATTCATTAAAAACATCTGTATCATCATCCCATCCCTCCAGCCCGAGCAGTTTCTGCGGAATCTTTAATGCCAGTGAAGTATACGGCTCAAATAAAAGAATCCTTCCTCCCTTCCGCAGTTTCCCCGCTGCGTTTTTCATAAACGTAAGCGGATAAGCAAAATGATGCAGGACATTGCACAGTATAAATACATCTACCGATTCATCCTCCATATCCAGGCTGAGTGCATCCAGCGTCCGGTCAAGCCATTTATTCGCTACCACATCCGTCAGCTTCAGATTTTTGTTATGGATAAATTCCCTGGAAATGCCAGTACCGCAGCCCAGTTCATATATTTCTTTATCTGTCCGGGCAATATAGCGGTTCATCCAGCTGTACCGCCCTTTTACCAGATGATAAAGAACTCTGTTTTCTTTCCCCCCCCCTAAAAAATATTCCCTGGCTGCGGTTAAATCTGTTTCAGATTCCATTTTGTTCTTTTTATCTGACGGTTCGAATTTTCTAAGCATCTGTCTTCCTCCATTTTTTCATCCCCGCCGCTCTGCCGCGGATCAGACTGCATACATGAAACAGTATATATGCCGATGAAAAGGCTGCTGCCAGCATCATGATAAAATTGACGGCATATGACTCTGTAACTGCCAGCAGTCCCAGACATCCCTTTACAAATATCATATGTGTAATATAAATACAGTACGAATACCGGTCCATAACATCCAGTATGTGTCTCAGTCTGCCTGTCCCAGACGGACGTATAAAAAAAGCTGCATCTTTTACCAGAAGAATATAAGTAAAACCCAGCAGCGTCTTGCACCAGTTTATATAAGAACTGCACACAAGATAACTGATGCTGCCATATTCCAGCTGTGGAAGCATATCATAATTTGCATGGTAACGGACCACAGTAAGCCACGCGGCCAGTACATACCATGCAGCATGCAGATACATCCTGCCCCCCCCCTTATTTTCCAAGAGATCTGGCAATAAAAATCCGATTACATATCCATTGACCCATGCGCTTATAAAATATGAATGAAAAGCATAACTTAATATGTCTATCATCACAGCAAGCACCACAGTTACCGCAATGCGTCTTTTATATCCGCCCGCCGGATGACAGAAATACTGTCTGATATCATAAAGGGCAGGTGTCGCCAGATAGCACAATAAGATATACGGTATAAACCACAGATGATGAACCCCTGGTATTGTCGCGGAAGCAGTCAGCAGTCCAAACACCGACCGGAATGTAATACTTAAAGGTTCCCTTACAGCATATACAGGAATGATCACAAACACGCAGTACACATAATATTCTAAGAGTATCTTCCATATATTTCTCTTTACAAACTCCGCCCGGCTGGCAGCACTGCACAGCTTTACTTTCTTCCCATACAGGTATCCTGATAAAACAAGAAAAACCTGTACACCGTCTGCACAAAAATCTCCCGCACGGCCCATTGCAGCACTGTATCCGTAAGAATAGCCTATCTGCTGAAATGTATGGCAGAGAATGACTGCAGACATTGCAATACACCGTATTACTGAAACCGAATTATCTTTTTCTATTTTTTTCTCACACATATTCACATCTTCTGCCTGCACCGTTACCTCAGACAGTATACTCCTGCCGTATCATTTCTGACAAAAGGCTGAAAGCAGCCAGACGCATCCATATCTGCAAATCTGTCTGATGTAACCAGAACATACTCTACGGAAATATCCTGCATCAGCAGGCTTAATTCCTGAGGCGGAATGACTGACATATTTTTAATCTTTTCAATCCGTCTGTGCCACTCAATAACAGACTGCTTCGATGAAGGCGCATTTTTATAAATCGCATAACATGACCGCTGTGATACCAGCTGAAATCCATTCGAATAATTGCTGGCCGGGTCAGATAAATACACCGTATTTTTTGGCGTGCTGCTTTTAAATTCTTCTGCCAGTTCATATACTGCCTGGCCAGCTGCATTTTTTACATATTCTTCTCCTGTCACCGTACGCATTCCTTTTGTTGAAATACCCAATGCCAGAACAGACATGCATATGGCAGCAGACACTGCTGCCCCCTTTTTCTTTATTTCCTCTGCAGCTATATCCGCGGTTAAGACTGCTGCAGCAATAAAGCAGTTTTCTTTTCTCAGAGCAAACTCTCCAAAAATCCTGTACCCTGTAACTGCGGACAGAATGATGATCCATGCCAGAACCAAAACTGGTCCCCTGCCGCTTTTTTCAAAAATCCTGCTGTCCAGGCTAAACCATTCAGACACAACAAAAACTATAAAAAGAATCATAAATGACCACTACAGCGGATTGGACTGCTTTTCCCCATTGTCATACAGATTTACAGATATCAGAACAAGTGAAAGACCCTGGATATATTTTCTGTGTGCTATATACCTGATTCCATATCTGACATAAACCATCGTTCCCAGAAATGTAATATATTTAAAAACTTTTGGTATATACATAGTAATGACCGTTGCTGACGGAAACACAGCAGTAAACAGATATTCTGCTGCAAGCAGTCCTGCCCACAGAATCACCAGCAGTGCAAAGCCTGTTACCCGGATTTTAATTTCTCTCCCTTTTTCACTCCTTACATATTCTCTGACAAGAACATACAGGCCTCCCAGCAGCATTACTGCAGACATAATAATTTTAACGCTCCCCCAGCTCGACAAAAGCAGATGATGGGATGTTCTGCTTAAATATATCTGATTAAATAATCCTTCATCTATTTTCTGGGAATGCATAAGGTTTGGCAGTACGGTCAGCAGCACAGAAGCAATATAAACCGGCAGCATCCTGAGTGTTTTCCAGTTCACTCTTCTGTCTGTAATGACAAATGCCAGCCATACCGTACCCAGCACAGCCCCGCCCCATATGCCTTCATGCACATGCATAAACTCAGAAACCGCCAGAAAAATCCAGGCTGCATCCCAGTGCTGCCGTCCGCCGGTCACACATCCCAGTGCAGTCAGGGACAGCGGAATGGCTGTTCCCAGAAAAACATCCACAGCACCATTCAGGCTGAATCCGAGACTTACAAGAGAACCGCTCATACATGCAGCAGCTATGACACATCCTGCAGTTATTTTGTTATGCTCTGCATTTTGATACGCAAAAAGCGCAGCTGCCGCTGCGTACAGTATAAAATTAACCCTGATTAACAGCAGTGCCGCATCAGGCCAGCTCCCGCCAGAAAATCTCATCAAAAGAGACATAAATGCATTCGCATACAGCCTTGGCGAATACTCAGCTCCTTGTGTATTTATGCTGTCTGCAAACAGGCTGCTGTCATATGCATGTATTTCTTCCACTGCATAATTATAATTATCCTCATTCAGGTATGGTTTCCAGTATAAAAACGTGACTGATAAGCACACCAGAAATAATAATACAGCATACCATACGGATTTACCGGTTTCTAATCTGTTTTTCATTTTCCTTTTCCCTGTCCTGGCTGAATTTGTCACTGCATCCGCTTTAGCACTTCAAATTTATCCATCAGTGCCTGCTCTTGCTCTGGCTTCATTCTTTTAAACAGATCATTCTGCGGTATGATAAATTCGTGCTTCTCCTCTGCTTTATTTATAGCTCCAACAAGCATATCAATCTCATGTTCATAGACTCTGCCTGCTACAGAATGAAATGTGTCGTATTTTTCCACTTTAATTTCACGCCGCTCAATAATCTCTCCCCCGTCAACA
>CAJTVR010000011.1:21143-78848 GCA_910580075.1 uncultured Eubacterium sp. | reverse complement strand
TTACGGGTTCCGGCAAGACATTTACGATGGCGAATGTCATTCAGGAATTGCAGAAACCGACGCTGGTCATCGCCCACAACAAGACGCTTGCGGCGCAGTTATATGGAGAATTCAAGGAGATGTTCCCTGAGAATGCAGTGGAGTATTTTGTCTCCTACTACGATTATTACCAGCCAGAAGCTTATGTACCGTCTTCAGACACGTACATCGCGAAAGATTCTTCCGTCAATGAAGAAATCGATAAGCTGCGTCTGTCTGCCACGGCGGCGCTGTCTGAGCGCAGGGATGTAATTGTAATATCGAGCGTATCCTGTATTTACGGCCTGGGCAGTCCGGAGGATTTTTTGAATATGATGGTATCGCTTCGTCCGGGAATGATTCGTGACAGAGATGATGTTATTCGTGACCTGATTAATATTCAGTATACGAGAAATGAGATGGATTTTCACCGCGGGACGTTCCGGGTGCGGGGAGATGTACTGGAAATTATTCCGGCCAGCAATGCGGAGCGGGCAGTCCGGGTGGAGTTTTTCGGAGATGAGATTGACCGGATTACAGAGATTGACGTGCTGACCGGAGAGGTGAAGGCTTCTTTAGAACATGTGGCTGTTTTTCCGGCATCCCATTATGTCGTGCCGCAGGAGAAAATTAATAAAGCCTGCGATGAAATTGAAAAAGAATTAGAAGAGCGAATCCGTTATTTTAAAGGTGAGGACAAGCTGTTAGAGGCACAGCGGATTTCGGAACGGACGAATTTTGATGTTGAAATGATGCGTGAAACAGGGTTCTGCAGCGGCATTGAAAATTATTCCAGGCATCTGGCGGGGCTGGAGCCTGGTGCTACACCACTGACTCTGATGGAATATTTTAAGGATGATTTTCTCATTATTATAGATGAATCCCATATTACAGTGCCGCAGATACGGGGAATGTACGCAGGAGACCAGTCCAGAAAAACGACACTGGTGGAATACGGCTTCCGTCTGCCGTCGGCAAAAGATAACCGTCCTTTGAATTTTGAAGAATTTGAGTCCAAAATCGACCAGATGCTGTTTGTGTCAGCGACACCGAATGTATATGAAAAAGAGCATGAGATGCTGCGTGTCGAGCAGATTATCCGGCCGACCGGGCTTCTGGATCCTGAGATTACTGTGCGTCCGGTAGAAGGACAGATCGACGACCTGATATCAGAAGTTCACAAAGAGACGGCAAAGAAAAATAAAGTACTGATTACGACACTGACGAAACGCATGGCAGAGGATCTGACTGCATATATGCAGGAAGTGGGAATCCGGGTAAAATATCTGCATTCGGATATTGATACGCTGGAGAGGGCAGAGATTATCCGCGATCTGAGACTGGATGTGTTTGACGTACTTGTCGGCATTAATCTGCTTCGCGAGGGACTGGATATCCCGGAGATTACGCTGGTGGCTATTCTGGATGCGGACAAAGAAGGATTTCTCCGTTCGGAAACTTCCCTGATACAGACGGTTGGAAGAGCCGCACGTAACAGTGAAGGGCATGTTATTATGTATGCGGATAAAGTGACTGATTCTATGCGCATAGCGATTGAAGAAACCGGGCGGCGGCGCATGATACAGCAGAAATATAACGCAGAACACGGCATTACGCCGAAAACGATTCAAAAGGCTGTGCGGGATTTAATCAGTATATCGAAGAAAGTAGCAGCAGAACAGCTGAATTTTGCAAAAGATCCGGAATCCATGAACCGCAAAGAACTGGAAAAGCTGATCACACAGATAAAAAAGAAGATGGAAAGTGCAGCAGCGGATCTGAATTTCGAAGCAGCGGCGCAGCTGCGTGACCAGATGATGGATTTAAAAGAGATGCTGCGGGATGCGCAGATATAACAGGTAAAGCGGTTTTTGACAGGTAAAGCGGTTTTTGACTGGTATAGAGGCGCACAGAAGCGAAAGCCTGGCAGTTTTTACCAGGCTGGCGGAGAGTAGAAATGAAAAACGAAACGGTAACTGCCAGGTACAGAGACAAACGTTTCCAGCTGGCCGGACATCAGGATAAGAACAGATCAGGGATATAAGAAAAATATAGAGAGAAGATTCGAAATGAGCAGAGAAAGAAAATATATTAAAATACGCGGAGCGAATGAACACAATCTGAAAAATATTGACCTGGATATTCCAAGAGACGAGTTTGTAGTGCTGACCGGGCTGAGCGGATCCGGGAAGTCTTCACTGGCATTTGATACGATTTATGCGGAAGGGCAGCGGCGTTATATGGAATCTCTGTCTTCTTATGCAAGGCAGTTTCTGGGGCAGGCGGAAAAACCGAATGTGGAGAAAATCGAGGGGCTGTCTCCGGCAATTTCCATTGACCAGAAATCTACGAACCGCAATCCGCGTTCAACTGTCGGGACGGTGACTGAAATCTATGATTACTTCCGTCTGCTTTATGCACGGATCGGAATTCCGCACTGTCCGAAATGCGGCAAGGAGATTAAAAAGCAGACCGTAGATCAGATGACGGATCAGATTATGTCTATGCCGCAGCGCACAAAAATCCAGCTGCTGGCACCTGTTGTGCGGGGCCGGAAAGGGACCCACCAGAAAATGCTTGAACAGGCAAAGCGCAGCGGATATGTCCGGGTGATTGCGGATGGAAATATGTATGAGCTGACAGAAGAAATTCCGCTTGAAAAAAATAAAAAGCATAATATCGAAATTGTGGTAGACCGGCTGATTGTCAAAGAAGGAATTGAAAAGAGACTGACAGATTCGATTGAAAGCGTGCTGGAACTTTCCGGCGGACTTTTGATGGTGGAAGCCCGGAAGCCTGAAGAAGAGGAACCGCACCTGATGCAGTTTTCAGACAGTTTTGCCTGTCCTGACTGCGGCATCAGCGTGGATGAAATCGAGCCGAGAAGTTTTTCTTTTAACAATCCGTTCGGCGCATGCCCGGACTGTTTCGGCCTTGGCTATAAAATGGAATTTGATGAAGATTTAATGATACCGGACAGATCTTTAAGCATCGCAGACGGCGCAATACAGGTGACGGGCTGGCAGTCCTGTACAGATCCGTCCAGTTATACGTATGCAACACTGCAGGCATTGTCGGAATCTTATGGATTTGATCTGCACACGCCGTATGAAGAGCTGCCGGAAGATATCCGTCATATGCTTGTGTATGGCGCAGACAGAGAAGTAAAAGTGCATTACCGCGGGCAGCGCGGAGAAGGTGTCTACGATGTATTATTTGAGGGACTGATTAAAAATACGGGACGCAGATACCGGGAGACCGGATCGGATACGATGAAGCAGCAGTACGAAGAATTTATGCGTGTGACACCGTGTAAGGCCTGTGGCGGACAGCGCCTGAAAAAAGAAGCGCTGGCTGTAACAGTCTGCGGCAAAAATATTTATGAAGTTACGAATCTGTCGGTAAAAAACCTGAACAGATTTATGGGAGAATTAGACCTGAACGATCAGCAGCAGCTGATTGGGGCACAGATTATCCGGGAAATACGTGCCAGGGTCGGTTTCCTTGTGGAGGTCGGACTGGATTATCTGTCACTGGGACGCGCTACGGGCACACTTTCCGGCGGAGAAGCGCAGCGTATCCGTCTGGCGACTCAGATCGGCTCCGGGCTTGTTGGCGTTGCATATATTCTGGATGAACCGAGTATCGGGCTGCACCAGCGCGATAACGACAAACTGCTGGCAGCGCTGCAGAATTTAAAAGAACTTGGCAATACGCTGATTGTTGTCGAGCATGACGAAGATACTATGCGCGCGGCTGATTTTATCGTAGATATCGGACCGGGCGCAGGAGAGCATGGCGGTGAAGTAATTGTAACAGGAACAGCGGAAGATATTATGGCAAACCCTGATTCTATCACGGGGGCGTATTTAAGCGGACGCATTAAAATTCCGGTTCCGGCAGAGCGTAAGCAGCCGTCCGGGTGGCTGACGGTGAAAGGAGCAAAGGAAAACAACCTTAAAAATATTGATGTGAAAATTCCGCTTGGCATTATGACCTGTATTACCGGTGTATCAGGTTCCGGAAAAAGTTCTCTGACAAATGAGATTCTGTATAAGGCAATGGCAAGAAAATTAAACCGTGCCAGATGCATTCCGGGGAAACATGACAAGATACTCGGATTAGAACAGCTCGATAAAGTCATTGATATCGACCAGTCCCCAATCGGGCGTACGCCGCGGTCAAATCCGGCTACGTATACCGGGGTTTTTGATATGATCCGGGACCTGTTTGCGGCAACACCGGATGCGAAAGCGCGGGGTTATAAAAAAGGGCGGTTCAGTTTTAATGTCAAGGGCGGACGCTGTGAAGCCTGTGCCGGGGACGGGATTTTAAAAATCGAAATGCATTTCCTGCCAGATGTCTATGTGCCTTGCGAGGTCTGCCAGGGCAGGCGGTATAACAGGGAAACACTGGACGTGAAATATAAGGGAAAAAGCATTTATGATGTGCTGAACATGACAGTTGAAGAAGCACTTTCGTTTTTTCAGAATATTCCTTCGATTGAGCGAAAAATCCAGACGCTTTATGATGTCGGGCTCTCCTATATTAAACTGGGGCAGCCGTCTACGGAACTGTCAGGCGGCGAGGCACAGCGCATTAAACTGGCGACGGAATTAAGCCGCCGCAGTACTGGAAAGACGGTGTATATTCTGGACGAGCCGACAACGGGGCTGCATTTTGCAGATGTGCATAAGCTGGTGGAAATACTGCATCGTTTATCAGAGGGCGGCAATACGGTGATTGTGATTGAGCATAACCTGGATGTGATTAAGACAGCGGATTATATTATCGACATGGGGCCGGAAGGCGGAGACGGAGGCGGAACTGTGATTGCACAGGGAACGCCGGAGGAAGTGGCACAGATACCGGAGTCCTATACAGGCCAGTACGTGAAAAAATACTTCAGCTGACGGTTATCCAAAATTCTCCATTGCATTTGGCAGCGGAATTTCCTATAATGGAAACAGAATATCCCTGGCAGAATATCTGCAGGTTTCTTACTTTATTCATAAAAAATTGGAGAAAATGCACAAAAATATCTGACGGAAATTACGAAATCATTAAGAATATGTGAAAAATAAAAAAGTGCTATGAAAAATGGAATTTATTGTATATAATAGGAATTAATATGGCAAAATAGCTAGTAGCATGCATATCCGCAGGCATCAGCCAAACAGGCAGGTCCTGATACAATAAATGCACAAAAAGTAAGATGAAAGGGGATATCTGTACATGATGGGAGCAGATATTGGAATTGATTTAGGAACAGCCAGTATTCTGGTTTATATTAAAGGGAAAGGCGTTGTACTCAAAGAGCCTTCCGTAGTAGCGTTTGACCGCGATACAAATAAGATTAAGGCCATAGGAGAGGAAGCCCGGCTGATGTTAGGACGTACACCGGGAAATATTGTGGCGGTGCGTCCTTTGCGGCAGGGCGTTATTTCTGATTATACGGTTACGGAAAAGATGATTAAATATTTTATCCAGAAGGCTCTTGGCAAAAAGAGTTTCCGTAAGCCCCGTATCAGTGTCTGTGTGCCTAGCGGTGTAACGGAAGTAGAAAAAAAGGCTGTAGAAGATGCGACCTATCAGGCTGGTGCCAGAGAAGTTATGATTATAGAAGAACCGATTGCAGCTGCGATTGGTGCAGGTATTGATATATCAAGGCCATGCGGAAATATGATTGTAGACATCGGCGGAGGTACTGCGGATATAGCGGTTATTTCACTGGGCGGATCTGTTGTAAGCACTTCTATTAAAATTGCCGGAGATGATTTTGATGAAGCAATTGTGAGGTACATGAGAAAGAAACACAATCTGCTGATTGGAGAACGGACAGCTGAAGACATTAAAATTAAAATCGGCACCTGTTATCCGCTGGCCCAGCCGGAAACCATTGATGTCCGGGGACGGAACCTTGTGACCGGACTTCCGAAGACCGTAACGGTATCTTCCGAAGAAACGGAAGAGGCACTGCGCGAGGCAACACTTCAGATTGTGGAGGCTGTTCACAGTGTACTGGAAAAGACACCGCCGGAACTGGCAGCTGACGTAGCTGACCGAGGCATTGTGCTGACAGGCGGCGGGGCGCTGCTGCGTGGTCTGGAAGAGCTGATTGAGGAAAAAACAGGCATTAATACAATGACTGCGGAAGAACCGATGACCTGTGTAGCTGTCGGAACTGGAAAATTCGTAGAGTTTCTGGCGGGAAAACGTGATGATGACTAAGCCGGCATGCAGGGAAACCGCCTTGCGGGAATCAGAGTTATAAAACACAAAACGGACTGTATGCAGGGTTACTGCATAGAATACATTTAGGAATATGGATGAAACGGGGAAGGGACAGAAAGGAAGCATAACGTATGGTAAAGGGATTATACACAGCATGGACAGGAATGGTCAACGAAATGAACCGGCTGGATGTCATTACGAACAACCTGGCAAATGCAGATACAAATGGATATAAAAAAGAAGGCGCTACAGCTGAGTCATTTAAAACACAGCTGGCAATGCGCATTAAAGATTCTTCCGTACCGACCTGGCGTGCCAGGGCAATCGGCGATGTCAATATGGGAGTGAAGATAGGAGAAACTTATACAGATTATGACCAGGGCAGCTTTAAGGTGACGGACAATAAATATGACTGTGCAATAGACGGCAATGGATTTTTTGCTGTTTCCTTTACAGATAAGGCTGGCAACACTTCTGTGAAATATACAAGAGACGGAGCATTTACCATTAGTACGGATGGATTTCTGCGTACAAAGGACGGAGATTATGTGCTGAACCAGAACGGAGCACAAAACGGGGACCCGGCGGCAAACAATTTTATTCAGCTGGACCCAAATGTGGATTTTACGATTGACAAGGCTGGATTTATTTATCAGAATGACCAGCTGGCAGGCCAGATTGGACTGATCGATTTTGAAAATTATGATTTCCTTTCCAAATACGGCGAAAATATGTATGACCTTGTAGAAGGCGGACAGGTAATAGCCTCCAATGCCAGCATTGAACAGGGCTATATCGAAGCGTCCAATGTAAAAGTAGTAGATGAAATGGTTACGATGATTACGATTGCAAGAGCATATGAATCAAATCAGAAAATGATTCAGACATTTGATTCGATGCTGGATAAAGCTGTTAACCAGGTGGGCCGTGTCGGCTGATAATTAAGTGCGGATGCGTAGCTGTAAAGCTGCTGTAAAAGACCATAGCGGCAGAAGGCTGAAAAAGTTTACGGGAAACAGTGTTTAGAGTGAACATCAGCTGTTATGAAAACAGGGAAGCGGGCCGATATAATTTTATGAGGCAGTTTTGACCACGGAAGGCAAAGCAGGGCATGGAGTGCCGTGGAAGGAGATTAATCAATTATGATGAGAGCATTATGGAGCGCAGCATCTGGCATGCGTGCACAGCAGTCAAATGTAGATGCGATATCCAACAATCTGGCAAATGTCAATACAACCGGATACAAAACAGAAAAACCGGAATTTAAGACATTATTATATCAAACGATTCAGACAGAGACAACTACAGCGAACGGAGCGCAGAAGCCGATTTCAGCACAGGTCGGACTGGGCACAAGGCTGGCTTCTGTTACATCTAATTTCCAGCAGGGACACGCACAGGATGTTGACAGCAACAGTGCGGTTATGATCGAAGGCGACGGCCTGTTTGGAGTCAGCGGCAGGGACAATCAGGTTTATTATACAAGAAACGGAGATTTTTTCTGGAGCCAGGGACAGAACGGACTGACCCTATGTACATCAGAAGGCTACCAGGTTATGGATACAAACAACAATGAAATCATTCTTCCGGATGAAGTGGATGCAAGCCGTGTTACCATATCTTCGGATGGTGTGATCGGCTATATGGATCCGCAGAATGCGTATGTACCGCTGAATCAGACAATTGGATTATGGCAGTTTAATAACGATGCCGGCCTTCAGAAAATTTCTGGTACATACTATCTGGAGACGGCAGCTTCAGGCATGCCGATGAACGAAGCTACGACACCCGGGCTGAGACGGAGCAGCACGATCCAGGGATATCTGGAAAGCTCCAATGTGCAGGTGGCGGATGAAATGGTCAATATGATTGTGGCCCAGAGAGCTTATGAATTAAATTCCAGAGCAATCACCACTTCTGATACGATGTTAGAGCAGGCAAATAATCTGAAGCGGTAATCACAGGCTGCAGCATATGAAATAGGAGGATGGACAGATGAGCATAGCATTGAATGGAATGAATTCTTATATTGACCCTTCCATGACAAGCGCGCTTTCCGGTACAAAGCTGTCTGGAAAGCTGGAAGGTGCTGGTTCCAATGCTTCCGCAGATGAATTAAAGGAAGTCTGTAAGGAATTTGAGTCGTACTTTCTGGAGCAGATGTATAAGGAAATGTTTAAAACGATTGGCAGTGAAGAAGGGGACGGACCGCTGTCATCTCTGGTGGATTATTTCAAAGACGGAGCGATACAGTCGCTTGCTTCGCAGACAACAGAGCAGACGGGCGGGCCGCTGGCGCAGCAGCTGTATGAACAGATGAAGCGCAATTACGGCATTACAGAGGAGTAGCAGAAGGCCTGTTTTTCCGGAGTGTGTCCGGGCATTTTTCATAGAATTTTATTATTGTATTTGTGTGCAGCTGCAGGCTGGCTTTCATGCCGGCCTGCAGCTGTATCTGTCTGTTTTGTCTTTTTAAATCCAGATGCGGGAGAGAAAAATATTGGAAAAAGTAACAGGATACATAGATAGTTTTATTTTCAGGAATGAGGAAAACGGTTACTGTGTACTGTCTCTTGTCACGGACGACGGGGAACTGACCTGCGTAGGCACGCTGCAGGGCGTGACAGAAGGGATGAACGTAGAATTTTCAGGGAATTTTACGGAGCATCCTTCGTATGGCAGACAGTTTAAGGCAGAATCGTATGAAGAAAAAGAGCCTGAGGATGAATTTGCGATAGAGCGGTATTTAGGCTCAGGTGCTGTGAAAGGAGTCGGCGCAGCACTGGCAGCAAGAATTGTGCGGAAATTTGGCAGGGATACGTTTCGGATTATTGAAGAAGAGCCTGAACGCCTGGCTGAAATCAAAGGCATCAGCGAGCGCAAAGCACAGGAAATTGCGGCGCAGGCAGAAGAAAAAAGAGAAATGCGCCAGGCAATGATTTTCCTACAGCAGTTTGGCATTACCCTGACGCTGGCGGCAAAAGTGTACAAGGCTTACGGGCCGCAGATTTATACGATTATCAGAGAAAATCCTTACCGGCTGGCAGATGATATTCAGGGCGTCGGATTTAAAATCGCAGATGAAATAGCGGGACGTGCGGGAATCCGCGCGGATTCAGATTTTCGTATCCGCAGCGGAATTTTATATGCCCTGCTGCAGGCATCACAGGACGGGCATACGTATCTGCCGCAGGAAATTCTTACGCAGAAAGCAGCGGAGCTGCTGGGAATCGAGCCGGATCTGATCAGCGGACACTATATGGATCTTGCGATTTCCCGCAAAATCGTATTAAAAGAACGAAACGGAAGTGTGCAGGTTTATACATCGTATTATTATAATATGGAACACAATACGGCGTTTATGCTCCATGAGCTGAATGTCTGCAGGGAAGAAACCATGGCAGGACTGGATGCAGCGATTACAGCAATTGAACAGCATGCAAGTGTAACACTGGATGAGCTGCAGAAAAAAGCAGTGTGTGAAGCAGCGCAAAACGGGCTGCTGATTATTACCGGAGGACCGGGAACCGGAAAAACGACGACGATTAATTCAATTATCCGCCTGTTTGAGATGGAGGGCCTGGATTTTATGCTCGCGGCTCCGACAGGACGTGCGGCAAAGCGCATGAGCGAAACGACCGGATATGAAGCACGCACCATTCACCGGATGCTGGAGCTCAACGGCGGTGTGGAAGGCAGCGCTGGCTTTGAGCGTAATGAATCGAATCCGCTGGAGGCGGATGCAGTGATTATCGATGAAATGTCGATGGTAGATATTTCACTGATGCATTCCTTATTAAAAGCAGTGGCTCCTCCGACCCGTCTGATTCTGGTGGGAGATATCAGCCAGCTGCCAAGTGTCGGACCGGGCAGCGTATTAAAAGATATGATTGATTCCGGGGCATACAGGGTCGTGCGCCTGACCAAGATTTTCCGCCAGGCCAGTCAGAGCGATATTATTGTGAACGCTCATAAAATCAACCGCGGAGAGCCTGTAGAGCTGAATAATAAAAGCCGGGATTTTTTCTTTTTAAAAAGGTATGATGCGGAAAAAATCACAAATGTGGTGCTTCAGCTCGTAGTCCAGAAAATGCCGAAATATGTAGATGCTTCCATGTATGATATCCAGGTACTGACGCCGATGCGCAAAGGCCTGCTGGGTGTGGACCGCCTGAATATTGTACTGCAGCAGTATTTAAATCCTCCGTCGCCGAAAAAGCAGGAAAAAGAACGGGGAAACACCGTCTTCCGGGAAGGTGATAAAGTGATGCAGATTAAAAATAATTACCAGCTGGAATGGGAAATCAAGAACCGTTATGGAATAGCAGTAGAACGTGGCATGGGTGTTTTTAACGGGGATATGGGCATAATCCGCAGCATCCGTGACATTACGGAGCTGATGACCGTAGAATTTGATGAAGGCCGCATAGTGGAATACCCGTTTAAGCTATTAGAAGAACTGGAGCTTGCTTATGCGGTTACAATACACAAATCCCAGGGCAGCGAATATCCGGCAGTGGTGATTCCGCTTTTAAACGGCCCGAAAATGCTGATGAACCGGAATCTTCTCTATACAGCGGTCACAAGGGCAAGAAAATGCGTGACTCTGGTAGGCGATGAGCGGACGTTTTTTGATATGGCAGAAAATGTCAGTGAACAGAAACGTTACTGCGGCCTGAAAGACCGGATACTGGATCAGGAGGCGGCAGTTACGCCTGGAGAAAACAGTGGTCAGTGAAGAAAATATTTCATGTAAAAGGAGCCAGCGGGGAAGAGCAGTCCATGCGGAAGACCAAAGGGAGCTGGCGGGGGAAAGTAGTCTGTGCAGAAGGACAAAGGCAGCCAGCAGGGAAAATAGTCTGTGCAGAAGACCAAAGGGAGCCAGCGGGGAAGAACAGTCCATGCGGAAGACCAAAGGGAGCTGGCGGGGAAGAGTAATCCGTGTAAAAAAACAAAGGCAGCCAGCAGGGAAAAGTAATGAATAAGGAAAAGAAAACAATGGTGAAAAATAATCAAAAGAAAATCCGGGATATTCTATATAAGATGCTCCTGCTGCTCTATCCAAACCGCTGCCCGGTGTGCGACCGTGTTTTGCCGGATGCGCTGATCTGTCCGCAGTGTGTAAGAAAATTAAAATATATATCCCAGCCGGTCTGCTGTTCCTGTGGAAAACCTTTGGAAAATGCTGTTATGGAATATTGTGCAGACTGTACGAAAACCAGCCACGAGTACCGCCAGGGCCGGGCTGTTTTCAGCTACCAGGGTCCGGTGCGCGGAATTTTATACCGTTATAAATACAGCAATCGCAGAGATTATACAGAATTTCTTGCCAGTGAGGCTGCAAGGCTGTATGGCAGCTGGGCCGGAGGGCTCGGTATCAGCATGGTCATCCCGGTTCCGCTGTCGGCAGAAAGAAAACGCCGGCGCGGCTATAATCAGGCAGATTTATTTGCAAGACGTTTTGCCGCGTTATGCGGACTTCCTTATCATCCCCAAATGCTTATCCGGACACGCAATACAGTCCCGCAGAAAGAGCTTTCTGCCATAGAAAGAAAAAATAATCTTAAAAATGCTTTCAAAATAAACGAAAATGTAGTAAACTTAAAAAGAATCCTGCTTATTGATGATATTTATACCACAGGCAGCACGATTGATGCGGCTGCGCTTGTACTGAAACAGTCAGGAGTAAAAGAAATATATTATCTGTGCATTAGTATTGGGCAGGGACAGTAAGGGTATCCGTAAAACTGCCAGAACTGTTACCGGCAGAAGGCATGAGTTTCATTTGTCAGAGATGCTGCCGGTGGAAGGCATCCGTAAAACTGCCAGAACTGTTACCGGCAGAAAGTATGAGTTTCATTTGTCAGAGCCTGAGCCGGAAGAAGGCATCAGTGAATCTGTCAGAACTGTTACCGGCAAAAGGTATGGGTTCCATTTGCCAAAACTGTTACCGGAAAGCAGCTGGCTTCAGCGGTCCGGGATGTTACTGTACAGGTAACCGGTTTTACGGTCTGGAACAGGATACCAGTAAGATTTATAAATTATAATTAGGAGCAGGACTGCTTCAATATAGGTAAGGAGGGGCGTTCATATGGACGTAAGGACGTGTAAAAGCTGCAAGCGTTTATTCAATTATCTGTCAGGACCGGTAATCTGTCCGTCATGTGTAGAAAAGTTAGAGCAAAAATTCCAGGAAGTAAAAGAATTTATCCGCTCGAATCCGCATTCATCACTGCAGGATGTATCGGAAGCAAAGGAAGTTTCTGTGAAGCAGTTAAAGAACTGGGTACGGGAAGAACGCCTGAAATTTGCTGATGATTCCCCTGTAGGCATTGAATGTATGAACTGCGGCGCAATGATTAAGTACGGGAAATACTGCGAGGCATGCAAGGGGAAAATGATTAATAATCTGAGTCATGCAGTGGAAGAAGAACCGGTGAAGGAAGCGGCACCGAAAAGATCAGATGGAAACCGGATGAGGTTTTTGGATACTTAATAGCAGATACGAATGTGAAAATTACGAAAGAGAGTGCGGAATGCATTCTCTTTTCTGTTTTTTGGGATACAGGTGCATCCGCTGCATTTTCGTATGGGGCCGTCACACATTTTTCACTTCAGCACTGACAAAAATTCTTTTCATATACAGCTGCCTGTGTTATAATAAAAATTATATTGTGGTAAAACAGGCATATTTTGGAGGAAATATGATAGATCAGGAACGTGTCCGTGAAATGACAAAACTGGCTGCCTTTGAACAGCATGAAGGGAAGCAGTATCGAAAAGCAGCATGCTGCTACTGCAGCGATTTTATAGGAATACATCTGCTGAAAGGTTTTATAAGCGGTACGGCTGCGTTTGCCATTTGTTTTGGATTATGGGGCATATGCCATATGGAAGAGCTTATCGCTGATCTGGGCAGCATGGATCTGATAGCATTTGGAACATCTGTACTGGTCAGATATATTTTCTTTTTGATTATTTATCTGGCTGTCACAGCTGTCTATGCCAGCGTATATCATGCGGCTGGAAAGAAAAACATGAAAAGGTATTACCGCCGGTTAAAGCGCCTGAGCAGGCTTTATGATGAACAGGAAGGACGTGCGGCACCGAAGCGGCATAGGAGGGACGTATGACATTTATACTGGAATTCAGGGAAAGGATTCGCAGCTTTTACGGAAAATATGAGGCATATCTGCTGCCAGTCATTAAATTTCTGCTGGCACTGACCGTCTTTTTGCTGATTGACCAAAAAATAGGATATATGAAAAGGCTGAACAGTGTACCGCTGCTGCTTATACTGTCTCTGGCGTGTTCGATTCTGCCAGTGGCAGTTATGCTGCTGACTGCCGGTGTGCTGATTACACTGCACTGCTATGCCTTATCGCTGCCGGTAGGTGTTATGATGCTGGTGCTGTTTGTGATCATGTATCTGCTGTATTTCAGATTTGCACCGCGCTGTGCCTATAACGCACTGCTTTCTCCGGCTGCATGTATGCTGGGAATCCCCTATGTTATGCCAGTGGCGGGAGGACTTCTGCAGCAGCCCCTGGCTGTGATACCGACAATCTGCGGTATCATTACGTATTATTTTCTAAAAGGTGTTATGGCAAACGAAACCAGTCTTGGAGTTATGGGTGAAGACGAGGATTTTCTCAGCAAGTTACGTGAAATTATCAACCAGTTTGCCGGAAACCGCGAAATGTATCTGGTAATAGGTATATTTGCAGCAGTTACGCTTGTAGTATATGTGATCCGGAGGCTGTCTGTAGATCATGCATGGACATTTGCGATTGTAACCGGAATGCTGATACAGTATCTTGGTTTTTTTATCGGCTATACACAAATCGGCATGAGCAGCATGGCGGTGCAGCTGACTGCCGGATGCAGCATTAGTGCCCTGATTCTGCTGATGATCCAGTTCTTTTTCTTTGACCTGGATTATACGCGGACCGAACGCGTTCAGTTTGAAGACGATGAATATTATTATTATGTGAAGGCTGTGCCAAAACGGTATGTATCTACAGGGGAAAAGACAGTCAAGAAAATCAGCGGCAGCAGGAAACGCAGAGAAAACAGGAGTGCGGTAACACGTGAAGAAATTATGGAAGATATGGATCTTGCTGTAGATGATGAAGAGTATTAGCTCTGGCAGACGGTATAGCTGTCTGCATATAACGGAGAAGGATAGCCTCAGGCAGGATGCCGTCCGGCCCGCAGCACGGTGCTGTGGCAGACCCGGTGCAGCAGTAAAAATGTAACCGTATGGCTGGAAGAGACAGATGAAGGAAGGATGTGTGAATGTGCAGACATTTATCAGTACAATACAGTGGTTTGCAGAAAAGTATATGTTCTGGATTACGCTGCAGAAAATAAAAACAACAGACATAGTAGAGATTTTTATCATCGCATTTTTGCTGTATCATGTGCTGGTATGGATTAAGGGAACACGTGCATGGATGCTGTTTAAAGGAATCCTTGTGATTTTGATCTTTATACTGGCTGCGGCTGTATTCCAGATGAATACCATACTCTGGCTGGCCGGCAGGACTGTAAATGTTGCGTTAATTGCGCTGGCAGTTATTTTTCAGCCTGAACTGCGTAAAGCGTTAGACCAGCTGGGCCGGAAAAAATTTGTTACGGCTCTGTTTGATTTTGGAATGGCGCAGGATACAGGCAGATTTTCCGACAGAACGATCAATGAACTTGTGAAAGCTTCATTTGAAATGGGAAAAGTGAAAACAGGGGCGCTGATTGTCCTGGAACAGGATATTGTGCTGTCAGAATATGAGCGTACCGGAATAGAGCTGGATTCCATTCTTACAAGCCAGCTGTTAATCAATATATTTGAGAAAAATACACCCCTTCATGACGGAGCAATAATCGTCCGGGGCGACCGTGTGGTGGCTGCAACGTGTTACCTTCCGCTGTCTGACAGCATGTCGATCAGCAAAGAGCTGGGAACGAGACACCGTGCGGCCATTGGCATCAGTGAAGTCAGCGATTCTTTAACGATTATTGTATCAGAAGAAACCGGAGCGGTATCTGCCGCTAAAGGCGGGGTAATATACCGCAGCCTGACACAGGATGGACTGCGGGAGCAGCTTAAACTCATTCAAAATGCAGAAACGGAAGAAACACGTCTGCAGTCACTGCAAAGGAGGCTAAAGAATGCTAAGAAACGTCGTAAAAATGCTGACTAGAAATCTGGGCCTGAAACTGCTTGCCCTGTTATTTGCAGTCACGATGTGGATGGCAGTCGTGAATCTGAACGATCCTCCTATAACCAGACGTTTTACAATTGCAGTAACAGCCGAAAATGAAGAGGCTGTTACTGCAATGAATAAATATTATGAAATAGAGGCTGATTCAGCAAATGTGACATTTAGTGTTTTGGGAAACCGGAGCATTGTAGAAGAACTAAGCGGTTCAGATTTTAAAGCAACGGCTGATATGAGCCAGCTGATACAGCAGGAAGATGGAAATGTAGTACCGGTGGAGATTACAGCGCTGCGCCATTCCAGCCAGCTTACGATTTCAAAGCGCACACGTGAGCTGAAGGTGACGCTGGAAGATTTGATGCGGCAGGCATTTATGATTCAGCCAAATCCTCAGGGGAAGCCGGCTGACGGGTATGCGCTCGGGTCTCTGACAGTAGAGCCGAACCGGCTGTGGGTGTCCGGGCCAAAGACTGTTGTATCACAGATTGATTCGGTCAAAGCGGCTATAGATGTGTCCGATATGAGTACAGATATTTCGGACAGCGTGGTTCCGGTGCTCTATGATGAAGAAGGCGAAGCCGTAGACACTACGCGGCTGTCGCTTAGTCTGGATATCGTTACGGTAAAAGCAAACATCGTGTCAAAAAAGACAGTTCCGGTAAAAGTAAATTACAGCGGAAAACCGGCAGAGGGTTTTGAGGTGATTTCGGCGGATACAGATCCGAAAGAGGTTACGATCAAAGGCAGGTCTGAGATCTTAAACTCAATCAGTGCGGTTGTTATACCGGAAGGCGTAATCAGCGTGAAAGGCGCAGACGAAAAATTTGAGCAGAAAGTGGATATCAACCAGTATCTGCCGAGCGGTGTGACACTGGAAAATTCGGTGGAAGCAACGGTTACGGTAAAAATCGATGTAGAGCAGTTAGAGCGCAGAGTGTTTACCATTCCGGTCAGAAATATCCGTGTGGATGATCTGCCTGAAAAATACAGGCTGGATTTTAATGAGCGGAATGCGGAGATTGAAGTATACGGCCTGACAGATGACCTGGATAAGCTGACGACAGGTGCTCTGCGTCCGGTACTGGATGTCAGCGGACTGGCACCTGGAAGACATGTAAAAGAACTGCAGCTGGTGCTGGATAATAAGTATATTGTAGGAGAAACGGTGATATCCTTTACCATTTCTTCTGAAAACAGTGACGGGGATGAACCTGATGCATCTTTGGGCAGTGATAACGGGGAAGAAGACAGCTCTGGCCAGAATGAGGATAATCCAGGCAATGAGCCGGATGAAGACACGGATACAGACATAGACGACAGTCAGGAACCGGATGCAAATCAGAGAGCAGATACAGACGAAAGGGCTGCAGAGCCGGATGAAGAAACCGGATCAGAAGAAGAATAGCCAGCGTCCGGATGGGAACTATATGAAAATTATAAGGCAGAATCATATATCATAAGGGTAGATTTGGAGGAAAAATAAAATGGGCAGAATGTTTGGAACAGATGGTGTCAGGGGTGTTGCAGGAGCAGAACTTACAATTGAACTGGCAACACAGCTAGGCCAGGCTGGCGCATATGTACTGACAAGGGAACAGGAACACCAGCCTACACTGATCGTAGGGTGCGACACGCGTATATCAGGCGGAATGCTTGCAAGCGCATTGATGGCGGGAATTTGTTCGGTGGGCGCAAATGCCATATATGTAGGCGTACTGCCTACACCTGCGGTTGCCTATCTGACAAGAAGGCATAAAGTAGATGCGGGAGTTATGATTTCTGCATCCCATAATCCGATGGAATTTAACGGCATCAAGTTTTTTAACGGGGACGGGTATAAGCTGTCTGATGAACTTGAAGATGAAATTGAAGCGATGATTAAAAACCATATGAAAGATGTCACGCTTCCGGTCGGCTCTGGTGTGGGCAGGATTGATTACCGGTTTGATATCAGGGATGAATATGTAAAATTTGTAAAAAAATGCGTGCCGGTGGACTTAAGCGGATTAAAAATCGTAGCAGACTGTGCGGAAGGAGCAGCTTATTATACATCTGTAAAAACGCTGCGGGAGCTTGGTGCAGAACTGATTCCGATTCACATACATCCGGATGGAACAAACATCAACGCAAACTGCGGCTCTACACATATGGATGAACTGCGCGCCAGGGTAGTTTATGAGAAAGCGGATATCGGCCTGGCATTTGACGGTGACGCTGACCGTCTTCTGACGGTGGATGAACAGGGAAATATTGTGGACGGCGACCAGCTGATGGCAATCTGCGGCAATTATATGAAGCAGAAAGGGACGCTGAAAAAAGATACGATTGTAGTTACTGTTATGTCGAATCTTGGATTTACGGTAATGGGCAGGAAAAACGGTATACATGTAGAGAAGACAAAAGTAGGAGACCGTTATGTGCTGGAAAATATGCGCGAAAATGGATATAACATCGGAGGAGAACAGTCCGGGCATATTATTTTTCTCGATGATAATACTACAGGAGACGGACTGTTAAGTGCCCTGCATGTATTACAGGTTATGACAGATACTAAGAAAAAGCTGTCAGAGCTTGCCGCAGTAATGGAAATCTTTCCGCAGGCACTTGTGAATGCCAAAGTTCCGAATCATAAAAAAGAGCATTATATGGAATATACAGAGATTGCAGAAGCCGTCAGTGATCTGGAAAAGAAATTTCATGGAGAAGGCAGGGTGTTAATCCGCCCATCCGGTACAGAACCGCTTGTAAGAGTCATGATTGAAGGAAAAGATCAAAAAGAAATTCAAAAGGAAGCAGAAAATCTGGCAGAGTTAATTACAAAAATCATGTTATAGGGGTAGAGAATTATGGTAAGTCAAAAGGTAAAGATAAAAAACCCTACGGGCCTGCATCTGCGCCCGGCAGGGGTTTTGTGTAAGAGTGCGATTGATTATGCCTCTGTCATTACGTTTAAGTATGGCGGCGAAAATATTGCCAATGCAAAAAGCGTGCTGAGTGTGCTCGGGGCATGTATTAAGAGCGGAGATGAAATTGAACTGATCTGCGAAGGAGAAGACGAGGAAAAGGCTTTGAACGATATGGTAGCTCTGATTGAATCAGGATTAGGAGAATAAAATGAAAAAACTGTTAATTACCGGATGCGGCGGGCAGCTGGGACATGCCCTGAACCGGGAGTATAAAAACGAGCCGGCTGAAATTATCAATACGGATACTGAGCAGCTGGATATTACAGATCTGGATGCGGTCATGAAGTTTGTAAGGGCTGAAAAACCGGATGTAATAATGAACTGCGGAGCGATGACGGCTGTAGATTTATGCGAGACGGAGTATGAAAAAGCCTTCTGTGTGAATGCGTTAGGCCCTAGAAATCTGAGCATTGCTGCGCGCGAAACGGGAGCAAAACTGTTCCAGATATCGACGGACTATGTTTTTTCCGGCGAAACTGACAGACCTTATACAGAAACTGACATCCCTGGCCCGCAGAGCGTCTATGGCAGTACAAAGCTGGCAGGAGAGCAGTATGTGCGGGATTTTGCAGAGCGTTATTTTATTATAAGAACGGCCTGGATGTATGGGGAAGGCAAAAATTTTGTAGGAACCATGCTTCGCCTGGCAGAATCAAATGACTGTGTGCGCGTGGTAGGAGACCAGACTGGAACCCCTACAAGTGCAGAGGAACTGGCAAAAATGATGCATGTACTGGAGCCGACAGAAAACTACGGCATATTCCATGGCACCTGCGAAGGAGAGTGCAGCTGGGCAGAATTTGCAGAAACAATTTTTAAAAAGGCAGGAAAGACGACGGCAGTGGAGCATATTTCGACGGAGGAGTTCGGGGCACCGGCAAAACGGCCGGCGTATTCTGTGCTGGATAATCAGATGCTCCGGATGACAACGGATTTTCGGATGAAGGACTGGCAGGATGCATTAAGTGTCTATATGAAGGAAATTCTTTAGAGAAAGAAAAGGAACTATTGAAGGAAAAAGGCTTATAAATCTGTCAGAGAAAAGAGGAGAATCAAAAAATTATGAGAACTTATTTAGTAACAGGCGGGGCCGGATTTATTGGATCAAATTATATTCATTATATGTTCCGTAAATATGGGGATGAAATCCGCATTATAAATGTCGATGCGCTCACTTATGCGGGAAATCTGAAGAATTTAAAAGGTGTGGAGGAACGGGCGAATTACACATTTATCAGGGCGGATATCTGCGATAAACAGGCAATACAGCAGATTTTTGCGGAAAATGATATCGACCGTGTTGTGCACTTTGCAGCGGAATCCCATGTAGACCGCAGCATCAGCAATCCGGAAGTTTTTGTCCGTACGAATGTACTTGGTACGGCCGTGATGTTAAACTGCGCAAGAGCAGCATGGGAACAGCCGGACGGCACTTATCCGCAGGGGAAAAAATTCCTGCATGTTTCCACAGATGAAGTATATGGTTCTCTGGAAGAAGACGGCGGTTATTTTTACGAAACGACGCCGTATGCGCCGCACAGTCCGTACAGTGCCAGCAAGGCTTCTTCTGACTTTTTGGTAAAATCCTATATTGACACGTATCATTTTCCGGCTAATATTACAAACTGCTCAAATAATTACGGGCCTTATCAGTTCCCGGAGAAGCTGATTCCGCTGATTATTAACAATGCGCTGCATGGCAGAAAGCTGCCGGTATACGGGGATGGCAGAAATGTCCGCGACTGGCTGTATGTAGACGATCATGCGAAAGCGATTGATATGGTGCAGGAACAGGGCCGGCCTGGTGAGACATATAATATCGGGGGCCATAATGAAAAGCAGAATATAGAGATTATTCATACGATACTGGAAACACTGCAGGAGATGCTGCCGGAAGGTGACGAGCGTAAAAAACTGGTCAGCACAGATTTAATCACTTATGTGGAAGACCGCAAAGGACATGACCGGCGCTATGCGATTGCACCGGATAAGATTAAGGCAGAAACCGGCTGGGAACCGGAAACAATGTTTAAAGAAGGAATCAGGAAAACCATTGCCTGGTACTTCGAACATGAAGAGTGGATGGCAGATGTTACCAGCGGCGGCTATCAAAAATATTATGAAGAAATGTATGAAGGAAAATAAGGGCTTTGCCTATGAATGACAATAGATTTGTAGTACGGGAAGGACATTTCCATATTGCGGACAAAGACAGCTATGTGCTGACTGGCTGGTTTGAAGGCAGCAGTCCGGCGGATGATACGAAGGCGCAGGATCTGTTTGCAGTATATCTGGACCATGAAAAGCTGGAAACCAGGGTTCTGTGTTTTGAAGACGATTCTGTCAGGCAGAAGTATGCGAAATTTGACATGGAAGTTGCAAAAGAATATGTCATTATTGCAAAGCTGCCGGGAAATCTGTCCGGATACCGACGGCTGAAGCTGTGTCTGGCAGACGGCAGGCATGTGTTTGAACGGCGTGCGGCTCTGCTTCGAAGGATACAGGGCCAGCTGAATTTCCGGATTACCAGTATCCAGACGGCAGGTGCCAGCTGTGTGGTCACAGGCTGGGCCGCTTCCAAAAAGCCTATTAAAATCAACGTATTTGACAAGGCAAATGTTCCGATGAAATGTGAAGTCAGCCATTTCCCGAAGCCGGACGTAGTTTTGGAACACCGCGAAACAGACTCGCTTTATAACAGCGGTTTCAGTGTGACAGTTCCGGTTACGGGCAGAAAGAAAATGGTACTGCAGATCACTAATGGAGAATATTCTGTCATGCGTACATTCAGTGCAGTCGACAAAAACCGTGTCAGGCTGTACATGAAAAAAGCCGGTTATTTTTTAAAGCGCAACGGAGTGAAAAAAGCATTTAAGCGCGCGGTGAATGAACTGTATGAGCTGATTGGGGATACCGGAAGCTATATGAAATGGCGCAGGAAGAATATGCCTTCAGAAAAGGAGTTCGAGCGTCAGAGGCAGGAAACGCGGATATTCTCTCCCCTGGTGTATGTGATCACTCCTTATCAGGACCAGCTTCATTTTGCGGGCACAGTGCTTTCGATGAAAAAACAGACCTACGGGAACTGGAAATGGGTGCTTGCCTGCAGTGCGGATGAGGAAGAAAAACTCAGGGAAAAGCTCCGTGCGCAGATTCCGGAGGACAGGCTGCTGATTGCCTCAGCCCAGGCCAGGGAAAGCTGCCAGCAGAAAACGGCTCAGGCGCTGAGTGCGGCTATACAGGATATGCAGACGTCTGCAGAAGCACAGAACCAGCCGGCAGGAGGCGCTCAGGCATGGGTGGCATTTTTATCGGCATCTGATGCACTGGAACCGGATGCACTTTACAGCTGTGTCAGCCTGTTTGAGCGAAATCCTGAAATGGATATGTGCTATACGGATGAAGACCAGATATCGGAAGACGGCAAGACTTACCGGGAACCGGTATTTAAATCAGACTTTAATATAGATATGCTGCGCGGGATGAATTATCTGGGACATCTGGTGCTGCTGAGAGAAGATCTTGTAAAAAAAGCAGGCCCGTGGAATCCGTCTTATGGAGAAGACGCTTCCTATGATTATTATTTCCGGGCTGTGGAATCGGCCGGGTGCATCGGACATCTGCAAAGGGTGCTGTATCATGCCAGGGAAAACAGCAGACAGTCCCGTTACGCCGGGGATGTGGTCATCAATGCCCATTATAAACGTCTCGGCATACCTGCCTCGGCAAAACCTTCCGGGATACCGGGGATTTACCATACGGTCTACCACTGGGATGAAACGCCTATGGTGTCGATTAACATTCCGAATAAAGACCATATTGACGATCTGGATACCTGTGTGCAGTCGGTTCTGTCAAAATGCACCTATTCGAATTATGAAATTGTAATTATTGAAAATAACAGTACACAGGAAAGTACATTTGAATATTATAAAAAACTGCAGGAGCAGGACCCAAGAATACGTATTGTCTATTGGAAAGAGGCGTTTAATTATTCAAAAATTACTAATTTCGGCGCAGCACATTCCAAAGGGGAATATATCCTTTTGATGAACAATGATACGGAAGTAATCACACCGGATTTTATAGAAGAGATGCTTGGATACTGTATGAGGGAAGATGTAGGCATCTGCGGAGCAAGGCTTTTTTATTTTGATGACACGATACAGCATGCCGGGGTAATTATCGGGCTTGGCGGTATCTGCGGAGAGGGCTTCCAGGGCTTTCCAAAGGAAAACGGAGGCTATCAGAACCGCATTATCTGTCCACAGGATTACAGCGCCGTGACAGCTGCATGTCTGATGACGAAAAAGAGCGTATTTGAAGAAACCGGCGGAATGGACGAAAATCTGCAGGTTGCTTACAACGATATCGATTACTGTCTGAAAGTACGGCGTACGGGAAGGCTTGTGGTATACAATCCTTTTGCTATGCTGCATCATTATGAGTATAAATCAAGGGGAGCTGAGGATACGGCTGAGAAGCTGGCGCGCTACCAGCGGGAAGTAGACCTGTTTACTACAAGGTATGCGGACATCATCAGTGCGGGAGACCCGTATTACAATCCGAATCTGACTAGACGGTATCAGGATTTTTCGCTTAGGCGGATAGAGCTGCTGAAATAAAAGGATTAGTTAGTTTATATAAGAAAAGGGAGAAGGAAAATGAAGGGAATCATACTGGCCGGAGGTTCAGGCACAAGACTGTATCCTCTGACAAAATCGATCTCGAAACAGATTATGCCCGTGTATGACAAGCCGATGATTTATTATCCGCTGTCTACGCTGATGCTGGCAGGAATCCGGGATATACTGATTATATCAACACCAAGGGATCTGCCTGTATTTGAAGATTTGTTTGGCGACGGCAGCCAGCTGGGACTGCATATGTGTTATGCTGTTCAGGAGACGCCGCGCGGGCTTGCGGATGCGTTTATTATTGGAGAATCCTTTATAGGGAATGATTCGGCAGCGCTTGTGCTGGGCGACAATATTTTTTACGGACAGAGTTTTTCCAAAGTGCTGCAGAGGGCTGCGGCAATTCAGGAAGGGGCCGTGATTTTTGGGTATTATGTAAAAGATCCAAGGGAATACGGTGTTGTGGAATTTGATGAAAACGGAATGGCAGTATCTATAGAAGAAAAACCTGCAAATCCGAAATCCAATTATGCAGTGCCGGGATTATATTTTTATGATAACAATGTCGTTGAAATTGCAAAAAATGTAAAACCTTCAGCGAGAGGTGAAATAGAGATTACGTCTGTGAATCAGGAATATCTGGAGCGCGGCAGCCTGAAAGTAGAGCCGCTGGGCCGCGGGTTTGCATGGCTGGATACGGGCACGCATGATTCCCTGCTGGATGCGGCAGATTATGTGTCGGCAGTACAGAAACGTCAGGGACTTTATGTGTCCTGCGTGGAGGAAATCGCGTACAAGCGCGGATTTATTACCAGAGACCAGCTGATTGCACTGGCGCAGCCGCTGTTAAAGACAAACTACGGAAAATATCTGATGGATATTGCACAGGGGCTGTAGACGGATAAGCGTAGCAGGCCCTGGCGTACAGATCAAACTGGTTTTGGTGAAAGGAGAGCGGTATGGGTAAAATAAAAGTAACTTCGTGTGAGATTGAGGGTCTTTATGAGATAGAGCCGGCAGTTTTTGGAGATGCCAGGGGTTATTTTATGGAGACATATAATTATAACGATTTTAAAGAGGCCGGCATCGATGTGCAGTTTGTACAGGACAATCAGTCAGCGTCGAAAAAAGGCGTGCTCAGAGGGCTGCATTTTCAGATTCAGTATCCTCAGGACAAACTGGTGCGTGTGATTCGCGGAGAAGTGTTTGATGTGGCTGTGGATCTGCGGGTAGGATCCGCTACGTACGGAAAGTGGCACGGCGTGATACTTTCGGAAGAGAATAAAAAGCAGTTCTTTATACCAAAGAATTTTGCCCATGGGTTTGTCGTGCTGTCAGATTACGCGGAGTTTGCATATAAATGTACCGATTTTTATCATCCAAACGATGAAGGAGGACTGATTTACAACGACCCGGATATCGCAATAGACTGGCCGCTGCCGGAACATATGGACCTGATTATGACAGATAAGGACAGAGAGTGGGGCAGTTTTCGGGAATTTACAGAAAAATACCGCAGGTAATAAGGATAGATTTTCAAAAATCTTGAAAGGCTGAAGCGATAGGAAAAAAATTATGCAGATGGAAAGAATAGGGAATGTGATGCTGTGGCTTGGGGACAGTGAGAAACCTGGCCAGGCGGCTTTCGGGAATGCGCCGGAAAGATCAGGGGAATTAAATGAAAAACAGTCTGAGGAAGTGAACTGTCTTCGGGAAATTATCGCTTCTTATAATGAAGCTGATTACCACGAACAGATTACTATGCACAAAAATTATACGGTCATGTACCAGCTGGCCGAATCCAGGGCAAATATCATCGAATGGCTGCAGTTTCCGGAGAATGCCAGGGTGCTGGAGACAGGTGCCGGATGCGGCACAATTACATCTGCATTATTAAAAAAGGCTGTTCATGTAACATGCCAGGAAGAACATACCGGATACTGCAGGCTGAATGCGCTGCGTCATAAGCATGTAAAAGAACAGACGCTGACGGTTTATGCAATGCCGTTTTCGGAGTGTGAGCCGCAGCTTGCTAAGGACTATGATGTGGTTCTGGCATCCGGAATACCTGATGAAAAAGCAAAGGCACAGCAGTTTCTGGAAAAACTGCGCGCTCTTCTGAAACCGGACGGAATGCTGGTGCTGGCTGTAGAGAATAAGTTTGGATTAAAATACTGGGCTGGAAATAAAGAAATGCATGTACACAGATATTTTGCGGGTCTTGAAAATGCCGGAATTCATCTGTATTCGAAAAACAGCCTGAAGAAGCTGCTGACAGAAGCTGGATTCTGCTGGCAGGATTTTTATTATCCATATCCTGACCACCGGTTTGCGCTGGATATTTATTCGGATGCATATCTGCCGAAAAAAGGAGACCTGACATATAATATAGCAAATTATGAAGATGACAGGCTTATTTTGTTCGACGAACAGAAAGTGTTTGACAGTATTATCGAAGAAGAGCAGTTTCCGCTATTCTCCAATTCATATCTGTGCATAGCGGGCACTGATAAAATAGAAGTGGAGCCGGTGCTGATACAGGCAGAAGCCAGAGCTGCGATGCAAAAGCAGACTGGCGGGAGTCCTGAGCATGAGCCGGGACCGGACGGGATGCAGGCGGCGCATAATTCTGACAGGCAGCACGGCCGGATCAGGCAGCAGACGGTTTATGTACGCTATGCGACAGACCGCAGCAGGCAGTTTGCAGTGAGGACGGATATCACAGACGGAATGGTCCGCAAGTGTCCGGTCTATGAGGAAGGGAATGCACATGTCATGCATATTGCGAAGGCTTATGCCAGGCTGGCGCAGCAGTACGAAGATACAGATTTAAGGTTTAACCGCTGCAGAGTGCATACAGATAAAAATGGAAGTGCCGCGGCTCAGTTTGAGTTTATCCATGGAGAAGCGCTGCAGGGGTACATAGAGCGGGCCATTGCAGCAGGTCAAATGAATAAAGTGACTGATGTACTGGATAAAATGGTGCAGTATATCCGGAATGGCAGGAAAAACGTACCATTCCAAATGACAGCAGATTTTAAAAAGGTATTTGGAGAGACTGCCGGTCAGTCTGTGCTGGATCAGACAGTGTGCAGTGAAGTTTCGGATATTGACCTGATACTCCCGAATATTCTGGTGACAGAAGACGGGGCATGGAATGTGATTGATTACGAATGGACGTTTTTCTTTCCGATTCCGCAGAATTTTATTATCTATAGGACGTTATTTTTTCTGCATCATGAAAATCCGCAGAGGAAGGAACTCTCAATGGAGAATCTTCAGATGGCAGCGGGGATTTCCATGGAAGAGGCAGAAGTATACAGACAGATGGAAGCAGGATTTCAGCAGTATGTGACAGGCGGGCTTATGCCTTACCGCGAAATGGTGAATGTTTTGGGACGCAGATATTTTAATATTGCTGAACTGGAAGCAGAGTATGACCGCGTGATGGCAGAGAACGAGCTGTTAAAAGGGCGGATTTTCTGGAAAGCAGCCAGAAAAATCAAGAAAAAACTGACAGGGAACTAAATCTATGAAATGGACGAATTCTAAAGAGCAGTACAAACGGTTTATCATGCTGCTGGGGACAATTTTAATTGTGGCAGTTCAGACGGGGATGTTTGCCTGTCTGTGGTATAACTATTATGCAAACAGAGAACTGAAAGACATGCGCAGGTATTTCCGGTATTTCTACTATTACAGAAGAGGGCACTGGACAGTGATCGTTCTGTATGCGGTCGTACTTGTCCTGTTTATGAAAGTACTGGGCGGCTTCCGGGTGGGATATCTGAGGAACCTGGACGTGCTGTATTCCCAGATACTGTCAGTGTGCGCTGCAAATGCAGTGGAATATCTGCAGCTGGCGCTGATTGCAAAAAAATGGAAATTTATGCAGTTTTCTACCCCGATCATGGTACTGGCCCTGCTGCAGATTATCGTCGGCGTCATCTGGATTGTAGCCATGCGCGGCATATATGCCAGGCTGTATCCGCCGCATGAAATGCTTCTGATTTATGGGAATATCAGCCCGAAAGCCCTGATCCGCAAACTGCAGTCAAGAGGGGACAAATACCGGGTAAAAGAAACAGTCCATTTAAAGGAAGGTGTCGGACATATTCTTAAGATGATTCCGAAATACGAATCTGTTTTAATCGGAGATATTCCTTCCCATGAACGCAACCTGTTTTTGAAATTTTGTTTTGAAAAAAATATCCGCTGCTATTCTGTACCGAAAATTTCGGATATTATGATTATCAGTGCGTCGGAGATCGACTTATTTGATTCTCCCCTGCTGCTGTTCCGCAACCAGGGCATGACTTTTGGGCAGAGTTTCTGCAAGCGTGCGATGGATATTGCAATCGGATTCTGCGGGTGCATTCTTGCGTCGCCGGTTATGCTGCTTATAGCGGCTGCAATAAAAATATATGACGGCGGTCCGGTACTGTATTCACAGGAACGCATTACAAAGGACGGAAAACCATTTCAGATATACAAATTCCGCAGCATGATTGTGGAATCAGAAAAAAAAGGCGCCAGGCTCGCGAGCGCCCACGACGACAGAATTACTCCGGTTGGAAAGGTCATAAGGAGACTTCACGTAGACGAGCTGCCGCAGCTGTTTAATGTTCTGGCCGGGGATATGTCTTTTGTAGGCCCGCGCCCGGAACGGGAAGAGATTACAAAAGAATATGAACAGAGCATCCCGCAGTTTCGCTTCCGGCTGAAGATGAAAGCAGGGCTGACTGGCTATGCACAGGTGTACGGACAGTATAATACCGTGCCGTACGATAAACTCAAGCTGGATCTGACCTATATTGAAAATTATTCGCTCTGGCTGGATATAAAACTGATACTGCTGACAGTCAAGATACTGTTTCAAAAAGAAAAATCCGAGGGAGTTTCGGACAGCCAGAAGACAGCACTAAAACAGAGCAGGCAGTAAATATGTGTACATGGTGATGCATGGAAGGAGTAAGGATGCGGTCATGAATGTGAATGCGGGGATGAAAAAGAAAAAGAGAATAGAAGAGTCTGCGGATGTGAATGCAGATAAGAAAGAGTCAGAAAACAAGGCCATGGTATCGTCAGCAAATACAGAAAGAAGCCAGCCGGTGATTTCGGTGATTATGCCTGCATACCAGGCTGGGAAATATATCGGGCAGGCGATTGAGTCAGTGCAGAGGCAGAACTGTAGGGAGAAATGGGAACTGATTATTATAGACGACTGTTCTTTAGATGATACAGCACAGGCTGTCAGACGCTATCAGGCAGATCCGCGCATCCGATATGTGAGGAAGAAACGCAACGAAGGGGTTGCAGCAGCACGCAATCTTGGAATCCGCATGGCGCGGGGGAAGTATGTAGCTTTTCTGGATGCGGATGACTGGTGGGATGCCGATAAACTCAGACTGCAGATGAAGTGCATGGCACGCACAGGAGCCGTATTGTGCTGTACAGGCAGGGAACTGGTACATCCGGATGGTACACAGACCGGAAAAGTCATTTCAGTGCCAAAACGAATCACGTATTCAATGCTGATGCGCACGAACCTGATTCCCTGCGGCTCGGCAGTTCTTTTGCGGGATGTGGCGCAGGAATTTGGCTTTGTCTGTGACCGGTATCATGAGGACTATATTTTGTGGCTTAGGATACTCAAAAAATATAAGACAGCAGCGGGCGTTAATGTGCCTGCACTCAAATCCAGGCAGAGTGAGGGCGGGAAGTCCAGAAACAAGCTGAAATCAGCGTACATGCATTACGGGTCATACCGGTATCTGGGATACGGCCGGCTGCTGTCATTTTATTACATGATTTTTTACACATTAAACGGATTTCGGAAATATCTGGGATAAGTGAGGAGAATGCAATTGAACCGATTTATCAGTGATGTCAGAAAATACCAAAAATATACAATATACGCAGCAAAATCCGAGTTGAAATCCGAAGTTGCCAACTCTCATTTAAGCTGGCTGTGGTGGATTTTAGACCCTCTGCTGTTTATGATCGTATATTCTTTTGTGGCAGTAATTGTTTTTCAGAAAAGCGAGCCATATCTGCCGGTATTTATTTTTATCGGCTATAACAGCTGGAACTTTTTTTCAGCCTGCCTGAGACAGAGTGTGAAACTGGTGGCAGCAAACAAACCGATTGTTTCAAAAGTATATATACCTAAATTTATCCTTATTTTAATAAAAATTTTATCCAACGGCTTTAAAATGGTCATTGCGTTTTCACTGGTAGTAATTATGATGATTGGCTACCGTGTCCCGGTGGACTGGAAAGTGATCCTTCTGGTGCCGCTGTTTGTGATACTGCTCGTTGTGACATTTGCATTCAGCAGCGTGCTCCTGCATTTTGGAGTCTATGTGGAAGACCTGGCCAATGTCGTGACGGTTGTATTAAAACTGCTGTTTTACCTGACCGGAATCTTTTACTCCATTCAAAAACGCGTGCCATATCCATACAGCAGCCTGCTCTTGAAATGCAATCCTATGGCGCTGCTGGTAGATTCTATGAGAAGAGTGCTCATTTATCAGACAATGCCGGACTGGGGGACACTGGCTGTCTGGTTTATGATCGGCGCTGTACTGTCTGTAGCGGGGGTGCATAATATTTACAGGCATGAGAACAGCTACGTGAAAGTGATGTAGTGTAAGTGTGCTGCTGAGGGGAGGAATGGCCTCTAAGATGCCGGAGCAGCACATCCTCCGGCAGCGGACAGGAAAATAAGACCAGTCAGTTTTAAAAATATAAAACTCTATGAAACCAGCCGGAAAACTATAGACATAGAAATCAGGATATCGTAAAATAGATAATTAACAGACTCTGCCGGCAGACATGAAACAGGAATTTATAATAAAATCAGATATGCAGAAAAATTGAGGAAGCAGTATGGACGAAATGGATACTACAAAGGAACCTGAAAAAGAATATGCAATCGAAGTATCAGATTTAAAGATACGGTATAAATGCCTGAACAAAATTTCGATAAAAAAAAGCCTGTTCAGCCTGAAAAAATCAGAAATCGATGTATTTGAAGCTGTCCGCGGCATATCCTTTAAAGTTCCCAAAGGAGAAATTATGGGAATTGTCGGTAAAAACGGCAGTGGAAAATCTACCATGCTGCGTGCCATAGCGGGAATTTTTGCTGCGGATGAAGGAGAGATTGACCTGCACGGGCATACAGTATCCCTGCTGTCGATAGGCGTCGGATTTCAAAAAAAGCTGACAGGAAGGGAAAATATTTTTTTAAGCGGAATGCTTTTAGGCTTTAGCGAAGAACAGGTTCAGGATAAATTAGATGAAATTATAGAATTCTCCGAACTGGAAAGTTTTATAGACAAGCCAGTCCGTACTTATTCAAGCGGCATGTATTCCAAACTGGCGTTTTCCATTACCGCCATACTGGAAACAGAAATTATGCTGATCGATGAAGTACTGAGCGTCGGGGATGTGCGCTTTAAGAAAAAAAGCTATGCAAAAATGAAAGAACTGATTACGAATGAAGAGCGGACGGTGATTATTGTATCACACAGTACAGAAACACTGGAAAAACTGTGCGATACAATACTCTGGCTGCATGAAGGAAAGATAAAGATGCAGGGAAGTACAGGAGAAGTGCTTCCGCTGTATAATGATTATATGTCATAAATTTAAAACAAACGGCAATAACCGGGACGCAGACAAAGATACAGCTGTACAGGCTCTGTGTGCTGTGTCCGGCATCCGGTATCCTGCTGCGGGCAGTATGTCTGGATAAAAATAAGAAAGGAGCCTGATGATGCAGTTTTTTTTATGCATATGCATTTTAATTTTAAACATCCTGATTTATTATATACTTGGCAGGGCATTTTGTATAAAATGCGGCTGCAGGCCTGTCATTCCGGAAACAGTCTGCATAGGTTTTTTTCTATATTATGCTGCATTTCAGATTATTGCGGAGATTATGATTCTGACAAAGCAAAAGCTGCATGTGCTCAGCATTACATGGCTGGTACTGTTAGCGGTTCTGCTGGCAGCAGCGCTGTATGTGGTAACTGGCAGTAAAAAACAGCAAAGGCCTGCGCGAGCGCCTGCCGCATCTGTACGAAATGTGCGTCCAGCGCGTATCGTCCGCCTGCTGGCGGTGCTTATGGCGGCAGCGGTATTGTGCGAATGTGCATCCGCGGTACTGATACAGAGAAATATCGGCTGGGATTTTGCTTATTATATCGGAAATATGACGACATCCGTGGCTACGGATACGATGTATCTGTATGACGGCAGCAGCGGACTTTTGCGAAAGACGATAGAGCTGAGGTATGCGCTGTCTTCTTTTTATATGAATACAGCATGCATCAGCCAGGTGACGGGCATATCGGCGCTGGTTTTGCAAAAGTATGTAGCAGGCGTTTTGTGTGTACTTTTGACAAATGCAGTTGTATACAGCTTTGCGATGAAGGTATTTCACAGAGATTTAAAAAAATCAGCGATACTGGTTACGATAACAGTTGTAATGACGATTTTCTGGGATGTATACGATACAAGCGGACAGTTTCTGATCCTGCGGGGATATGAGGCAAAAGCATACTGTGCCAACGTAGTGCTGCCGATGGTCTGTTACCTGCTATACCGGATATGGAAAGACAGCGGGGATCAAAGCAGCTGGGCACGCCTGTTTGTGACAGCGTTTGCAAGCGTGGCAGTATCCATGTCCTGTGTGGTCATTGTCCCGGTTATGATAGTCATTATGCTTTTAGCGCATATGGCGGTGGAAAAAAAGCTGGATCTGACAGTTATCCGCAGAGGAATCTGCTGCCTGCTGCCAAATGTATGCTATCTGGCAGTATACTTCTGTTATAGTGGGGGATGGCTGGTTCTGGAGGTATAAAATGGCAGATGTACTCAGACAGTACAACGGAGATTCCTTATATCTGGCGGCATTTGCAGCCAGCCTGGTGCTTGTATGGTTTGTGGATACAAAGCGCAGTCAGGGTAAAACCGGGAAAAAAGCATTGACGGCAGTGTTATTTGCTATTATCTTTATATTTAATGAATTTGCATACCGGATTGTGGGGAAACTAACGGATGCGACAACTTATTACCGTTTTTTCTGGATGCTGCCGGTTCTGTTTGTGACAGCGTATGTGATGACACAGGCATTTACAGGCCGAAACAGAGGACAGGCAGTCATTGCAGCGGCAGTACTTGCAGTCTGCCTCGTAACGGGTGCAAATTTTTTCTTTTTAAACAGGGCGAATTTTAACCGTCCGAAAAATATATACGGGCTTGACCCGGAAGTGCTTACTATTGCAGATGAAATTATGGCTGACTGGGACAGCAGCAGTGAGCAGCCAGTGGCAGCTTTTAATATGTATCTGGAGTATCAGGTGCGCACATATGAGCCGCGTATTTTATGGGGGATTTCGCGCAACGCGTATCTGTATCAGGCAAAAAACGGTTATGATTATAAAAAATATGTCCGCCAGCAGCATATCATTGCGGCGGTAAATGAAGGTATTCAAAATGACAGCAGGGCTCTCAGACGCAGTATTTTAAAAAGCGGCGTAGATTATTTAGTAATCCAGACGGAATTTGATATGGACAGCTATCTTGCACAGATATCTGTCCTTCCGGTTGCGCAGAGTGAGAATTATACAATATACAGAGTCAGGGAATAACAGAATAACGGCTGCAGGCAGCCGGCCGTGCATGGTTATTGTAAATTGGAAAAGAAAGGGTATGGGATGATCAAGGTATATATTTGTCCGAAATGTGGCTGGATGCGGACGGTATCACGCAGGAAGAATGTAGAATGCTATAAATGCGGAGAACAGGAGATGTTCCAGGCCAGGCTTACATATGACAAATACAGCGAAATGACATTAAAGGAACGGGAGAATTATGCAGACAGCTGGCTGTATATTCACCTGAGAAATCTAAAGGAGCAGCATGTATAGAAAAGAAAACACTGGCTGGGTCAAACATCTGGACTTTACGATTCTGGATCTGATAGTACAGCAGCTGGCTTTTATTACAGGTTATATAATGCGGCATGGCTGGATGAATCCCTATGCAAGCGAACCGTATCTGCGTCTGGCGGTCATACTCGTACTGCTGGATTTGTGCGTCGTGTTTTTTAAGGAAACTTACCACGATATCATTAAGCGGGATGCGTTTGTAGAGCTGGAAGAAGTAGCCTCATCCTGTACGATTATCTTTGTAGGAATGCTGGTTTATCTGTATGCAGCAAAAATGTCGGCGGTATATTCCAGAGAGAGTCTTTTTACATTCTGGATTATGTCTGTGATTTATGAATACATCATACACTGTATTTATAAACAGGCTCTGCGTAATTATATAAAGAAGAAACGAAAAAATGCGGTTATGATTATCCTTACGGTAGACCGCTACGCAGAAGAGTGCGTGCGGGATTTTGAACATGACACATACCGGGATTTTGAGGTCTGCGGCATTGTAATTGTAGATGTTCCGCGCAAAGGCGAGACGGTGCGCGGAGTGCCGGTAGTAGCAAACGCAGATGATTTTTACGAATATGTAAGGACGCATGTGGTTGACGAGGTTTTTATTAATGGAAATACAAGGGACTCAAGCGAAGCGCTGGCAGCCCAGCTGATTGAATACGGCATTACCGTGCATTTTAACCTGATTCCGCAGACAGCTCTTATGCCGAATAAAGTGCTGGAAAAATGCGGCAATTATATGGTGCTGACGACCAGCATGCACATTGCTTCCCCGCCGGAAATGCTGCTGAAGCGGATGATGGATATAGCGGGAAGCATTGTGGGAATTTTGATTGCAGGAATTGCACTGGTGATTTTTGCACCGGTTATTAAAAAGCAGGCTCCCGGCCCGGTACTGTTCTCGCAGGAACGGGTTGGCAAAAACGGACGTATTTTCCGTATATATAAAATCCGGTCTATGTATATCGATGCAGAAGAACGCAAATCGGATTTGATGGAACACAATGAAATGGAAGGCCTGATGTTTAAAATGACGGATGATCCGAGAATTTTTCCGGCCGGGCATTTTATCCGCAAATATTCCATTGACGAACTGCCGCAGTTTTGGAACGTTCTCAAAGGTGAGATGAGCCTGGTGGGCACGCGTCCGCCGACTGTGGACGAGGTAGAGCATTACCAGCTGCATCATAGGGGACGTCTTGGGATTAAGCCGGGACTGACCGGCATGTGGCAGGTCAGCGGACGGAATGATATTACGGATTTTGAAGAAGTGGTAGCGCTTGATACCCGTTATATATCCGAATGGTCTCTGAGCCTGGATTTAAAAATACTGTTCCGCACGATACAGGTAGTACTCTCAGGCGACGGGTCTAAGTAGAGCGGGCTGTCAGCGGGTTTACAGTAGGAGGAGGAAATCTGTAATGAAGAGAGTATCCGTAGCAATGGCTGCATATAATGGAGAGAAATATTTAAAAGAGCAGCTGGATTCGATTCTGATGCAGCTCGGCAGCAGAGACGAGGTTGTGATATCCGACGATGGTTCTTCCGATGGCACGATAGAGATCATACAAAGATACCAGGCGTCTGACCCGCGCATCAGGCTCATCCGGGGGCCGGGCCGCGGGATTAAGCAGAATATTGCCTGTGCCATGGAGCATACAGACGGCAGTTTTATTTTTCTGGCCGATCAGGATGATGTATGGAAACCGGACAAGGTAAAGCGCATGCTTGCGGTATTCCGGGAACACAGATGCCATGCTGCAGTGCACGACTGTATTGTGACAAAGGAAGATCTTACGCATGTAATCTATCCGTCATTTTTTGAATACCGCGGGTACGGAGCCGGCATCTGGAAAAATATCTGGAAAAATAAATTCATTGGCTGCTGTATGGCAATTCACCGGGATCTGCTGCCATATATTCTGCCAATACCGGATGATATCCAGATGCATGACCAGTGGATCGGCGTGATCAACGACCTTCACCGGGGAGGTACAGTATTTTTAAAAGAACCGCTGTTATATTACCGCAGGCATGAGGGGAACGTGTCAGATTTTGACATCAATACTGTGCCAGTTATGATTAAAAACCGGCTGCTTTTTATGCGCCGGATCATAGAAAAAGAAACTGGCAGGTATGCAGACTGGTAAAGACGTGTGTCTGAACCGTTATATTATACGAATGCAGAGAGGGGCAGAAAATGAGTGCATCGAGAAAGAAAAAGAAAAAAGGCAGAATTATTATATTTGTAATAGAAATTCTGCTGCTGTTAGCTGTGCTGGCATTTTTGTTTCTCTGGTCAAAGTACCAGAAGCTGGATACACAGCCGGATATGATCGGGACTGAGGATATTATGAATGAAGATATGGACCAGTCTGTGCAGGAGGTATTAAAAGGGTATACAAACATTGCATTATTCGCACTGGATAACCGGTCCAACGGCAGCTTCAGCGCCGGAAACAGTGATGTTATCATGATTGCGAGTATTAATAATGACACAAAAGAAGTAAGGCTTGTGTCGGTATACCGCGATACATTTTTTAATGTCAGCGGAGACGGATCGTATAACTTTAGAAAAGCAAATTATGCATATAACAAAGGCGGCGCAGAAGAAGCTGTTAAAATGCTCAACCGCAATCTGGACCTGGATATACAGGATTATGTGGTAGTAGATTTTCAGGCTGTAACAGAAGCGATTGATTTATTAGGCGGCGTGGAAGTAGATATTGATGCCGCAGAAGCGAAATGGATGGACTTTTATATTAATGAAACGGCACAGGTAACAGGCCACGAAGCACATTCAATTACACAGCCGGGCACTTATACGCTGGACGGAGTACAGGCAACTTCTTACTGCCGTATCCGCTATACGGCCGGAGATGATTTTAAGCGTGCGCAGAGGCAGAGAGAAATACTCTCAAAAATGGTAGAGAAGGCAAAAAGCGCCAATATTCTGACAATTAATAAGATCATAGATTCTGTGCTGGACGATATCAGTACCAACTTTTCACCGGGAGAATTAGTATCTTTAGCATCCCAGATGATGAGTTATGAACTGGCAGATACGACAGGTTTTCCATTTAAACTGACGACAGCGAATCTCGGGGGTAAAAAAGGATCTGTAGTTATCCCCTGTGATCTTGTGACAAATGTAACAGATCTTCATAAATATTTATTTAATGATTATAATTATAAGCCGTCTAATACAGTGCTGAGTTTCAGCGAGGCAATTACTACAGAGACTGGTAAGGGACTGGGCGACGAAGAAGGAACCGGCGTAGAGGCGGATCATTATACAAAGAGCAGCCAGGCTGCTGCTGAAAATACAGATACAGCTGTTTCGGATACAGTTACAGAGTGATGCATATGCAGGCTGCGCAAAAAAGCGGCAGCCTGCAGGCAGAACCCTGGCCAAATAACGCTGTAAACACAGCGGTACAGGGAGGCGGACATCATTGAGCACAGACAAAAAAAGAAAACGGGCAAAACGCAAGATTATCATTTTTATTGTTGAAATTATTTTGCTGCTGATACTGCTGGCAGTACTGTTTGTCTGGTCAAAGTATCAGAGAATAGATCATACAGAAAATATCGAGGCAGAAGATGTAGTAAATGAAGATCTGGGTCAGACGACCCAGGAAGTACTGAAAGGTTTTACAAATATCGCGGTATTTGGACTGGACAATGAAAAAAGTGGTGTGTTCACATCAGGGAACAGCGATCTGATTATGATTGCCAGTATCAATAACGATACAAAAGAAGTCAGAGTCGTTTCGGTATACCGCGACACATATTTAAATGTCGGCTCAGATGATGATTACTATCTTTGGAAAGCGAACTATGCATACAATCATGGCGGGCCGGAACAGGCAGTACGTATGCTCAACAGCAATTTTGACCTGGATATTGAGGACTATATCGCGGTAGACTTTTATGCAGTGTGCAAGGTCATCGATCTGCTTGGAGGCCTGGAAATTCAGGTGGAAGAAGGCAAAATGATGGATGAAATCAATATCTACATTGCAGAAACCGCAGCCTATACCGGATTAGAGCCTCATATGGTGGAACATGCAGGCCTGCAGACGCTGGACGGCGTTCAGGCAACCGCATACTGCCGCATCCGTCATGACAGCAGCGATTTCCGCCGTGCCCAGAGGCAGCGCGAGGTGCTGTCCAAAATCATCGAAAAGACGAAAGCGTCCAGTATATTTACGATTAATAAAATTATTGATGCTGTGTTAGAGGATATCAGCACAGACCTTTCGCAGATGCAGCTGATTTCCATGGCAGCCCAGCTGCTGAATTATAAGCTGGCTGATACAGCCGGATTTCCGTTTGAACTGTATGGATTTGATTTGTCCAGAAAATATATTGTGGTGCCGTGCGATTTAGAGAAAAATGTGCGGGAGCTTCATGCATATCTGTTTGGGGATTATGATTACCAGCCGTCGAATACGGTGCTGAATTACAGCCAGGCTATCCGGGAAGATACAGGCAAAGGCCCGGGAGACGAACAGGTGACAGGCGTGGAAGAAGACCATTATGCAGAAGGGAAACAGGAAACCGGGCAGGAGGAGCACGATGAGTAGGAAAAACGGGAACGTACAGCATGTATTTATCATAGGATGTAAAGGGATACCTGCGCAGTACGGAGGATTTGAAACGTTTGCAGATAAACTGACACAATACCAGTGTGCTCCTGATATCCAGTATCATGTATCCTGTGCCTGTGAACCTGAGGACTATGAACGCAGCCGTGCCCGTTACCGCTGTCACGGGGCGAAATGCTATGTCTTTCCATGGCGGAAACTGGGGCCGGCACGGGCAGTTACTTATGATATCGATGCACTGCGGTATTTTATCCGCTATGCACAAAAAAAACAGATACCGCATCCGGTCTTTTATATTCTGGCCTGCCGGATCGGACCTTTTATCGGATATTTTAAGAAGCACATCGATGCGCTGGGCGGGCAGCTGTTTGTCAATCCGGACGGGCATGAATTTCTGAGAGCGAAATGGAGCCCGCCGGTTCGCAGATACTGGAAATTTTCTGAGCGGCTGATGGTTAAACATGCCGGCCTGCTTGTCTGCGACAGTGTGAATATTGAAAAATATATACAGACAGAATACGCCTGCTATCATCCAAAAACAGTCTATATTGCTTATGGTGCGGAAACCGCCCCGTCTGCGCTTTCAGACCAGGACGAAGCGCTGGCCCGGTGGTATGATACCCATGGTCTTGCAAAAAAAGAATATTATCTTGCAGTCGGTCGTTTTGTACCCGAAAATAACTATGAAACTATGATACGGGAATTTATGAAGTCCAAATCCCAGAAAACATTTGCACTGATTACAGACGTAAACGAAGGTTTTCTGGAAAAATTAAGGCAGCGGACCGGATTTGACCAGGATTCCAGAATCCGTTTTACCGGAACCGTTTACGACCGTGAACTGTTAAAAAAAATCAGGGAAAATGCTTACGGCTATTTTCACGGCCATGAAGTCGGCGGCACTAATCCAAGCCTTTTAGAGGCACTGGCCAGTACGCAGCTGAATCTGCTATTGGATGTAGGGTTTAACCGGGAAGCAGCGCAGGACGGAGCATATTACTGGACGAAAAAAGAGGGAAACCTGGCGGCACTGATTGACGAGGCGGATGCAGCAGACGAAGCGGAACGAAAGGAAATGGGAAGCAGGGCCGCGGCCAGAATAGAACAGTACTATAGCTGGGAATATATTACAGAAAGATACGAAGAAATTTTTCACAGTGAAAGAGGCCGGGAAACCAAAGGGATTTAGAGGAGGACGATTGCATGTGTGGAATTGTAGGATATATTGGTAAAAAACAGGCAGCCCCGATTTTGCTGGACGGACTGTCAAAGCTGGAATACAGAGGCTATGACTCAGCCGGAATGGCAGTTTATGACGGTGAAAAAATTCAGGTTCAGAAAGCAGCCGGACGTCTGAAAGTATTAGACGAGCAGACGCATAACGGAAAGGCTATGCCCGGAATGACTGGAATCGGACACACAAGATGGGCAACACACGGTGCCCCGAGTGATTCAAATGCGCATCCTCATTACAATCAGGATGAGACGATTGCAGTCGTACACAACGGCATTATAGAAAACTACCTAAAGCTGCGCAGGAAGCTGGAGAAAAAAGGATTTGAATTCCGCTCAGAAACAGATACAGAAGTTATTGCCATGCTGCTCGGATATTATTACAAAGGAGATCCGCTGGAGGCTATTGGCAAGGTAATGCACCGTGTGGAAGGCTCTTATGCACTCGGAATTATTTTTGCAGATTATCCGGATCTTGTATATTCGGTACGAAAGGACAGTCCGCTGATTGCAGGACAGAGCGAAGAGGGCAGTTTTATTGCTTCTGATGTGCCTGCGATTTTAAAATATACAAGGGATGTTTATTTTATACAGAATGAAGAAATTGCCGTCCTGACAGAAAATACGATATCTTTTTATAATATTGACGGCGAAGAGATACAAAAAGAATCTAAACGGATTGAGTGGGACATCAATGCGGCAGAAAAAGGCGGATACGAACATTTCATGCTGAAAGAAATGAACGAACAGCCTAAAACGGTGAGCGATACGCTGAATCCGCGTATCAAAGACGGCAGAGTGGTCATCGAAGAGCTGGGCATGAGCGACGAAGAGATTCAAAAGCTGCGAAAGATTCATATTGTGGCCTGCGGATCTGCTTATCATGCCGGCATTACTGGAAAATATGTATTTGAGGGACTGGCGCGGATTCCTGTAGAAGTCGATTTAGCAAGCGAATTCCGCTACCGGGACCCGATTATAGAAGAAAATACACTTGTGATTGTCATCAGCCAGTCCGGGGAAACGGCAGATTCTTTAGCTGCTCTGAGGGAAGCAAAAGCGCTGGGGGCACAGACGCTTGGCATCGTAAATGTGGTAGGAAGCTCCATAGCAAGAGAGGCAGACCGCGTGATGTATACCTGGGCAGGACCGGAAATTGCTGTAGCAACGACAAAAGCGTATTCTGCCCAGCTTATAGCAGAATATCTGCTGGCGATAAAATTTGCCGCTGCCAGGGGTAAATTAAGCGACGAAGCATGCGCTTTACTGATTAAGGACCTGAAAGCGATTCCTGCACAGATACAGATGCTGTTAGCAAACAAAGAAGATATCCAGCGGTTTGCGAACCGTTATCTTGCGGCACGTGACGTATTCTTTATCGGAAGGGGAATCGACCATGCCATTTCACTGGAAGGTTCGCTGAAACTCAAGGAAATCTCATACATCCATTCCGAAGCCTATGCGGCGGGGGAATTAAAGCACGGCACGATATCCCTGATAGAAGAAGGAACGCTGGTAACCGCTGTCGTAACGCAGGAAGATTTATATAAAAAAGTCATCAGCAATGTCGTCGAAGTGCGCACGCGCGGGGCTTTTGTTATGGCGGTGACTAATGAAGATAATACGGAAATTGAAAAGACGGCGGATTATGTCGTGTATATTCCGAAAACAAACCGGTATTTTACAAATTCGCTGGCAATTATTCCGCTGCAGCTGTTTAGTTATTATGTATCTGTAGGGAAGGGACTGGATGTGGATAAGCCCCGCAATCTTGCAAAATCGGTGACGGTGGAATAGGGAGTTTAAGACACAGGCTATTGTCTGCATGCAGGAGAAAGGGGAGGATTTTGATGAAAAGACTGTTACTGCTATTGTTTATTATGATGCTGCTACCAGCGGAATTATTCAGCAGCCGGATTCAGGCACATGCAGATGTGTCTGCGCTGGCAGCCAGTTACAATACGGATGTTAATTACATTGCATATGCGACAGAAGTAGAAGACCAGTCACAGACAAATTACTGCTGGGCTTATATGGCTGACGCAGTTTTAGAATCCTATCTGATGAAAGCCGGAATTGCTCCGAATGCCGATTTCAGTGAATGGGATATGGTCAGGCAGTTAACCAGCGGCCCTTATGCATTTTCAGATTTATATTCCGGCGGCAGTTACCGCCAGGCACTTGCTTACTGGACAAGGGGCACAATGTACGGGCCAAGCCTGGAACTGCATTCCAGTCCGACAGATTACTATGTAAGCGAGACGGCGGAGCTTGGCAGATATCACAGAGACAGTGCGGCGGACAAGCAGACTTATATTCAGAAAATTAAAAATCTGGTCGTAAAATACGGGGCTGCGGGAGTCAGTGTGTTTTTTACGGCACAGGACCGCAGACAGACGACCAGGGACGGGGCTTATTATTATCCACAGGAATTGAGTCCGGGAGTGAATCATGGTGTCACTGTTGTAGGATGGGACGATAATTTTGCTCCGCAGTGGTTTTACAACAGTCTGACAACACCGCAGCAGCCTCGGAATAAGGGTGCGTTTCTGGTAAAAAACAGCTGGGGAAAATATGATGCCAGCAGTATTGGCGGCAATACCGGATATTACTGGATTTCTTATGATAATTATTTTCAGGATGCGTTCTCGGTCACCCAGGTGACAGAGCGTTCAAAACTGTATGACAGAGTATATGAAACGGATTACAGGGGATTTTATGATTTTTCCTATGGAAACAGTTACAGCCAGACGTATCAGCTCGGTTCAGGTGCACAGTATCTGACAGGAATTTCTACATATGTCAGGGAAGGTGCCAGCTACCGTATTTACCTGAACGGCCAGGAACTGACCCAGACGGGCGGTACGATGGCTCAGAGCGGCTACCATACGTTCCAGCTGCCGAATCCGGTGTCAGTATACGGGACGATTGAGCTGCGTGTGGATGTAAGCGGAAATGAAGAGGCGGTGCCAATGGCGTCTGCAGCAGACAGTCATCAGGCAGATGGGAACAAAGTATGTCTGAAAGCATTTACCAGATACCAGTCCGGGAGCACAAATCCGGGAACTTTCTGGAATCCGGGGACGGTCTGGACTCCGGATACATCGTGGAACACAGGCGCGGCAGCCATAGTGACAGGGGTAACGCTTTCGCCGCAGGAATGTACGATTGAGCAGGGCTCCAGCCGTCTGTTTACAGCCAGAGTGCTTGGGAACGGAAACCCGCCGCAGCGCATTAACTGGCAGATTAGCGGCAGCAGTTCCAGAAATACCTGGATATCGGAAAACGGTACTTTATATGCAGGCTCAGATGAAATGTCAGATGTTTTGTATGTGTATGCCAATTCTTATGCCGATCCCGGACACAGTGCATCTGCAAGGGTTGAAGTAGTAAAATCCCAGAAACCGGCCGGCAGCGGAACAAACACTCCGGCAAACGGTACAGGCACAAATATCAACGGCTCAGACAGCTCCGGCTCAAAGGGTACAGGCGTCAGTACGGGCGTATCAGGCGGTACTCAGGGAAGTTCCGGCAATGGAACAGCGGAAGATGTTTCAGAAAATACACAGGAAGAAGATTCCGGCATTGTCCAGACCGGAGAGGCTGACAAAGGGCTTTATACAGTGTGGGAAGACGGGACGGTGCAGTACTCAAAGTGCAAGGCGAAAAACCGTACCAGCATCAGTATTCCGGCGAATGTCAGGCTGGATGGCCAGGAGTATGAAGTATCCGTGCTCGGACAGGGAGCGTTCCGCAATCATAAAAAAGCAAAGACGGTTACGGTCGGGATTAACGTTACTCAGATTGAAGAAGGTGTTTTTGCCGGATGCAGCCAGCTGAAAAAGATTAAAATCAAATCAGAACAGGTAGAATATATGGGTGAAGATGCTTTTGACGGAATTCATGCAAAGGCAGTGATTTATGTACCGCACAGCTGCCTGAAAGAATACCGTGCGATGGTGCGTGAGACGGGAAATACCAAAGTAAAGGTAAAAGCGTATGATTAGTCATTTCTGATTCGTAAATTTAATAAATTCATACACAGAAAAGACACATAATTTCACGATTTTATGGAACTTTAATCACAAAAGAAACACAATTTCAGAGTAAACTGCTACTTGTAAACAGCAAACAGACAGTTCCCATTCAAAAAGAACGGGTCATTGAGTATAGAAGAAGCAGAAAGGAGTTCCATTATGGAAAATAAAAATTATAACAGCAGCAATACAAATGAAGCAGCGGAAACGTCCGGTATGCAGAATACAGAAACGAACAGCTCAGACAGCACCCAGACTGAAATCCAGAAAGAAAGCAGTTCTACTTACAGCTACAGCTATCTGAATCAGGATCAGAAAAATCCGAATAATATCTGGCGGGCAGATGAAAATACAGCCAGCGCATACAATAGCAGCAGCGCTTCACAGGATGCGGGCAGCAGCACCCAGGCCGGTGCATACAGCAGCCAGCAGCAGTCCGCGGACAGCGGCAGCTATACACAGCCAGGCAGCAGCTATGGTTATACGCAGCCGGGCACAGACAGCGGCTGCGGAAATGCACAGCAGTCTGCAGACAGCGGCTACGGCTATACACAGCAGGCAGCAGGCAGTGCATACAGCAGCCAGCAGCCAGGCAGCGGCTATGGAAGCAGCCAGGCAGGAAGTACAGGGACAAATTACGGCCAGGGTACAAATAACGCATACGGCAGCACAGGCGATTATGCGTATGGCGGCACACAGACTGGTACAAACGGCACATATACAAATCAGTACGGCAGTTCGCAGACAGGGACAGACAACAGCTACAGCAATATTTATGGTACTCCGAACGACCAGACAGGATGGAATTCTTACAGCGAGGCACAAAAACAGAAAAAAGAAGAGCGCGCCAGAAAACGTGCCGCTGCAAAAGCAGCCGGAACACATTCTAATTTTGGCATAAAGCTGGCAAAATGCGCATCGATTGCCTTAGTGTTCGGATTAGTAGCAGGAACCGCATTTGAAGGTTCCAGTTATGTAGCAGGAAATCTGTTCGGAACGAATAACAGTGAAGCGGAGACTGTGACTGGAGAAGACAAAAATATACTGCAGGAAAGCGGCAGTACGCAGAATAATACGCCTCTGACAAATATTTCTTCAGATGAAGGGACCAGTGTGGCAGCGATTGTAAAAGCATGCATGCCTTCGATTGTGTCAATTACAAATATGAGCCGCGTTCAGGTTCAGAACTGGTTTGGACAGATACAGAGTTATGAAACGCCGAGTGCGGGCAGCGGAATCATTGTCGGCGAGGATGACCAATATCTGTATATTGCTACAAATAATCATGTAGTGGCATCAAATGCGGATGAGTATGCCGTAGCATCGAATACAACGCTTACCATTCAGTTTTGTGATAAGGAAACAGTGGCAGCAGAAATTAAAGGTACAGATGCCAGCACAGACCTTGCAGTCGTACAGGTAAAAAAATCAGAACTGAAATCAGCGACACTTGAAGCAATTAAGGTTGCAACGCTGGGAGATTCTGACAAAATCGAAGTAGGTTCGCAGGCAATTGCAATCGGAAACGCATTAGGTTACGGCCAGTCTGTAACGGGCGGTTATATCAGTGCTGTAGACCGTGAAGTGACGATGCAGGATGAATCAACGAAGCAGTCTTACACAAACAGCCTGATACAGACAGATGCGGCGATCAATCCAGGCAACAGCGGCGGCGCACTCTTAAACACAAACGGAGAAGTCATTGGCATCAATTCGTCGAAATACAGCGATACAACAGTAGAAGGCATGGGATTTGCAATTCCTTCCAATACGGCAAAACCGATTATACAGGACCTGATTACGAAAGAGAAAGTAACAGAGGATAAAGCTGCTTATCTTGGCATTTCAGGTGCGGATGTAACAGCATCGGTATCAAAGGCTTATAATATGCCGGAAGGTATTTTTGTCAAAGAAGTAATTGAAGGAACGGCAGCAGCAAAACACGGAATCCAGCAGGGAGACATTATTACAGAATTTGATGGAAAAGAAATCAAAACAATGCAGACCTTACAGAAGAGACTGGAATATTATGAAGCCGGTTCTGAAGTAAAAGTAGTGGTTCAGCGTCCGGCAGAAAGCGGTTATCAGGAAACGACGATATCCGTAGTTCTGGGTAATAAGAATTCTTAGTTTTTAACGGGCTGCTGCATTAAGTAAAATATATGTTTTACTTAGTGCAGCAGCTCTTTATTTTGCTCTGGCGCAGCGGTAACGGCTCCCGGCTTGTACAATGAACGCCTGGCCGGGCTGAATTTTACTTGACACGGCCTGTTTCGAGGTTCAAAATAGAAATACAGATACAAACGGTCTGATGCAGGGAACGGATACGGACAGAACAGGAGGACGACACGAATCATGAAAAAGAAAAGAATTGTAATTGCCCTGGGTCATCATGCCCTGGGTACGACGCTTCCGGAACAGAAAATCGCTGTAGCAAAAACAGCCAGAGCTGTGGCGGGATGTATCAAAGACGATTATCAGGCAGTCATTACTCATGGAAACGGTCCGCAGGTCGGCATGATTCATATGGCAATGGCAGAATTCTGCCGTATTTATCCGGAGTATACCGCAACGCCTATGAGCGTCTGTTCGGCGATGAGCCAGGGGTATATCGGCTATGACCTGCAAAATGCCTTGCGGACAGAATTTTTAAACCAGGGTATATATAAACCTGTAGCAACCGTGCTGACACAGGTGGTGGCAGATCCTTATGATGATGCATTTTATCATCCGTCCAAGATCATCGGGCGTGTGATGAATGCGCAGGAGGCTGAAGCGGAAGAACAAAAAGGGAATCATGTAACAGAAGTACCGGGAGGTTTTCGAAGGATTGCAGCATCCCCAAAGCCGGTGGATATTATAGAAATAGAAAGCATCCGTGCGCTTTTAGATGCGGATCAGACTGTGATTGCATGCGGAGGCGGCGGGATTCCGGTGCTCAAACAGGCTAATAACTTAAGAGGCGCTTCAGCGATTATCGAAAAAGATCTTACAGCGGCAAAACTGGCTGATTTGGTGGATGCTGATCTCTTTGTAATGTTAACCGGTGTAGAGAAAGTCTGCCTGCGGTATGGATCAGCTGATGAAAAAAAGCTGGATGAGCTGACCACGGCACAGGCTGTACAGTATTTAAAAGACGGCGAATTTGAAGCAGGCTCCATGGAGCCGAAAATTCAGGCTGCAGCAGACTTTGTTGGCAATTCTGCAATCCGAAAGGCAGTGATTACAAAGCTGAACGGGGAGAGGATTGATATTACAGGGGAAACGGGAACAGTAATTCATAAATAGCATTTATTATAAATCTACGCCGCCGCAGATGTCCGAAAATGCCGGTATATCTGAATCTTAAATCAAAGGGAGGTGAAACGCGCAGATGATTTATATTTTTACCGCTTTGTATTGTGAAGCGCAGCTTTTTATCGAAGAGTATCATTTAAAAAAGAGAATGGAAAACACCTGTTTTCAGCAGTTTTATCATGAAGATGCCGGCATGCTTCTTACAGTCAGCGGGACAGGCGAAATTGCCGCTGCAGCTGCCGTCAGCAGCGTCTGTACAAAAGACAGGCCGGGCCAGAGCGATTTTCTGCTGAATGCAGGCATCTGCGCCGCTGCAGCTGGAAAAGAAGGAATTTATCTGGCCAGTAAACTGACAGAGCAGGCGACAGGAAAAACCTTTTATCCGGATATGCTGTACCGGCACTGTTTTCAGGAAGCAGGCCTTGTTACAGGGATGAAGCAGTGGAAAACCGGCACACAAGCGGCGTTATGGAAAGAATTGTGCTGCAGGGAAAGTCCAGGGGAAGAATTGTATGATATGGAGGCAGCTGCAGTGTATCAGGCCGGGTCATATTTTTTTGCGCCTCACCAGATGATGTTTTTAAAAGCGGTATCGGATCACGGGGAAGCAGGAGATCTGACTGCGGATGATGTCAGGCAGTGCATGAAAACGTACAAAGACAGCATCGTGCAGTTTTTAGCGCAGCTGGCAAAGGCCGGACACGACAGTCTGCAGAAAACACGGATCAGCCAGAAGCAGGAAGCTGATGCAGAGGAATGGTGCAGGAAATTATGTGCGGATCTGCACTGTTCAAAAACAATGGAACATATGCTGAGACAGTATATCCGGTATGCTGATCTGACCGAAGCACAGGGAGCGGACAGCTGTGAGGAAGACCGCAGGGCGCTGCCCGAACGAATGGCAGAAGTGCCGGAATTGCCGAAAGAAAAAGGGGCAGCAGTCCCAGGCAGCCGCGGGGCAGTGATTTCAGGACAAAATGCAGGTGTTCCAGAAGGCAGAGCGGTGCACACGGGAAAAAAACTGGCTGAAATAATAGAAGACATGTACCGGGAGCAGCTGCTTCCGTGCAAAGATAAAAGAGAAGGGAAACGATGTTTTGAAATACTTAAACAAAGACTGCTTTAATCCGTTTTTTTCACATATCTACGTGGAGCGTGCAGTCTTGAATCATCCCAGGACAAGGAAGATTCTGGCAGCTTTTCCAAATGCGAACGTCATAGAAATCGCCCATTACAAAGAAATATTCTGCAGAAGCAGGCAGAATTATATACTGCAGCACCGCACACAGAAACTGATTCTGGCGGCAAAAGATACGGAAGGAACGCTCATTTACCAGGGCTCTGAGGTATGCCAGAATTTCGGAAACGAACATTTTTATTATACTTCCTGTGTGATGAACTGTATTTATGACTGTGAGTACTGCTATCTGAAAGGAATGTATCCTTCTGCCAATATTGTGATTTTTATAAATATAGAAGATTTATTCAGGGAAGCAGAGCGGCTCATGCAAAAACATAAGCTGTATCTGTGTGTATCTTATGATACTGACCTGCCGGCTCTTGAGCAGATTGCAGGCTATGCAGGGGAATGGTGCCGCTTTGCAGAGGCAAATGAGCAGCGGCTGAAAATTGAGATACGTACAAAATGTGCGGACAGGAAGTTTTTCGAAAACCAAAAGCCGCTTTCGAATGTGGTCTATGCGTTTACACTTTCTCCCAGGGAAGTCATCAGGCGGTTTGAGCATTACACGCCGTCACTGGCAGAACGCATCAGGTGTGCGGCCCAGGCAGTACAGGATGGATTTTTGGTCCGGCTCTGCTTTGACCCGGTGATTTATCTGTCCGGGTGGCAGAAATATTATGATGAAATGCTGGATGACGTATTCCGCGTGATAGAAATGGACAGACTGGCGGATGTGAGTGTCGGTACATTCCGCATATCACAGGATTATCTGAAAAAAATGAGAAAACAGGAGCCGGATTCTGCTGCAGTATGGTTTCCTTATCAGCTGGAGCAGGGATTTTACCAGTATCCGGACGATATGCGGGAACAAATGGAGCAGTATCTTGTAAAGAGGCTGACAGAACAGATACCGCGGGAGAAAATATTTTTGTGGAAAACAGGAGACCATACGTGAACAGGGACAATCTTAAAAAGACATCTGCCATTGTCACAGGCGCATCTTCCGGCATAGGGCTGGAAATCAGCAGAAAACTTGGTGCAATGGGGTACGAAGTGTTTGGATTCGGACGGGATTTCAGGCAGGAACCGCTCTGGGAGGAAGAAGGATTTCATCCGCTGGTCTGTGACCTGACAGATACGGACAGGCTGTGTAGACTGGTAAAGCAGACAGCGGCAGACAGCATGGTGTCTGTACTTGTGAATAACGCAGGAGCCGGGTATTACGGCCTGCATGAAGAGCTGAATCCGAAGAAAATCCAGGAAATGGTACGTATCAATCTGGAAGTACCGATGATCCTGACACAGCAGCTGTTACGGGAATTAAAGAAAAATAACGGGTATGTGATCAGCATTGCATCAGTAACAGCAAGGCAGTCTAATCCGCACGGATGTGCATACGGGGCGACAAAGGCCGGGCTTGCCAGTTTTTCCGCAAGCCTTTTTGATGAAGCGCGCAAATACGGGGTGAAAGCGGTAACGGTATTTCCGGATATGACAAAGACAAATCTATACCGCAATGCAGATTTTCAGGAGGGGGATGAGCCGGCGTCGTATCTGATGCCTGAGGAAACTGCAGCAGCGGTGGAGTTTATACTAAATCAGAGAGAAGGGGCCATTGTGTCTGAAATTACAATAAAACCTCAGTTACACAGAATAAAAAAGAAGAAAAACCGGAATCCGGACTGCCAGAACGTGCCATTTAAGGAATGAGGCTTGTAAATAGGGAAAGAATGTTGTAGAATGTGTATAGATAACCAGGAAAATATGCTTTCGTTTTAGATAACTTATCCATATGTGCAGAGCACTTTAGATATAGGATACCTTTGGGTTACCGGCATATGCGGAAAGATATTTCAAATGAAAAGGGGAGGTGAACGGAATATACAGAAGATGGCAGTCAGCTTTGTAAACTGTCAATGGGGAAGGGATAACAGGGTGTTCTGTAAGGGGCACTGGCAAAATTATTTATAACAGAGGAGGTTTTTATGGATGCAGATAAGATTCAAATGAAAGCACGGAAAAAAGAATATAAAAGGGCACGCAGAAAAGCGGTCGGTCCCTGGAAAGTCCTGGCCATAATGACTGCGCCGGTTACAGCTGTGCTGCTGGTGCTGGCAGTATTCTGCAGTATATTCGACAATTCGATATCAATTTTTGTAGGCGGGACTTTCAATGATATAAAAAACAGGGATGAAAGCGCTATTTATTATCCGATGGACTTTGATTCCAAAGAAGAGATGGTGCATTATGGAGACGAGCTGTGCAGACAGGTAGAAGCAGAGGGTGCGGCGCTTTTAATGAACGAAAACGGTGCGCTTCCGCTGGAAGAAGGAGCAAAAGTAAGCTGTTTTTCGAATTCTTCTGTAGACCTGGTGTATGGGGGTACCGGTTCTGGAAATATTGATGCATCAACGGCAGATACGCTGAAAGGATCGTTAGAAATAGCGGGATTTGAAGTAAACAAAACACTGTGGGATTTTTATCTGGAAGAAGCGGCAGAGTATAAACGCAAGACCGGGGGAATGATTGCTACAGAGTCCGCAGCTGTTTCAGAATGTCCGTGGGATCTGTATACAGGTGAAGTTAAAGATTCTGTCAGTTCTTACGGCGATGCTGCAATTGTGACTTTATCACGCGTTGGCGGCGAGGGTGCAGATCTGGCTTACAGGGACGTGAATTATCTTGCGCTGGATGAAAATGAAACAGAGCTGTTTGAAAATTTAGCTTCTATGAAAGCTGACGGAACTGTGAAAAAAATCATTGTACTGATTAATTCTGCGAATGCGCTTCAGGTAGATTTCCTGAAAGAGAATCCTTACGGAATCGATGCATGCCTGTGGATTGGGGATGTCGGAATTACAGGAATTGACGCTGTGGGCGATATTTTATCAGGAAAAGTCAATCCGTCCGGGAGTCTTGTAGACACATACTGTTACAACAACTTTTCGTCTCCGGCCATGGCAAATTTTTCCCCGGTGACGTATGAAGGTTATAAAGAAGGCGTCATACCGGAAAATGCAAGTACGTATATGATATACCAGGAAGGCATTTATGTCGGTTATAAATATTATGAAACACGCTATGAAGATTATGTCATGGATCAAGGGAATGCCGGAGATTACAGTTATCAGGATGATGTAGCATTTCCATTCGGTTACGGCCAGAGCTATACGGATTTTGCAATGAAAATACTGTCTGCGAAATATAACAAAAAAACAGACCAGTTCGTATTGTCGGTAAAAGTAAAAAATACAGGCAAAAAGTATGCCGGAAAGAAAACCGTGCAGATTTATGTGCAGTCTCCGTATACGTCTTATGATATAAAAAACGGTGTGGAAAAAGCAGCAGTCTCGCTCTGCGGATTTGCAAAAACTGCACTGCTTGAGCCGGGAGCATCCGAAACGCTTAAAATAACGGTAGACCGCAGGGAGCTGGCATCGTATGACGCATATGGCGCAGGGACATATATTCTGGATGCAGGAGATTATTATTTTACAGCTGCCACAGACGCACACAATGCTGTCAATAATATTCTGGCAGCCAAAGGGTACAAGCCTGCGGACGGACGCATGGATGCGAAAGGGAATAAAAAACTTGTCTGGAAATGGAAGAATGCAAAACTGGATAAGAAGACCTATGCTGTTTCTGCAAACGGTACGGCAATTAAGAACCAGCTTTCAGATTCAGATATTAACTTAAGTGAAGATTTAGGCGGCAAAAAAATAACATATCTGTCCAGAAATGACTGGACGGGTACATTTCCGACAGAATCGTTAAAACTGATGCTGACCGATGCGCTGACGGCAAAACTCCAGGATGTGCAGTATAATGCAAATGATTATGAAGAAGTACAGATGCCGGTTTTAGGAGCAGATAACGGGCTGAAACTGGTGGATCTTATCGGTGCTTCCTATGATGATCCGAAATGGGAACAGCTTTTAGATCAGCTTTCGTTTGACGATATGGTTTCCTTAATCGGAGATTCGTTTCACTGGACAATGCCAGTGGAATCAGTACAGGCACCGGGCACCCGGGACGAGAACGGCCCGCAGGGACTTACGGCTTCGTTATTTAAAGCAGGGGAAGAAGCGGGAAAAACAGCGCTGACAGCGACGGCGTTTACATCAGAAGATGTGATGGCAGCGACGTTTAATACAGATCTGATGTATGAAATCGGCAGAGTGATTGCAAATAACTGCATTGCAGCTGAGATTGCATGCCTTTACGGGCCGGGCAGTAATATTCACAGAACTCCGTATGGCGGACGTAATTTTGAATATTATTCAGAAGACGGTTTTCTGTCTGGAAGAATGTCTAAATATGAGATACAGGCAATGACAGAGCGCGGGATTTTTGTTGTTATGAAACATTTTGCACTGAATGACTGTGAGCAGGACCGTATCGGACTTGGCGTATGGCTGAATGAACAGGCCGCAAGGGAAATTTACCTCAAAGCATTCCAGGCAGCAGTCGAAGAATCTGATGCAGGGCTGATGGCAGCATATACACGCTGGGGCGCAGTCTGGTCTGGCGGTAATAAAGGGCTGATGACAAACATACTGAGAAATGAATGGGGGAAAAAGGGCCTGATTATTACTGACAATGTACTGACCACATATGTCAACGGCGTGGACGGTGTTCTTGCTGGCGGTGTATCTACATTTGACGCAATGATGCCGTATGTAACAAGGCAGCTGCCAGATTATAAAAAAGATCCGGTAGTTGTAACAGCCATGAAAGAAGCATGTCATCAGAATCTGTATGCAATTGCAAATTCGGCCGGAATGAATGGAATCGGGCCGGATACGGTTATTAAAAAACGAAACATAGCGATTGTGACAGGCTTGTGGTCAGGCTGTATTGCAGTCGGGCTTCTGTTTGCGGTATCAGCAGTGCTCTGGATTGTGAAAAAGCAGAGGTTTAAGGGAACGGATATTTATAGAAATTACAGAGCGTTTCTGGAAATGAACAGAGGATAAACAGGGTATATAAATAAGGAAGAAACTGAAAATAAGCAGGAAATGGACAGGGTTATGCATATGAGTGCAAAAGTGCCTGGAATCCATTTTCTGCTGTATAAAGCAGCACCAGGCAGGTCAGAGTGTCCGGGCTGCTTTTTATGTGCGCAGTAATAAGACGGCGGCTTGTGCACGGATGAGCGCATGCATGAAATGGCGTGCAGACTGAATGGCGGCAAAGGATCAGCACCTGTCCCGATAAGTGTTGCTTTTTCAGGCAAAAAGAGTTAACTTATATTTATGCCGGTCAGAGGGCTTCATAAAGATACTGGCAGAATACATACAGATGTTTTTAAGGAAGGAAACAGAGAATGAAAAAAGAGGAATGGAAGAAAATTTTTTACAAGTCGCTGACAGGATTTGTTTCGCTGGCATTAGCGATTTTACTATTTTTTGCAATCAGAGGATTTGGAGAGATCCGCCAGTCATTTCACTGGCTGATGGGCATTTTAAAACCTGTGATTTATGGCGGAGTCATGGCATACCTGTTAAAAACACCATGCAATTTTCTGGAAAAAAGGATAGAAGCGGTTCTGCCCCAAAAGCTGAAAAAACGTGCAAACAGCCTGACGGTGCTGCTGGTGATTGTACTGACATTTTTTGTTATTTATCTGCTGCTGAGCATGGTAATTCCGGAGCTGGCGGCAAGTATTATGATGTTAGTCAATGCGGTTCCCCAGAAATTAGACCAGTTCGCTCAGTGGATTACACAGATGCTGGATGGCAACGAAGTGCTGCAGACATATGTAAACACGGCGATTGGAAGCCTGGAAGACAGACTCCGCAGCTGGGCTACCACAGACCTTCTGCCAGCAATGCAGGGGATGATGGGCGGATTTGCGAATACAGTCGGTTCAGTATTCGGCGTATTTTATAACCTGGTTATCGGAATTATTATCTGCATTTATCTGCTGCTCGGGCGTAAGACTTTTGCACGCCAGGGAAGAGCTGTACTGTATGCGGCATTTAAAAGCGAACGGGCAGATATAATCATGAAAGAGTTAGCTTTTATAGATAAGACATTTGTAGGATTTTTTGGCGGTAAAATACTGGACAGTGCGATTGTAGGGCTGATCTGTTATGTTTTCTGTATTATTATGACATTTACGATGGGCTTTCCAAACGCAATGCTGATCAGTGTAATTGTAGGCGTGACGAATGTGATTCCATATTTTGGCCCGTATATAGGCGCAATTCCTTCAGCATTTCTAGTGCTTATTTCCGGTCCGGTAAACTGTGTGATTTTTGTAATATTTATCATAGTACTGCAGCAGTTTGATGGGAATATTCTGGGACCGGCACTGTTAGCAGACAGCGTGGGACTTACAGGATTCTGGGTGCTTTTTTCTATTACACTGTTTCAGGGATTTTTTGGATTTGCAGGAATCTTAGTCGGTGTGCCTGTGTTTGCAGTTATCTATGATCTGGTAAAACGCATGGTCGTAAGAGGGCTTGAAAAACATGGAAAGCTGGAACTTCTTGCGGAAAATCCCGGCCAGGCAGATCAGGGGAAAGAAGAATCATAAGAATAACTGGAACAAATGAAGGAAAAAAATGTCGTTTTACCTTATTTTTAGCAGTTTATATCGCGCATTTTATTATATGCAGTATTTTACTGCAAAAGCAAGGTAGCCAAAAGGCTGATATTCTGTTAGAATAAAGTACAAGAAACAGGCGGCCTGCCAGTGCTGCTGTTACTGCAGCCGGAGTATGGGAGCGGGAAATTTACACACCAGGCAGAACCGGATGATGACAGCGCAGGACAGGCCGTCTGGGAAAGAGGGTATTTAAAATGAGAAAACAGAAGTCGGCAGCAAAGTCTGCATTTATTATTATTGGAAGCATCTGTTGTTTTTTGCTGATCGCACTCCTGGTCTGTTATTTTTATACGGCATCTTATTATGCAGAACATTTTTTCCCGGGAACGGTATTAAATGGCATTGCAGTTGATAAAATGACCGTTGAGGAAGCAGAGGATAAAGTAGCACAGGAAGTTGCAGATTACATTTTCAGCATTCAGACCCGTGACGGGGAAACATATCAGATTATCGGACCTGACATTGATTATGCTTATGTGCCGGGTACAGAAATCAGTGAAATTTTAGAAGCTCAGAATGAGTACAAGTGGATATCGGGCCGTAAAGGTAAAAAAGAAGTGGATTTAGAAGTGTCCGCTGCTTATAATGCGCAGAAACTGGACAAGCTGGTATCACAGCTTGAATGTTTTCAGGACAGCTATATTCAGAAACCGAAAAATGCATATCTTCGGGAGACAGAGACAGGGTATGAGCTGGCAGAGGCCGTAGCCGGAAATCAGATCAGGCTGGCAGATGTGCAGAAGCTGGCGCGTAAAGCGGTGGATATGGGCGAAGAAAAACTGGAGCTTACCGATGATGTCTACGAGGAGCCGGAGATTAAATCAGACGATAAACACCTGAAAAAGGCGCTCAAAAATATCAACTCTTATCTGAATACGAAAATCAAGTATGATGTCGGTGAGAATGGGGAGGTACTGGATTCTGCACAGATTAAAGAGTGGATTACGATTGGAGCAGATTATTCAGTAATTCTGGATGAATCAAAAGTCACCAGTTATGTCCAGTATCTGGCGAGCAAGTATAATACGTATGGGGATATCCGTAAATTCAAGACTTCGCTTGGCGATACGGTCAAAATTGGAGGCGGTGATTACGGATGGGTCATTGACAAAGAGAAGGAAAAGGCACAGATTTTATCAGAAATCCAGTCTGGAAAAACCATAAAACGCGAACCTGTATTCAATCAGACGGCAGTTGTTAAAAGTGAAACTTATGATATCGGGGATACTTACGTAGAAGTCGATTATACGAACCAGCATATGTACTTTTATGAAAAAGGGAAGCTGAAACTGGAATCGGACATTGTTACCGGAACCGCCAGCCGGGGCTGGGGTTCGCCGGATGGAATTTATAAGATTATTTATAAAGAGCGGGATGCTACGCTTGTAGGAGAAAATTATGCATCGGATGTAAACTATTTTATGGTTTTTGCTTATAATGTAGGATTTCATGATGCCAGCTGGAGAAGTGAATTCGGAAAGGAAATTTATAAGACTTCCGGATCACACGGCTGTGTAAATATGCCGAGCGAAATGGCACATGAGCTGTATCAGATTCTGCCAGTAGGAACGCCGGTGATTGCTTATTACCGGGAACCGATTGAGCTGACAGCTGAGAATGCGAAAATTTCAAATGCGTTTTCTTATGTAGATAAGAGCAGGGAGAGGTAGATTCGCACTTCATTTTCAGAATTGTGTACTTATGTAAAAGATCTTATATATATGCATGGTAAGCGACAGAATCGTTAGTTGTAGAAAGAAGACAGGATATGGAAGTATGATCTATAATCTTCCATATCCTGTCTTTCATTATATGAATGGTGCACCTTTTGTCAGGCGGACAGTTTAAAACAGTCCGGTAATCCGGCCGTTATCATTTACGTCGATTCCATAAGCGGCCGGGGATTTGGAAAGGCCGGGCATTGTCATTATGGCACCTGTCAGTACGACGACAAATCCGGCACCGGCGCTTACATAAACATCGCGTACATTTACAGTAAACCCGCTGGGACGTCCGAGCTTGTACTGGTCGTCAGACAGTGAATACTGTGTTTTTGCGATACACACCGGCAGGTTTCCAAAGCCTAATTCGGTGAGCTTTGCAAGAGTTTTTTCGGCAGCAGGCGTGCATGTGATGCCGTCAGCGCCGTAGATTTCTGTAGCAATTGTCCGAATCTTTTCTTTTAGAGGCATTTCATCCGGATAAAGCGGCTGAAAATCAGACGGTTTTTCTTCCAGCGTCTGCAGTACTTTCTGAGCCAGTTCAATGCCGCCTTCCCCGCCCTTTTCCCAGACTCTTGATAAAGCAAATTCGCAGCCTTTTTCCTGGCAGAAACTGCGGATGTATTCATATTCTGCAGGAGTATCTGTCAGAAATGAATTCAGGGTAACCACAATCGGCACACGGTATTTTTGGAGGTTTTCAATGTGTTTTTCCAGATTGCAGATACCTTTTTTCAGGGCGTCCAGGTTTTCTTCGGAAAGACTGTTCTTTGGAACGCCGCCGTTATATTTAAGTGCACGCACAGTTGCTACCAGAACAACTGCGTCCGGTTTCAGTCCTGCTTTGCGGCATTTGATATCAAAGAATTTCTCAGCGCCGAGGTCTGCGCCGAATCCTGCTTCGGTAATTACATAGTCAGCGATTTTCAGGGCAGTTTTGGTAGCGCGGACGGAATTGCAGCCGTGGGCGATATTTGCAAACGGCCCGCCGTGTACGATAGCTCCGGTATGTTCGAGCGTCTGTATCAGGTTTGGCTTCAGGGCGTCTTTTAAAAGCGCTGCCATTGCTCCGACTGCCTGAAGCTGGGCTGCAGTGACCGGTTCGCCGTCATAATTATATGCGGCAATGATATTTCCAAGGCGTTTTTTCAAGTCTGCCATATCAGAAGACAGGCATAAAATTGCCATTATTTCAGTTGCTACTGTAATAACAAAATGGTCTTCCCTTACAAAACCGTCTGATTTTGCACCAAGACCCACTACAATATTACGAAGGGAACGGTCGTTCATATCCATACAGCGTTTCCAGACAATCTGTCTTGTGTCGATATTGAGGGCATTTCCCTGCTGAATGTGATTATCAAGAAGCGCGGCAAGCAGGTTATTTGCTGATGTAATAGCGTGAAAATCTCCAGTAAAATGCAGGTTCAGATCTTCCATTGGAACAACCTGTGAATAGCCGCCGCCTGCTGCGCCGCCCTTAATTCCGAAACACGGGCCCAAAGACGGTTCCCGGAGAGCAAGCAGGCAGTTTTTGTCCAGTCTGCCAAATGCCTGGGCAAGCCCGATGCTGGTAGTAGTCTTCCCTTCTCCGGCAGGTGTAGGATTGATAGCGGTTACAAGAATGAGCTTTCCGTCTTCTTTGTCTTTCGTCTTTTCGATCAGAGAGTCAGAAAGCTTTGCTTTGTATCTGCCGTACAGCTCCAGATCATCTTCTGTAATTCCGTATCTGGCGGCAACGTCTTTGATGTGCTGCATGTTAGCGTCCTGTGCAATTTGGATGTCTGTTTTCATGATGGCCTCCTCCTTTTTTTGCGTAGAGCGTGTCTGAAAAATCAAAGCAGATGTATTATTGGATGCTGGAAAGTATAGGCTGACCGGACGCCAGGCGGAGAAACTTGTTCCTTTTTCTGTTCCGCCTTCGAACAGTAAGAACTTCTAAATTTTCTGCTTCAAGGCTGTGGCAGCGGACG
>CAJTVR010000011.1:0-21102 GCA_910580075.1 uncultured Eubacterium sp. | reverse complement strand
CCTGGCGTCCGGGTAAATGATACTTTTCGCGGAAATACACAGCTGCATGGATTTTTCAAACACGCTCTGGTAACTGATTATAGCATATGCCGCAGGCAAAGTCACGAACTTTCCTGCCGCAGGTGCCGTGTATGTAACAGGCTGGCCTGTGAAAAATAAATGCAGAGACAGAAAGCAGCCGGGCTGGAAACATATGGTTCCCTGTCCGGCTGTATTTTATTGAGCAAGTCCGCGCTCCTTTCTGCGCTTTTCAATTTCGAGTTTTTTAAACTCATATTTACGAATCATTTTGCTGCTGTTTTCATCAGTCGTAAACTGTTTGAGCGTTTCATCATCCATTTTGACCCGGTTATCCATTGTATGCATAACATCGGCTATTTTAATATGTTTATTTTTCGGGTCTTTTAAATCCAGCACTGTATTATAGGTAAAACTCAGTACTACAGGGTGGTTAAAATCACCTTCGTTTGCTTCAAGAACCAGACCTTTGTCGCCATTGGAAAGATCTACGCAGCATCCAACAGGCATAATATGGATGCTCTGGGCGAGAGCGGATACGACATTTTTCGGATAAGATTCCGGGTGGTCAATTAAATAACGGATCGCTGATATCTCGGAGTTTGGCTTGCGGCTCAGGCTCATGGCTGTCATACGGTCAAATTTATCGGCAACAGTCAGAATACTGGTACCGGTCAGCCATTTGCTGCGGTCTACCTGATCGCCTTCTGCGCGTCCGGCTTTTATCATCTGTGTTACAATTGCAAGTGCATCTGGCGGAATATTGTACGGGTTTGTATCCGCATGCAGCAGTGCAAATGCTTTTTCACGGTACTTTGTAATTGTGGAAGTTTCAATTTCGCTGATATCCTCACCCTTTTTCATGATTTCAGCAGGTACATATAAAAAGCCGAAATCATACAAAAAAGCAGCCATTGCAAGGGACAGAAGTGTGTTCTCACGAAGCCCCATTGCATGTCCGATCATAGAAGATATAATAGCAACGCCAACAGAATGTTTGTAAACAAAATCTGAGTTACTGCGGATTGTCTGGGTGAAATGCACTTTATGGTCTAACGTGCCAAAATGCTGTACGACGTCTTTTGCAAGACTTGGCAAATCTTCCGGCATTTTGCCTTTGCTGATGTTTACCAGATTATCACGAAGACGAAACATATAAAATGTCTGCAGCTGGTCGAATTCCTGTTCTTCTCTGGAAATTGGCGGAAGCGGCTCTGCCGGCTCCAGAATAAAAATGCCAATCAATCCAAAATTTGTAAGGTTTACGATATTTTGAATGGTCAGTTTTGTATTCCGGTCAAACAGTAATACGCCGTTTCTGTTATATACTGGCTTAGCAAGACGCATTCCGGGTTTGATATCTTGTGATTCTACGAATAACATAACACCCCTCCTACTGGTAAAATATTATCAACCAAACCATGACTACGCTTTATCATAACATATATATATATAAAATACAATGAAAAATCGAGTAATCGGCGAAATATTGGTTACATATAGGGAACAGTTCAGACAGGCGTCTGCAGTCCGCTAAAATTTATCCGATCAGTATCACTACTTTAAACGAGCATTCATCATAGCTGATGTCCAGTGTTCCCTGATATTTATCTACAATGCTTCTGACCGAAGAAATCCCGATGCCATGCATCCTGCGGTCTTCTTTATCGGAAATAAACTGTCCTTTTTTGACTGCAATCTCATTATTCCTGGAATTTACCAGCTCAAAACTAAAATAACCATTTTCGGTATACCGGCATTTCAGCTGGATCTTACGCTCCTGAACGGATTTTATTTTCTGGCAGGCTTCAATGGCATTGTCAAGCGTATTCGCAAAAATCGTACAGAGGCTGACATCATCTAACAGCATCATGCCGTCGATGCTGATGTGAAAAAAGCTGTCTATTTCAGCTTCCTGCATCATGCTGTAGCGGGCATTTAAAACAGCGTTTACAACGCTGTTTTGACAGAATCTGCGGCTGGAATCCTGTATCAGACTGGAAATCTGGGAAAAATATGTTTCAGCATTTTCGGTCTCGCCTTTTTTTAGCAGCTGTCCTACAATGGCCAGGTGGCTGTTCATATCGTGACGCAGTTTGCGGATCTGGTTCTGGTTTTTTTCCAGTTCTTCGTAATAATTTTGCTGGAGACGCAGGTTTTTGCGTTCCAGGTCTGCATAGATGCCGTCTGCCAGGCAGGAGGCGAGCCAGAGGACGCAGGTATTTGTCAGTATGCAGGCCAGCATACAGGGCCAGATATAGTAACTGCCGTAGTCTGTTGACAGAAAAAGGCAGCTGAAGACACCGGCAAAAGAAGCTGTACAGATCAAAGCAGTCAGACACCAGGTGCGTTCTGTAAATGTATGCTGCATTTTTTTCAGCGCTTTGTGAAAGGCGCGGTAGAAAAAGATAAAAAAAACAGCTGGCGGGAGGACTGAAAAATTGGAAAAGAAACAGTTTGCGATCTTATCATCCGCCGTAAAATACTGAAAGTAAAGTTTCGTACTTATATCGAATACCAAAAAATTCAGTGCGGAAGAAACTGGCAGCAGTATGATGATAAGCGCCAGCTTTACCACAGTCTGTCCCTGGTCATAAATAAGAAAATTCAAAATGCCGAAGAATACGGCTGCCAGACTGATATTTGCAAGATCGTCCGGATAGATTACAATACTGGATACAATAGTATAACCAGCCAGGCCGGCGGGAAATATCAGTCTGCCGTTCCGCCGTTTCAGGCAGCAGTCGATACATTTCATATAATAAAAGCCTTCGATGAGGTTCATTAAATTTCCAAAACTGTAAAAAAAGAACATCAAAACGTTTCCATTCATAGTAACTCCTCCGGCTTTTTATTTTTGCAGGCAGTGAGCCGGGTGTCATGCCTGCATGAGTATAGGCGGGTGCTTTCGCATTAAGAAATATGATGTATCCGGCTGCATGAGTTAGGAAATGCCGGCTGTTTTTTCGGCTTCTTTTGCAGCATGCCGGTACACGGCATACATAACTGCCAGTATTACCGCGGTCATTCCTGTCAGAGCTGCAAGCGACTGGAGTTCTATCCGTGAGAATTTTCCGTCGTTAAAAAAATCCATGACAGCTGAAAATAAAAATCCGAGTCCGCATCCGGTTACTGCCGGATACTTGAAAATTTTTGCCAGCTGTTTTTTCAGGACTCTGCGCTGATATGACTGGTCTGCACCGAGTTTTGCAAGGCTTTCAAACAGTGCCCGGTTGTCTGCTGCGATAGAAATGCTTCTGACATAACTCATAACGCATACTGCTGTTATGGAAATGATAAAAATATATGCACTTAGCATGACATAGACACTAATCAGCTGCATTCTGTCCTGAACTGTCAGAATGTGAAACTGCGGAGCATATTTCCAGTCGCCTTGGAGCAGGTTATTATCAGCAGCCAGATTGCAGGAGCCGCTGTAGCCGTATTCTTTTTCTGCATCATCTGCCAGTTTCTGCTCCCAGATATTCCACAGTCCCAGGTGGTCAGACAGGCTGGAACAGCGTGAAATATACCGGGCCAGAAGGTCTTTTGCGAAGGCATGGGAACTGTATATGTCGGATACATGAAAAGCCGTTATATGTTCTTTATATACGGTGCCCAGTCCCTGGGTCATTTCTGCATAATCTGTGTCATTTACGACATATAAAAACGGCCGGCTCATCTGTGCAAGCGTATCGTTTTCCAGTACTCCGCCAAATTCCAGTTTAAATACAGCCCCGGTATCAGGGTTCATAACTTCCTCAAGACCGTCCGCAAAATCAAAAAAACTGCTGTATCCGGATGCCGTGACTGTCTGGTAAGTGCCTGGAGCCACCTGGATTTTTTGGAATGTAAATGTATTATAATCTGTCTGTGACAGAAACAGGGCGCATGTTTCTTTCTCACTGTATAATTCTGCATATTGTGTGCCGTCTTCATTAAAATCGCGCCGGTGATAAGATATTACCAGATTTGCCGCATCATTTTCCATAAAATCTCTGATTTCCAGCTGATACTGTTCTGCCGTCTGACGGATTTCTTCAAAACTGAGCCTGGCTTCGTCTGCCGGACTGTGCATGGAAAAAGTCCGGCCCTGATTTTCGTTTAAAAGGTCTGGCGGCATGGCATACTGTATTCCGTAAAAAGCAGAAAAACAGCAGACAAAAAGCAGCAGGACAATGACACACATGCTGCGTGTTGTGGATCTGGCTGAAAAACGCATCAGGTTTATCGATATCAGGTTTGCGTAGTATTTTTTCCGGTTCTTTTTCAGACGGTTTTGTGACACAATTGATAAAATAATACAATAAATTCCGGCCAGAGACAACAGGTATACAAGGCTGAAAGCGGACGGAAGATTTCGGTGCAGCACCCGTGCGCTGAATTGCGGAAGGCCGCTGCCAATAAGGATCCCTGATAAAGTCATAAGGATGCCTGCCGGAAATGTCCATTTCGGAATTTCCCGGATCATTTCTGATTTCTGCCGGGTACGCAGTATGTCCATAATATCGGAACGCATGACAAATTTGCGGGCAGATATGCCAAGGGCGGGGATTAAAACAGCACAGAAAAGTATGCCTGGAAAAACACCTGCAGCGCCGGGGCGGTAACGCATCTGTTCATTGGAAATAATAAAAAGCTCAAACAGTTTCCAGATGATAAAAGATACCGGCACTGCACAGACCAGCCCGGACAGGCAGGATACAGCGCTTAGCAGGGACAATTCCTGAAATAACAGCCTGCGCAGTTTTTTCTTTGGAAGACCTAATGCCATCAGGATCCCGTAGTCTTTTGATTTGCTGCGGAAAAACAGGCTGGACGCATAAAGCGTAAAAATAAAACAGCCTGTGGCTGTGACCGCTAAAAGCAGTGAAGCCATTTTGCGCGTATCTCCTCCCTGAGGCAGAAAGTTCTGCACAGTCGGGCCGTAGTACATAAAAGAAAAAGAAGTAAGCAGCAGCACGGATAGGAACGTGCATCCTGCGAGCAGAACATGCTGGCCCCGGCTTTTGAAACGGAGTTTTTTAAAGATGCTATGCATTGTCACTGCCATCACCTCCCAGAGTACGCAGGATATCTAACAGTTCATCCATAAACTGGCGCTGTGAACCGCTTCTTGCTGCTTCTGTCCAGATTTTTCCGTCTTTTAAGACAAGAACGCGGTCACAGAAAGACGCTGCATAACTGTCGTGGGTAACCATAAATATGGCTGCATGCAGCTGCGCTTTGGCCTGAAGAAAGGCAGCAATTACCGCTTTGCAGGATTTGCTGTCCAGATTTCCAGTCGGTTCATCGGCAAGAATCATAAGAGGATGATTCATCAAAGACCTGGCAACAGCCGTCCGCTGTTTTTCACCGCCGGATATTTCTGCCGGATACTTATTCATGATTTTTGAAATGCCAAAAAGCTGGCATAGTTTCTGTGCATTTGATTCCATCTGTGCAATGGGTTTTCCTGCAATAATCTGAGGCAGGCAGATGTTTTCCATAACAGACAGCCCGTCTAAAAGCATAAAATCCTGAAATACAAAGCCCAGTTTTTCATTCCGGATTCTGGCCAGCTGTCCGTCACTGTTTAAACCTGATAATTCCTGGCCGCCAAGACATATACTGCCGCTGTCATGCGGGATAAAGCAGGAGATACAGTTTAACAGCGTCGTCTTGCCGCTGCCGGACGGCCCCATAACGGCTACAAATTCTCCCCTTTTTATATGTAAGGATACGTCCTTTAATACCGGATATACAGTAACGCTGTTTGAGTAACTTTTGTTAAGATGATTGACTTGTAACATATGATTTCCTCCCTTGTTTCTGATAACACAATTATAAAATAATTTTGCAAAAATTCTGAAAGGAAAATGTCATATTTGACATAGATTTTGTAACGTTTGTATGTTAAAATAAAAAGTATCGCTGGAGAATGACATAAAATGATGATAGGAATATGTGACGATGAGAAAAAATTTCGCAGGCAGTTAAGAAAGCTAATTGAAGTTCACGCAGAACTTCAGGGAATCAGCTGTGTGACGCAAGAGTATGAATCCGGCAGCGAGCTGCTTGGGCAGCTGCCGGAAAGGCAGCCTGATATTTTATTTCTGGATATTGAAATGCCGGGTATGAGCGGCATGGATACCGCAAGATCACTGCGCGCATCCGGATACCGCATGCTGATTATTTTTGTAACAGCTTATCCTGATTATGTTTTTGAAGGATATGAGGTACAGGCGTTTCATTATATATTAAAACCATATCAGGAGTACAGAATTAAAAAAGTGCTGGATCTGGCAGCCAGAGAACTGCAGGTACAGACGCAGATGTATTATGCGGTGGAGCATAAATCCGGGACGCTGCGGCTGAATCTGAACCAGATCTGCTATTTTAAGAGTGAGGGCAGAAGGGTCTGCAGCGTTGACCGGGAGGGGCAGACAGTACTTTTTTACCAGAAGCTGGATGACGTGCAGCGCGGACTGCCGGATTATTTTAAGCGGGTGCATAAGCGCTATCTCGTAAATCTGAACTATGTGTCGAGAGTAGAGAGCACGCGCTGTGTCTGCAGCCATGAGGATATACCTGTCAGCCGCACATACAGCCATGAGCTGGCAGCTGCTTTCGCACAGATGATGCTGAAATGAGAGGAGGAATGATCTGCGTTATGAATCAAAAGAAAAAACCTGGCCGGGTGCCGTTTCTTTTATGTGTCTGCTTATTGTGCAGCAGCAGAGCATATGCCGGTACAATTCAAAACCGAATCGACAGCGCTGGAGATAAAATCAATCAGCTGGAGCAGTCCGTCAGTCAGACCGATCAAGCGATTCATACATATGAAAGAGAACAAAAAGAACTCGAACAAAAAATTTTTGCGGCGCAGGAAAATATCAGCCGTTTATCGTCAGAGCTGGATGAAACACAGGCAGCTGTCCGGAACACGAAAAAAGAGACGGAAAAGACGCAAAAGCAGCTGGAACAGTCTTTAAAGGAACAAAAGGAACAGTATGCGCAGATGAAGCGGCGGATACAGTTTATGTATGAGAACAGCACGCAGGATATGCTTGTTTATGTACTGCAGGCAGATTCTATGCCGGAAGCGCTGCGCCGGGCCAACTATTTCCAGGCGGTGATTTCTTATGACCGTGATAAAATGAATGAATATAAAGCAGTGATCCAAAACATAAAAAAAGCCAGGGCGGAGCTTGTTTCCGAAAAAGAAGAACTGGAAGCGCTTGAAGAAAAACAGGTTCAGAAACTGTCTGAAATAGACAGTGCGCTAAACGAAATGAAAAGCAGCCTGAACAGCAAAATTGCAAAAATCCAGCAGTCGAAAGCACTGCGTTTAAAATATGCCCGGGATCTGCAGGACCAGATCGAATACGAAAAAGAATTAGAAAAGCAAAAAGCGCAGGAGGATTTAAAGCGTGCAGAGGAAATCAAAAGACAGGAGCAGGAACTGGAGCGGAAAAGACTGGAAGAAGAAAAGGCCCGCAAAAGCCGGGAAGCAGCACAGCTTCAGGACAGCACAGCTGGCAGCAGCGGCGGCAGTTCTGGCAGCAGCAGTCATATGGAAAGCGGGAACAGTCTGGAACTGTTATCGGCAATTATCTACTGCGAAGCTGGCAATCAGCCATATGAAGGACAGATTGCAGTAGGGAGCGTTATTATGAACCGTGTGGAAAGCAGCAGTTTTCCGAACAGTATCAGCGGAGTGATTTATCAAAGAGGCCAGTTTTCCCCTGTATCGAGCGGACGTTTTGCCCGTGCACTGGCATCCGGAATGGGAAACCGCTGCAGGACAGCTGCCCAGGCAGTGCTGAATGGAGAGCGGAATGTATCATGTCTTTATTTTTGTGCTGATAACGGGCTGATTGACGGGACTGTGATAGGGGATCATGTATTTTATTAAGTGCCTGATTATTTGAAAATACTGGTTGCAAAAACGCGCTGTTTGTGTTATCCTGGATATAACAGCTGAGTCTTACAATATTAAGACGTTTTATTTTTTTTGAAAAGATTGTTAAAAAATTAACAGCTTTTCTGACAAGTTTGTAAAGGAGACGAGAAAATGGCAAACAAAGTAGTTTTAGCAGGCGCATGCCGTACCGCAATCGGCAGAATGGGCGGAGCATTAAGCAATACTCCGGCAGCAGATTTAGGAGCAATTGTAATTAAAGAAGCATTAAACAGAGCAGGCGTTAAGCCGGAGCAGGTTGATGAAGTATTAATGGGATGCGTAATCCAGGCAGCTCAGGGACAGAACGTTGCACGTCAGGCTTCTATTAAAGCAGGTCTTCCAAATGAAGTTCCGGCAGTTACATTGAATGTAGTATGCGGTTCTGGTCTGAAATGTGTCAATGAAGCAGCAGCACAGATTCTTTCCGGACAGGCTGATATTGTTGTTGCAGGCGGCATGGAGAATATGTCAATGGCGCCATATGCTATGACGAAAGCTCGTTTTGGTTACCGCATGAACAATGCGACAATTATCGATACAATGGTAAACGATGCACTTACAGATGCATTTAACCATTACCATATGATGATTACAGCAGAAAATATCTGTGATGAATACGGCCTTACAAGAGAAGAATTAGATGCATTTGCAGCAAACAGCCAGCAGAAATGTGAAAAAGCCATTGCAGAAGGCAGATTTGACGATGAAATCGTTCCGGTACCTGTTAAGGTTAAGAAAGAAATCGTTGAATTTAAGAAGGATGAAGGTCCTCGTGCCGGCACAACAGCTGAAAGCCTTGCAAGCTTAAAATGCTGCTCAGGCAAACAGGGCGGCCTGATTACAGCAGGCAACGCTTCCGGTATCAATGACGGTGCAGCAGCAATCGTTGTTATGAGTGAAGAAAAAGCAAAAGAACTTGGCGTTACACCAATGGCTACATGGGTAGCAGGCGCTCTTGGCGGTGTAAGACCGGAAGTTATGGGTATCGGCCCGGTAGCTTCTACAAAGAAAGTATTAGCTAGTACAGGTCTCAGCATTGATGATATGGATTTAATTGAAGCAAACGAAGCATTTGCAGCACAGTCTGTTGCAGTTGCAAAAGATCTTGGATTTAATATGGACAAGGTTAACGTAAACGGCGGTGCAATCGCACTCGGCCATCCGGTAGGAGCATCAGGCTGCCGTATCCTTGTTACACTGTTACATGAGATGCAGAAGAGAGATGCAAAGAGAGGTCTTGCTACACTGTGTATCGGTGGCGGCATGGGCTGCTCTACAATTGTTGAAAGAGATTAATCTGAACAGTCAGATTCTGATCCTGGAAACAGACGGAATATCAATGACGGATTCTGGCGTCTGTGCGCACAGAAGGCGGCTTCCGCGGAAATTTGCGGGAACGTCTTAAGGCGTATAGCGCCTCGTAACATTCAGGACTATACATATACCCGGGCAGCCTTTTGTGCTCTCGGGTATATGTAGTACGGGCGGTCCTGCAGCATTCAGACTGGCTGAAGAACCAGATCGTTTATATGCAACAGGCAGCGGAATCAGACGAATCCGCGATACTTATATTATGTTAAAATATTTAAGGAGGAACTACAATGAAAGTAGGAGTAATCGGCGCAGGAACCATGGGTTCCGGAATCGCACAGGCATTTGCACAGACAGAAGGTTACGAAGTATGCTTATGCGACATCAATGAAGAATTTGCTGCAAACGGCAAAAACAAAATTGCAAAAGGCTTTGAAAAAAGAGTTGCAAAGGGCAAAATGGCTCAGGAAGATGCTGACAAGATTTTAGCAAAAATTACAACAGGCGTAAAAGATATCTGCACAGACTGTGATCTTATCGTAGAAGCAGCTCTGGAAGTTATGGATGTAAAGAAACAGACATTCAAAGAACTGCAGGCTATTGTAAAAGCAGACTGCATGTTTGCTACTAACACATCTTCTTTATCTGTTACAGAAATTGCAGCAGGGCTTGACAGACCAGTGATCGGTATGCACTTCTTCAATCCGGCTCCTGTTATGAAACTGATCGAAGTTATCCAGGGCGAAAATACTCCGGATGAAATGAGAGATAAAATCGTAGAAATCTCCAAAGCAATTGGCAAAACTCCGGTAGAAGTAAAAGAAGCTCCGGGCTTTGTTGTAAACAGAATCTTAATCCCGATGATTAATGAAGCAATCGGTATTTATGCAGACGGCGTTGCATCTGTAGAAGGTATCGATACAGCTATGAAACTTGGCGCAAATCATCCAATGGGACCTCTTGCATTAGGCGATTTAGTAGGTCTTGATATCTGCCTTGCAATTATGAACGTATTATATGACGAGACAGGCGATCCAAAATACCGTCCGCATCCATTATTAAAGAAAATGGTACGTGCAGGCAAGCTCGGCATGAAGACAGGCAAAGGTTTCTACGATTACAGCAAATAAAATAAAAAGAAATGAAAACAACAGGGCACAGGCTGCAGATATCCAGGCAGCCTGTGCAATAAGTAAATGGAGGAGTAAGTATCATGGATTTTTCTTTAGATAAGAAACATGAAATGGCGAGAACTTTATTTAAAGATTTCGCTGAAACAGAAGTAAAACCTCTTGCTCAGGAGGTAGACGAAACAGAACATTTCCCGGCTGACACAGTGAAAAAAATGGCAAAAGCCGGATTTATGGGAATTCCGGTTCCGAAGGAATACGGCGGACAGGGATGTGATCCGCTTACATATACAATGTGCGTAGAAGAATTATCAAAAGTATGCGGTACAACAGGTGTTATCGTATCAGCACATACATCTTTATGTATTGACCCGATTATGACTTACGGTACAGAAGAACAGAAAAAGAAATATGTAGTACCGCTTGCAAAAGGTGAAAAACTCGGTGCATTCGGTCTGACAGAGCCAGGTGCAGGTACAGACGCACAGGGCTGCCAGACAAAAGCTGTTTTAGACGGTGATGAATGGGTGCTCAACGGCTCTAAATGTTTTATTACAAACGGCGAAGTCGGTGATGTTTATATTGTGATCGCAATTACAAGCGTTACTGAAGACAAGAGAGGCAGAAAGAAGAAAAACTTCTCTGCATTTATCGTTGAAAAGGGCACACCGGGATTCTCTTTTGGTACAAAAGAAAAGAAAATGGGTATCCGCGGTTCCTCAACATACGAACTGATTTTTGAAGACTGCAGAATTCCGAAGGATGCTCTTCTTGGACCGGAAGGAAAAGGCTTCCCTATCGCAATGCATACATTAGACGGCGGACGTATCGGTATCGCTGCCCAGGCTCTTGGTATTGCAGAAGGCGCTTTAGAACGTGCAATTGAATATACAAAAGAAAGAAAACAGTTTGGCCGTTCAATTGCCCAGCAGCAGAATACACAGTTCAAACTGGCTGATATGGCAGCAAGAATTGATGCTGCTAAGTTCTTAGTATACCGTGCAGCAATGGCAAAAGCTACACAGAGAGTTTACTCTGTAGAAGCAGCAAAAGCAAAACTGTTTGCAGCAGAGACAGCTATGGCAGTGACTACAGAAGTGGTTCAGCTGTTCGGCGGATACGGATACATCAGAGAATACGATGTAGAACGTATGATGCGTGATGCTAAGATTACAGAGATTTATGAAGGAACATCAGAAGTTCAGCGCATGGTAATTTCTGGTGCGTTATTAAAATAACAGGTCAATATAAATAGAATATAAGGAGTGAAACTACCGTGAAAATCGTTGTATGTATTAAACAGGTACCAGATACCAAAGGCGGCGTTAAATTTAACCCAGACGGTACGCTGGATAGAGCAGCCATGCTTGCGATCATGAATCCGGATGATAAAGCAGGACTGGAAGCAGCACTTAGGATTAAGGATGAAATCGGCGCAGAAGTTACTGTTCTTACAATGGGACTTCCAAAGGCTGACGATGTGCTCCGTGAAGCAATGGCAATGGGCGCTGACAAAGCAGTCCTTGTTACAGACAGAGTATTAGGCGGCGCAGATACATGGGCAACTTCTTCTACAATTGCCGGAGCATTAAGAAATATTGATTATGATCTTATTATTACAGGACGTCAGGCTATTGACGGCGATACGGCTCAGGTTGGACCTCAGATTGCAGAGCATCTGGATCTTCCGGTTATTTCTTATGCAGAAGAGCTGAAAATCGACGGCGATTCTGTCATCGTAAAGAGACAGTACGAAGACAGATATCATGAGCTGAAAGTTAAAATGCCTTGTCTTGTTACAGCACTTTCTGAATTAAATGTTCCTCGTTACATGACACCAGGCGGAATCTTTGACGCATATGATGAAAAAGAAGTGACTGTATGGGGAAGAAACGACCTGAAAGACTTAGATGATGCAAACATTGGTCTGAATGGTTCTCCTACAAAGATCGCAAAAGCATCTGATAAAGTACGTAAAGGTGCCGGCGAGAAGGTTACACTGGATGCAGCTGAATCCGTGACATATATCATGGGTAAGTTAAAAGAAAAACATGTAATCTAATAAGATGAAGGAAAGTGGTGAAAAAAATGGGTTTAGAAGAATATAAGGGCGTATATATCTACGCACAGCAGGTAGATAATGAATTAAGCAGTATTGCCTTTGAGTTAATCGGAAAAGCGAAAGACTTAGCAAAAGATTTAAATACAGATGTAACAGCCGTTCTTCTTGGCTACAATGTAAAAGGCCTGGCTGACAAGCTGGCTGAATATGGTGCAGACAAAGTAATCGTAGTTGATGATCCGGCTCTGGAAGTATACAAGACAGAACCATATGCACATGCATTATCATCTGTCATTGATGAATATAAACCGGAAATCATGTTAGTCGGCGCTACGGCAATCGGAAGGGATTTAGGCCCTACAGTATCTGCAAGAGTAGCAACTGGTCTGACAGCAGACTGTACACAGCTTGAAATCGGTGATTTCCCGCTGAAAGCAGTAGAAGGCAAAGAGCAGAAACATAACCAGCTTCTGATGACACGTCCGGCATTCGGCGGCAATACGATTGCTACAATTGCGTGCCCGGATAACCGTCCGCAGATGGCTACGGTACGTCCAGGCGTTATGCAGAAAATTGCTCCGATTGCAGGTGCAAAAGCAGAAGTTATTGAGTACAATCCAGGATTTGAAGTAAACCATAAATATGTAGAAATTCTGAATGTCATCAAACAGGCAAAGAGCGCTGAAAATATCATGGATGCTAAGATCCTTGTATCTGGCGGCCGTGGCGTAGGCTCAGCAGAAAACTTCAAGATTTTACAGGATCTGGCTGATGTAATCGGCGGAATGGTAAGCTGTTCCCGTGCCGTTGTAGAAAACGGCTGGAAACCGGTAGACTGCCAGGTAGGACAGACTGGTAAGACAGTTCGTCCAAATGTATATTTTGCAATTGGTATTTCTGGTGCAATCCAGCACGTAGCAGGTATGGAAGAAGCAGATATTATCATTGCAATTAATAAAGATGAAGATGCTCCTATTTTTGATGTAGCTGATTATGGTATTGTTGGAGATCTGAATAAGATTGTTCCGGCACTGACAGCTGCTTTAAAGGAAGAGCTTGGTAAATAAGCAATGTGATAAAAGTGCCAGGTGCAGCAGACTGCTGTGCCTGGTATTTTTTTTCCTATTGACTCTGACCTTACGTCATAGTTTATAATAAAGTTACATGAGGGAGGAGGGAAATATCATGATGACAGTTCACGAAGTGAGCAGGCTGACGGGAGTAAGTATACGCGCGCTGCATCATTATGACAGAATCGGGCTGCTGCATCCGGCAGAAATATCCGGGGCCGGATACCGGCTGTATGATGATGCTGTACTTGAGAGACTGCAGCATATTCTACTGTTTAAGGAACTTCAGTTTCCATTAAAGGAAATCAAAAACATACTGGACAGTCCCTGTTTTGACCGGAACCGGGCGCTGGATCAGCAGATTACGCTTCTTCAGATGAAAAAAGAGCATCTTGAAAACCTGATTGACCTGGCTCGTGGAATAAAGATGATAGGAGTGAAGAACTTGGACTTTAAAGCATTTGATACAAGGAAAATTGACGAATATGCGCAACAGGCAAAGGCATCCTGGGGGACGACAGCAGAATACCGGGAATTTGAGCAAAAGTCAAAGGGGCGTACGAAGGAAGAGGAACAGAAGCTGGGAGAGGGCCTGATGGCAGTGATTGCGCAGTTAGGTGCTATGAAAGACAAAAATCCGGAAGACAGCGAGGTGCAGGATCAGGTGAAAAAACTGCAGGATTATATTTCGCAGCATTTTTACAGCTGCTCGAATGAGATTCTGGCATCGCTTGGCTGTATGTATGCAGGAGGCGGCAGCATGACGCAGAACATTAACACTGCATGCGGAGATGGGACGGCAGAGTATGCCTGTCAGGCAATCCAGGCATACTGCAGTGCGAATAGTCAGTAGTGCTGCAGGGCTGTCAGAAAAGTTAAAGGGATGTGTGGGAGTCTGAAAAAATGATAACAAGAGAAGAAGTGACAGAGTACTGTCTGACATTTAAAAACGTATTTGAAGATTATCCATTTGATGATACGAACTGGTGTGTGATCCGTCATAATACAAGCAGGAAGATATTTGCATGGATTTTTGACAGGGAAGGGCATGTCTGGGTCAATGTAAAATGTGATCCGCAGTGGCGGGATTTCTGGAGACAGACATTTTCATCTGTAATTCCGGGATATCATATGAATAAAGAGCACTGGAATTCGATTATTTTGGACGGAAGCGTGCCGGAGGAAGATATTAAAAGAATGATTTCGGAAAGTTATGACCTGACAGGCGGACTGAAAAAAAGATAGCTGTCCAGTATCTGCACCTGGCAGAGCCTGTCTGTCTGGCCGCCAGTTTCAGCCGCGGGCCGCAGCCTGGTATTCAGACTGCAGCCCGCGGCTGGCTCTGTATCAGGTGTTTTTTTCTGATTCGGTCTGGAGAAAAGCAGGAAACTTTCAATTTCTGACATTCTGTCCGGGAGCCGGAGCACACTGTCAGATTCTGACATTCTGTCCGGGAGCCGGAGCACACTGTCAGAAATTGATACTATCCAATGAGTCCCGCAGCAACCAGGCGTTTGCGAATCTCGCGGCCTGCCAGCTCAGATAATATAATTTTTGCAAGATCACCGATCAAAAACGGTGCCACACATACCGCTGCCGCATATCCTAATTCGCATTTTGTCAGTATCATAAACCAGGCTGTTCCAAATATGTACAAAACTGCTGTGCCTGCAATCATACCTGTTATGCACCAGACTGTTTTATAGGATGATTTTTCCATAAAAATCCCGCAGATAAGAGCCATGAAAATATAACCGGTCAGATATCCGCCGGTTGGCCCCAGAAGTTTTGCAGCACCGGCGGTATAGCCGGAAAACACAGGAAGTCCGGCAAATCCCAGCAGCAGGTAAATGATGCAGCTAATGGTTCCCATTTTAGTTCCAAGCAGATAAACTGTCAGATAAATAACCAGCGTGGCAGCAGAAACCGGTACTTCACCAATCGGAATAGATAACGGTGCTATTACACACATAACAGCCGACATTAAAGCAATCAGGCAAATCTGATGTACTCCTGATAATGTCCTTTCTTTCATAATTGTTAACCCCCTTATTTTTTTGATTGACTATGTAATCATTATAACCGCAATTCTGCAGGTGTCAATAGGCAATTTCATTAGTTAACAATTTTCCATATATTTTAGATCACGTATGTTCCGGTTCTCTTTTATTCAGCAAGCCTTTTCAATTTCCGGCTCCGTTATGACTCCCCGATGTTTTACCTCAGTAGAATATACAATCCGGGTTCGTGTTTTTCCGTATCGCTGCAGTTTTGCAACAAACGCTTCCAGCGCTTCTGCATCCGGATAAATTACCTCCAGAAGCATTGCAAAATCCCCGGCTATGCAGTTGCATTCAATTACATTTCTGCACTGATTCATATATTCTAAAAATTCGTCTTTTAACAGTTCATTCACGGACAGCGTAATAAATGCTCTGATATTGAAACCCATCATTTCATGATTCACGCTGGCATGAAAACCTGTGATATATCCTTCCCGCTCCAGCTTGTCTAACCTTGCTGAAGCTGCAGGAGACGATAAATACACCCTGGATGCAATGTCTTTTAAAGAGATCCTGGCATTTTCCTGTAATAAGCCGATAATCTGACGGTCAATAAAATCTAATTTCTGTCTCATGATATTTTCCTCCTAAAAAGCAAAAAGACGCCTTGCAAAAATGCAAAACGCCTTTGTTTTTTGATGAATTCTATTTAATTCCTGAGTTTCTTAAATTTTACACGCTTTTGCTTCATTTGTCCAGCATTTTTTTGAAGATCTTCCTGGTTTGGTATCCGGACAAAATAATAATCAATGGCTTGTTTTCTAAAAACTTATTTGATTCGTTTGTGCAGCTGCCAGATTCTGACATTAAATACAGTAGCAATCTTTATCTGCATATGCTATACTATTTAACATAAAAATGCAGCGTATACGGTTCGCGCTGCCCATTAAATAAGGAAAGGATTCTTTTATGGTCATGATTTATTTTTCCGGCACAGGAAATTCAGCGTACATTTCCCGCCGCTTTTCTGCTCTTATGGGTGCAGAATGTCACAGCATTGAAGAAAACATTGATTTTTACAGTCTGTTTTCCGGGACAGATACCATTGCAGTCTGTTATCCTGTATATGGTTCCTTAGTCCCGCGTATTATGCGGGAATTTGCAGACAGATACAAAGATTCTTTCAAAGATAAAAAACTGATTATTTTTTGTACCCAGATGGTTTTTTCGGGTGACGGTGCAAGAGCATTTGCCCGGCTGATACCGGGCTGTGAAAAAAATGTTATTTATGCAGAGCACTTTCATATGCCGAATAACATCAGTAATTTTTTTCTGTTTCCGATTCGTGAAAAAGAACGTATCCGCAAGAAGAAAGCTGCAGACCGGAAAATAAAACGGGTCTGTTATCATATTCAGCATGGGATTTATAAAAAGCGCGGCTGGAATATCTTTTCAACAGCCCTTGGAAAAATGCAGAATACATCCTTTCCGAAAGCAGAGGAGAAAGGACGCAGCTCTTTTACTGCAGATAGCAGCTGCACGCTCTGCGGATTGTGCGTAAAAAGATGCCCGGTGCACAATCTTGAAATAAAAAACGGACGGGTTACGCATAAGGACAGCTGTATGCTGTGCTACCGCTGTGTGAATCTGTGTCCGCAAAAGGCGGCATCGGTATTGCTGGATGTAAAACCGGTACGGCAGTATAAAGGGATTTGTGGAAAATTAAAATAAGAGGTGCTGCTGTTTTGGGTATAGGTTACCCGGACGCCGGGCGGAGAAACTTTTTCCTTTTTCTGTTCCGCTTGCGAACAGTAAGAAATTCTAAATTTTCTGTTTCGAGGCAGTGGCAGCGGACGGACCGGTGCCTGATGCCCTGGCGTTTTTGGAATGCTTTATGCAGTGGCACTGGCAGGCACCTTTTGGGGCTTCAGGGTTTTGCATAGCGTCAGGCAGTGAACCCCAAATCCTGGATGCTGGGCAGAAAATTAAGAATTTCTAACAGTTCTGCGGAGTCACAGAAAAAGGAAAAAGTTTCTCCGCCCGGCTGGTACTGGCTGCATTTGATGAACCTGTCGGGCTGAATTTACTTTTGGACAGTCTGACAGGTTTTCAGAGTCACAGAAAAAGGAAAAAGTTTCTCCGCCTGGCGTCCGGGTAACAATTATGTAAAAGACATACTGCATATGGAAGCAGCTGTTATCAGACAATATGCGGCTGGCTTTCAGGAAAGGATATCTGCAATGCTGGAATTTATTAATAGTATAGACAGCAGCATTCTGCTTTTTATACAGGAATCTGTCAGATCACCGTTTCTAACCCCGGCGGTTACGTTTATAACCAGCCTGGGTAATGCCGGAATCATCTGGATTATTATGTCCCTTCTTTTGATGATTCCCCCAAAAACAAGAAAAATCGGATGTATGAGTATTTTAGCACTGCTGTTTTCACTTCTTATAAATAATTTGCTGTTAAAAAATCTGGTCAGAAGAACCAGGCCGTATGACTGTATCAGTGCTCTTGTACCTCTTGTGCCGAAACCTTTGGATTATTCGTTTCCGTCAGGACATACAGGAAGCTCCTTTGCGGCGGCGTGGGTGATGTACCGCAGCCTTCCGAAAAAAGCGGGAATTCCGGTTCTGGTACTCGCTGTGCTGATTGGATTATCCAGGCTGTATGTAGGTGTGCATTATCCGAGTGATGTTTTGACAGGGGTGCTTACGGGTATACTGTCTGGATATCTGGCAGAGAGGCTGTTTTGTTTGATCAGTAAATCGGGAACGCCTCTGGACAGGTTTCTGAATCCTGAGAAATGACGCTGTATACTTTGGGGCGAGATGCCGGAGTGAAGCATATCTTACGGAAAGCATGATTCAGACACACTCTGCAGCAGATGCTGTATCAGCTGCTTTATGGCAGGAACTGAATCAGTGTGTAATCAGGATATCTGATGCTTTGGAGGAAATGCAGCATGTTTTCGTATGAAGAAATACAAAAGTATAATGAATCAGACATTCGTATTTATAAATATATTATTTCAAATACTGACAAAGTACAATATATGACTATCAGAGAGCTGGCGAAAGAACTCCAGGTATCTGCCTCTACAATACTGCGCTTTTGTAATAAAAACAATTTTGACGGGTATTCAGAATTTAAAGATGCTCTGAAAAAAGAGATGACTCTGCAGACTGCATGTCTGCCTATGGAAGATTTGCAGGAGCTTTCTGATTTTTTTGCAAGGGCAAATTCAAGTGCTTTTGAAGAAAAATTACTGTTTGCGGCTGATGTGATAAGGAAAGCTGACCTGATTATTTTTATCGGAATGGGTTCATCGGGCACATTGGCGAAATACGGGGCCAGATATTTTTCTAATATGGGACATTTTGCGGTGGGGCTTGAAGATGCGCTGTATCCGATCGAATCTTTCTGCTGGAAAAACACAGCTGTTATTGCATGTTCAGAAAGCGGTGAGACAGAAAGACTGATAGAAGCAGTTAACCAGTTTAGGAAAAAGAAATGCAGCGTGTTAAGCATTACGAATTCTCCATTGTCAACTCTGGCGAAATTATCGGACTGGAATTTCTCTTATAATTTAAACACGAAACGGATCAACGGGGGATACAATGGAACGACACAGGTTCCGGTTATTTTTGTGATAGAAGCACTTGCAAAAAGAATATAAGGAACAGCCTGTTACTTGTTTTGTAACAGGTTTTTTTCTATGATAAAACACGGAGGTGATACTATGACGGAATTAGAAAAATGTATGGCAGGGGAAATTTATAACTGCCATGACAAAACTTTTCTGGATTTTAAAAGCCGTACAAGAAAACTGCTGCAGGAATACCATGCTCTTGCATATGAACAGAAAGAAGAAAAAACCAGCATCCTGAAACAGCTGTTTGGAGGAATTGGCACAAATGTATCGGTCGGACTTCCGTTTATCTGTGATTACGGGCGGAATATTTATACAGGAAACAATGTTTCTATAAATATGAACTGTACATTTGTGGACTGTAACAAAATAACCATTGGTAATAATGTGCTGATTGCTTCCAATGTGCAGCTGTATACAGCAACACACCCAGTTGAGTTATCTGAAAGGCTTACCCCGGACTGGAACGGAGAAGCTGACCAGTATTTTTGCCGTACCCGTGCATTGCCCATAACAATCGGAAACGGCTGCTGGCTGGGCGGCGGAGTAATTGTTCTGCCGGGTGTAACCATAGGTGATGGCTCTGTGATAGGGGCTGGAAGTGTTGTCACAAAAGATATACCGGAAAATTCACTGGCAGCAGGCAGCCCGTGCCGTGTGATTCGAAAAATTAACGGGGAAAAATGCGATGTTTAAGATAGCTGCTTTTGATATGGATGGAACAATAGCCGATACGATACCAATGTGTATTTTAGAAAAAGTATGACATTGCAAAAGAGGAATTTTGTTATATAGGAGATATAGCCCAGGATATAAAAGCGTGCAGGGATGCGGGGGTAGTCTGCTTTTCAGCAGCATGGCAGGAATCGGTTTGTGCTGAAATTTTGGAAAAAAAGAATCCTGGTCATGTGTTTTACCATGTAAGCGATTTGTACGAATATTTTAATTGTAAATGGCAATAGCGGAATCCGGCTCCCTGGACGAGGAAATGGATAGGTTACCCGGATGCCAGGCAGAGAAATTATTTCCTTATTCTGATCCGCCTTTGGACAGTAAGAAATTCTATATTTTCTGCATCAGGGTAGCAGCAGCGGACGGACCGGTGCCGCTGCCCTGGCGTTTTGGCATAATTACTGCTGCGGCACTGGCAGAGACCTTTTAAAAGGCCGGTTATCAGCCCGGTGTCATCTACACGTTGATTTCCCTATCCTTATAATAATATTTTCGGTCCCGCTCTCCAATCTCCCGCATAACCCTGCAGGGATTTCCGACAGCAACAACATTTGCCGGGATATCTTTCGTTACAACACTTCCGGCTCCGATAACCGTATTATCACCAACAGAAACACCTGGCATAATAATAGCCCCTGCCCCGATCCAGCAGTTTCTTCCAATGTGTACCGGCATATTATACTGGTAAATCTGTTCACGCAGCTCTGGCAGAATCGGGTGGCCTGCAGTAGCAATGGTGACATTCGGGCCGATCATGGTATAATCGCCAATATAAATGTGAGTATCATCTACACAGGTCAGATGATAATTGGCATATACTTTGTTTCCAAAATGACAGTGGTGTCCGCCAAAATTGGCGTAGAATGGGGCTTCAATATAAACGCCCTCTCCGCAGTCACCGAGCATTTCTTTTAACATGCCGGCTCTTTTTTCGGTTTCTGACGGCAGGGTCTGATTATAGCGGCAGAGCATGTCCTGATAGATGACCTGTTCTTTCATAATTTCATCGTCTCCCGGAAGATAAAGCTCTCCGGTATGCAGTCTGTCTTTCATTTCACTCATGAGATGTCCTCCTGTTTTAATTTTATACATTTGATACGTGATGTCCAGGGGATGGGCTGCCCGGACGCCGGGCGGAGAAACTTTTTCCTTTTTCTGTTCCGCCTGCGAACAGTA
>CAJTVR010000010.1 GCA_910580075.1 uncultured Eubacterium sp. | reverse complement strand
TTACTGTTCGCAAGCGGAACAGAAAAAGGAAAAAGTGTCTCTTCCCAGCGTCCGGCTAATCAATACATACCCTGCAGCATCTGTCCGCTACAGCATCTCCTTTAAGATCTGATTCACCATCCCAGGATTTGCCTTTCCCTTCATAGCTTTCATTGTCTGCCCGACTAAAAATCCAATCGCTTTTTCTTTTCCATTGCGGTAATCCTGTACCGACTGCGGGTTTTCAGTGATTACCTTTTCAATTACGCTGCGCAGCGCTCCTTCGTCGCTTACAGATTTTAAACCCTTTTCTTCTATATATATTTCCGGATCTGTACCGTTTTTGAAAAATTCCTCAAACGCCTCTTTTGCAGCTGTATTGCTCACAGCTTTGTCGTCTGCCAGATTTACCAGTTTTGCAAAGCTGTGCGCATCTAGTGAAAGTTCATCTGCGTCTTTTCCGGTTTCCTTTAACAGACGCATCGTTTCGCCCATCAGCCAGTTGGATACCTTTTTCGGCCTGCCGCAGATTCCGGATGTTTCTTCAAATAAATCGGCCATTTTTTTAGAGCTGGTAATGATCGAAGCATCGTACTCTGGCAGTCCGTACTGTTTCTGAAAACGGGACATACGCGCATCCCGAAGTTCCGGCTGCGCATCCCGTATCCGGCTGAGCCATTCCCCGCTGATAACGACTGGCACCAGGTCCGGTTCCGGGAAGTAACGGTAATCCTGTGCGTCTTCTTTCGAACGCATGGCGTACGAATATCCTTTTGCATCATCCCAGCGCCTTGTTTCCTGTATGACTTTTTCACCGGATTCAAGCAAATCGATCTGTCGGTTTCTTTCGTTTTCAATCGCTCTTGTAATTGCCCGGAAGGAGTTTAGGTTTTTCATCTCCGTACGTGTCCCGAATTCCGTCTCTCCGGCTTTTCGGACTGACAGGTTTACATCCGCACGCATAGAGCCTTCCTGGAGCTTGCAGTCGGAAGCGCCCAGGTACTGGATGATCATGCGCAGTTTTTCCAGATACGCAATAACTTCTTCACTGTTTCGCATATCAGGCTCGGAAACGATTTCGATTAACGGCACGCCGGAGCGGTTATAATCGATCAAAGATCTGTCTTCTGATTCGTCGTGAATCAGTTTTCCGGCATCCTCTTCCATATGGATTTCATGGATTCCAATGAATCTGCTGCCGTCCGGTGTCTGTATCTGCACTCTTCCATTCCTGCAAAGCGGAAGATAGAGCTGTGAAATCTGGTAGTTTTGCGGATTATCGGGATAAAAATAGTTTTTTCTGTCAAATCTGCTATAAGAAGCAATCTCACATTCCAAAGCAATGCCCACAGCAGCTGCATATTCCACAACCTGTTTATTCAGCACCGGTAGCGAGCCTGGCATGCCTGTACAGACCGGACAGGTATTGGCATTCGGTTCTGCCCCGAATGCCGTGGAACAGCCGCAGAAGATTTTCGTCTTCGATGCCAGTTCTACATGGACTTCTAATCCGATGACGGTTTCATATTCTATCATAGTATATCAGCTCCTTCCTGCCGGCGCGCATAAGGACACGCTGCATATGCTTTTGTCTGTTCATAGGCATATGCTGCACGGATTATCTTTTTTTCCTGAAAGCAGTCTCCGATTAACTGCATTCCAATCGGAAGGCCTTTCGAATCGGTTCCTGCAGGAACCGATATGCCTGGCAGCCCGGCCAGATTGACCGAAACCGTATAGATATCTCCCAGGTACATTTTAAGCGGATCTTCCAGGCTCTTTCCAATTTCCGGCGCTGTCTGTGGTGCCGCCGGCCCTAAAATCACGTCAAACTTTGTAAAGGCTTCGTCAAAGGCTTTTTTAATCAGCGCTTTTGTGCGCAGCGCTTTCAAATAATAAGCATCATAATATCCGCTGCTGAGTACAAAAGCTCCAAGCATAATGCGTCTTTTTACTTCCGGTCCGAATCCCTGGGAACGGGTTTTTTTATACATATCATGAAGCCCCTCGTACTGCCCGGCCCGGAAACCGTATTTAATACCGTCAAACCGCTCCAGGTTTGAACCTGCTTCTGCACAGGCGATAACGTAATACGCCGGAATGGCATATTCTGCAAGGCCTAAGTCAAACTCTTCTACAATAGCGCCCTGGTCCCGCAGCACATCCGCGGCCTTTAGAACTGCTGCCTTTACCTCCGCATCCAGCCCCTCACCAAAATAATCTCTTGGAAGCCCGATTTTCATGCCCTTTACATCATCTGTAAGTGCAGCAGTAAAATCTGTATCCGTCCGCGGAATAGATGTAGAATCTTTCTCATCATGTCCGGAAATCACTTCCAAAACTGCTGCACAGTCTGATACATTTTTGGCCACAGGTCCGATCTGATCTAACGACGATCCATATGCAATCAGGCCGTAGCGGGAGACGGTTCCGTAAGTCGGCTTGATTCCTGTCACGCCGCAAAACGCGCTCGGCTGCCTGATAGAGCCGCCTGTATCGGAGCCTAAGGCATACGCACATTCCTCCGCCGCTACAGCTGCACACGAACCCCCGGAAGATCCGCCCGGTACATGATTTAAATTCCATGGATTTCTGGTCGGCCCGTAATAAGACGTCTCGGTCGTAGAACCCATGGCAAATTCATCCATGTTTGTCTTGCCAAGCACAACGGCCCCTGCCCGCCTGAGCCTTTCTACTGCTTCTGCGGTATAAAACGGTACAAAGTCAGACAGCATCCTGGAACTGCAGGTTGTAAGCAGCCCTTTTGTACACATATTATCCTTAACGGCCACAGGAACACCTGCAAGCGCCCCTGTAAGTTCTCCGGCAGAGATTTTTTTCTGAACGTCTCCTGCCTGCTTTACTGCACCTTCCTCATCCACCGTTACAAAGCTGTGAATGTCCGGCTCTTTTTTATGTATCTGCGCAATGAAATCTCTGACCGCTTCCTCCGCCGATACTTCCCCGCGGCGGATTTTTGCGCCTAATTCAACTGCTGTTAAACTCGTAAGGCTCATGCATTTCCTCCTGATTTTCTATATCATCTTTATCCATAAAACTGCACAAAGCATAGTTCCATATGTACTGCCCTTTAAATATGCCTTATTTTAACTATGATGCGTTCATACCCAGGGGCTGCACTTTTAGATCTGCTGTGTCCGGCTATGCAAATGTTTTTGGTGCTGCAAAGCAGCGTCCCTTTCTTTCCTTTGCATTTGAAAGCACATCCTCATGCCTGCCGCCGCTGGCCTCTATGTCTTCCCGGAATACGTTTACTGTCTCAAATACATGCGCTAAAGGCTCTATGCCTTCTGTATCCAGTTCATTTAATTTATCAATATACTGCAGCATTTTTTCCATATCGGATTTTGCTGCTTTTTTTTCTTCCTCATTCAGTTCCAGCTTTGCCAGAACCGCTGTATATTCGATTGTTTCATCTGAAATTTTTTCTGCCATTTCCGTCTCCTTTCCTGCCAGGCACATTCTTTTGTTTAAGATTTTAGTCCCTGACTCTGATATGCACTTCACGAAGCTGCTGCTCAGTTACCGCACCCGGTGCGCCGCACATGACATCTTCGGCATTTCCGTTCATTGGAAACGCGATGACTTCCCGGATGTTCTCTTCCCCGCGAAGCAGCATAATCATGCGGTCAATTCCAGGTGCCATTCCGGCATGAGGAGGAGCGCCATACTGAAATGCTTCATATAAAGCGCCGAATTTTTCTTTCAGCGTCTTTTCATCATAGCCTGCGATCTCAAATGCTTTCACCATTGTTTTCAGGTCATGATTGCGCACCGCACCGGACGAAAGTTCCACGCCGTTGCATACAATATCATACTGGTAAGCCAGAACATCCATTGCATCTTTGGTCTGCAGTGCTTTAAGCCCGCCTTGCGGCATGGAAAACGGATTGTGTGTAAATCCGGTCTTTTTCGTCTCCGGGTCTTTTTCGAACATCGGAAAATCGTTTACATAACAGAATCGGAATGCATTTTTTTCCAAAAGCCCGAGCTTTTCTCCCAGTTTCGTACGTATCATACCGGCATAATATTGTGCACGTTCTTTCTGGTCTGCGATAAAGAAAATGGTATCTCCGGTTTCTAACTGTGTCAGACTGCGGAATTCCTCCCTGCAGCTATCCGGGATAAATTTATCAATCGGGCCCTTATAAGTCCCGTCCTCCATAGCTTCCAGATATCCTAAGCCGCCCATGCCGATGCCTGTTGCAAACTGCAGCAGTTTTTCATGAAAGCCTTTTGACATCTGTGCATGGACACGGATTGCGCGTACAGTCCGTCCTAAAAACGGCTGAAACGTACATTTTTGAAAGATTTCCGTCAGATCCATAATCCGAAGCGGGTTGCGCAGGTCCGGTTTATCCGTTCCAAACAGCAGCATAGCCTCTTTGTAACTGAAAACCGGATACGGCGCTTTCGTCACCTGGCTGCCTTCGGGAGCAAATGTTTCAAATACCTCTGTCAGCACCTGCTCTCCTACGGCAAACACTTCTTCCTGTGTGGCAAAACTCATCTCAAAATCCAGCTGGTAAAATTCCCCCGGAGAACGGTCCGCCCTTGCATCCTCGTCCCGGAAACACGGGGCAATCTGGAAATATCTGTCAAAACCGGATACCATCAAAAGCTGTTTGTACTGCTGCGGTGCCTGCGGGAGTGCGTAAAATTTCCCTTTCCACTTCCTGGAAGGTACTATGTAATCCCTGGCTCCTTCCGGAGATGAGGCACACAAAACCGGCGTCTGGATTTCTAAAAATCCAAGATCCGTCATTTTCTGCCGCAGAAATGAAATCACCTTTGAGCGGAATATAATGCTGTCTTTCACTTTCTGGTTTCTTAAATCCAGATACCGGTATTTCAGGCGGACATCTTCCCGCACTTCCCGGCTTGTCTGAATCTCAAAAGGCAGCGGCTTTGTTACATCTCCTAAAATCTGTATTTCATAAGCCTCCAGCTCAATCGTCCCGGTCGGAATCTTTGGGTTGTATGTCTCTTCATCCCGCTTTTCTACAAGGCCTTTTACAGACACCGCCTGTTCTTTGCGGATTCCTTTCAGCAGACCGGCGTCACGGATGACTACCTGCAGTACTGCATACATATCCCGCACATCCAGAAACGATACGCCGCCATGGTCCCGGATATTTTCAATCCATCCAGCCGTGCGCAGTGTCCTCCCGATATCCGCTTCACTCACCTGATCCATTGTTACATCTCTGTAAATATTACTCATCATTCATACCACTCCTTTTCTATGATTCCGGAGCTGTATCATAAAAGAAGGAAAATATTTTTTCCATCCTTTGCACCGGACTGGCAGCATTTCTGACTGTCTTTTGGAAATGTCTGTGCATATGAAAAAGCCCCGGAATACTTTATTTTGTATTCCGGGGCGAATAAGCATTTTTGCATTATCCGCGGTACCACCCGCCTTGAATGATGCAGATATCCCAAATAAATCCCAGGGCTGAATCATCCCACTCATTGTACTTAACGCGCACAACGTACCAGCCTGATTTCCATAATTCTGCCATGCACCATATCTGCTGTACATTTCGCAGACACTGCCTGATATCATGCAGACACCGCTTCACGTTTCACCGCAGACACCGCCTGATATTATTCTGTATCATCTGCAGATCCTGCATGCTGCATCTGTCATTTCTGCATGTATGGTCTTTGCCGTCAGATGACATGTGCCTTTCTGACAGAATCATGGCTGTTCAGCCAGTCTGCTCCAGAGTGTTCCCATGATCTTCTCTTCCAAACAGCGCTCTCAGTCGGTGACGCTGTATTCCTGTCGGCCTCTGAACATCTGAGTCTCCTTCGCCGCATTTTCTATATTTATCTGATGAAGAATTTATGGGTCTTATCTTATCATAACGTTTTTTTGAATGCAAGCCCTAATTTTATTTTCCTAATTTTATTAAGTCTTCTCTTCCATCTCTCCGTCTGCAAAAGACAGCTTTTCTTCCGCCGCTTTTTTCAAATCATATTTGGCCAGTCTGAAGCAGCCTAACATCACCGGAGAGAACAGCCCGCATTCGCCTTCCTGTATCATGCGGTATGCTTCTTCTACTGCAAACGGCTGCTTGTAAACCCGCTTGCTGACAAGTGCGTCAAAAACATCGACAATTGCCACAATCTGCGCCCAGACCGGTATATCATCTCCGGCCAGATGATCCGGATATCCTTTGCCGTCATAGCGCTCATGATGATAGCGGCAGATATCATAGCAGTAATGGTAAAATTCAGATACTTCTCCTTCTTCCCGAAACTGCTCTAACAGCTGGCAGCCATAAATAGTATGTTTTTTCATCTCCTCATACTCTTCGTCTGTCAGCCTGCCGGTTTTTAACAGAATGCTGTCCGGAATCGCAACTTTTCCAAGATCATGCAGTGCAGAAGCATTCACAATCAGGTCTGCCTTTTCTTTGGTCAGCTTGTATTCCGGATAATAAATCCTGATATATTTTAACATAATTTTGGTTAAATGTTTTACACGCTGAATATGTTCCCCGGATTCCAGGCTTCTGAATTCCACAACAGAACTTAAAGCTGTTATCAGAAATTCATTGCGCCGCTCCAGCTTTTTCTTGCTTTCCCTTAGTTCTATTGTACGCTGCATAAGTTTTTGTTCAATATCCGCCCTGTGTGCATACAGTTCAATAATATTCATTGTACGGCGCATAACTACTTTTGGCGCGAACGGTTTGTAAATAATATCCGCTACTCCGTATTCATATGCCTTTTCATCCGTTTCTGCTGAAGACTCGCCAGTAATCATAATAACCGGAATGATATCCATGTACCCTTTTTCTGTCATATGAGCCAGCACATCCAGTCCCGATTTGCCTGGCATAAGAAGATCCAGAAATATCAGGATAATATCTTCACAATGTTCTTCCAGGACTTCAATTGTCTTTATACCATCTTCCGCTTCCAGAATTTCATACTGCTCATTAAAAATGTCTTTGAGAATTTCGCGGTTAATTTCCTGATCATCCGCAATTAAAATACTATTCCTCTCCATATGTTTAGTCTCACTCCCATGCTTCCTATCTACTTTTTCATTTGCTGATTCCGCATGAATGAGGCGGAACATAGATATGATAACATAAAATGGATTGCCTGCTCAAGAGTGAAATGCAAAATCGCAAAACAAACATTAAAATCTCACGTTCTGCAAAACTGCCGCATGAAGAACTATGATTTTTGCTTCATGCGGCATCCCTTGTCTGAACTGTTTTAAATTCTGCCTCATTACTTATGGAAACTTTTTCCTTCTTATGTTAAAATATATCCGTTACATAAAATCCACTGGCCTGCTGCCATTTAAAAACATACAGAAAGGATTCACCCATGTACATCCATATCAACCGGCAGATTTTATACTATGATAAAACAGGTAACGGCTCTCCTATCCTGCTGCTGCACGGAAACGGGGAAGACCATACTATTTTTGACCTTCTGATTCCTATGCTCGAACAGCATTACACCGTCTATGCCATTGACAGCCGCGGACACGGAGCCAGCAATCCGACAGATGATTACCATTATGAAGGCATGGCAGATGATATCGCAGAACTGATTACTTCTTTAGAAATCGAATCTCCTGCCCTTTACGGCTTTAGCGACGGCGGAATTATCGGGCTCCTTTTGGCCCTTCACTACCCGGATCTTATTTCCAGCCTGATCATCAGCGGTGCAAACTTAAATCCCCGCGGCATGAAATGGTCTTTTCTTCACAAAGCAAAACAGCACTATAAAAAGACAAACAGCCCCTTAGACCGGATTATGATCGAAGAGCCGGATATTGATCCTTCATCTCTGGCAGATATCCACATTCCGGTTCTTGTACTGGCAGGCGAGCATGATATTATAAAACCTTCGCATACCAGACTGATTGCAGAAAGCCTTCCGCATGCACAGCTTACTATTCTCAAAGGAGAAGACCATGGCAGCTATATTATACACAGCAGCAAACTGTACCGGCATATCCGGGATTTTTTAGCATAAACGGCTGATGCAGCAAGGCATCCTGACTGCCTGCCCCTATCTGTGCCGCAGAAAACCCTTGCAATCCGCACACGCTTATGGTACATTGGATACCGCAGAAACTGCAATCATTTCAGAAAGAACGAGGTCATTATATGGAACATTTAACTTTTCCGAAAGACTACCAGTCTGAATTAAATCTGCATGATACCCAGATTGCCATTAAGACTGTGAAAGATTTTTTTCAAAACCTGCTATCTCTGTCTCTTAACTTATCCCGCGTATCTGCACCGCTATTTGTCACACCGGAATCCGGCCTGAATGACAACTTAAACGGCGTGGAGCGCCCGGTTTCCTTTGACATTAAAGAACAAAACGGACAGAATGCACAGGTCGTACATTCCCTTGCAAAATGGAAGCGTTTTGCACTGCATAAATACGGATTTTCTGTCGGAGAAGGGCTTTATACAGATATGAATGCCATCCGCCGTGACGAAGATACCGATAATATTCATTCTATTTTCGTAGACCAGTGGGACTGGGAAAAGGTGATTACGAAAGAAGACCGAAACATGGATTACTTAAAAACTACCGTAAAAGCTGTCTACCGCACACTGCGCAAGACCGAAAAATATATGGCTGTCCAGTATGACTATATCCACGAAATCCTGCCCCGCGACATTTTCTTTCTGACCACCCAGGAACTCGAAAACATGTATCCTGACAGCACGCCAAAAGAACGTGAATATCTGATCACAAAAGAAAAAGGAGCTGTCTGTCTGATGCAGATTGGCGGCCAGCTGGCTTCGGGCGAAAGACATGACGGCCGGGCACCGGATTATGATGACTGGAACCTGAATGCAGATATTCTTGTATACTATCCGGTTTTAGATATCGCATTAGAACTTTCCTCCATGGGAATCCGCGTCGACGAGCATTCACTGGCAGACCAGCTCGCCAAAGCCGGATGTCCGGAACGTGCTAATCTTCCGTTCCAAAAAGCGGTTTTAGATAAAGAACTCCCGTATACAATCGGCGGCGGCATCGGACAGTCGCGCATCTGTATGTTTTTCCTGCGCAAGGCACATATCGGAGAGGTACAGTGCTCGATATGGAAGCCGGAAATGGCGGCGGCATGTGCGGAGCATGGTATACAGCTGCTGTAGAGTTTAACTTATCATTGATGAGCCGGACGCCGGGCGGAGAAATTTTTTCCTGTTTCTCCGCCCGGCTGGTACTGGATGATTTTTATGTACCTGTTATTTTCAGCATGGGCATACGTAGAACCAGCCTGTCTGCACAACCGGCCTTCCTGCTTCACATTCCAAGCATCATTTCTTCTATGGTATACCACTCTATTATTCCATCAATACCTGAAATCTGCATTTTCAGAAGTTCTTCTTTTGATTTATCTGTATATACAATTACTGCTGATTCCATTGTAACACCATCATCGTCCTTATATATTCCAAATACAATTACCATCTCTGCCTGGAAGCAGAATATTTAGAAATTCCTGCTTATTGCGGGCGGAATATCACAAGGAACCGATGTTCTCTCCGGTGTTCGGGTAATCTTCATTTAAAAAGCAGCATAGCATAAAACATATGCCATGCCGCTATCGGACAGCCTGAATCATCTGGCTGCTATTACATCTGCCATATCATACAGTCCGGCCTGTTTTCCAGCCAGAAATTTCGCTGCTTCCACTGCTCCTTTCGCAAAAACCGCTCTTGAATGTGCCGTATGCTGAATCGTAATTTCCTCATCCGTACCGGCAAATATCACTGCATGCTCACCGACAATACTGCCGCCGCGCACAGAAGAAATTCCAATCTCTTCCTTCGGACGTTTCTGCCGTCTGCCGGTCCGGTCATACTCATAGTCATAGGTCTGCCCGCAGATATTTTTTATCTCTTCCTTCATGGAATCTGCAAGTGCGATCGCTGTTCCGCTTGGCGCATCCAGCTTCTGGTTATGGTGTTTTTCGACAATTTCGATGTCAAATCCTGCCGGGACTAACACATCCACAGCCTTTTTTAAAAGGTCAAGCAGCGTATTAATGCCCAGAGACATATTTGCAGATTTTAGTACCGCGATATGTCCTGCTGCATCCTGTACCTTTGCCAGCTGGCTTTCGGACAGGCCGGTGGAACATATGACAACCGGAATACTCTGTTTTACGCTGTAATCCATTAATGCATCGACTGCGCCCGCATTTGTAAAATCAATGATAACATCTGCCGCGATATCGCAGTCAGTAATACTGGTAAATACCGGATAAACATTCTGCACACCGTCATATACATCAATACCCGCTGCAATTTCAATCCCGTCATCCGCTGCGCAGATTTCGGTAATAAACCGCCCCATTCTTCCATTACACCCATGCAGAATTGCTTTTATCATGTTCGTTTCCTCCATCTTATGTACTATTATTCCCGCAGCCAGCTGTCTTATTCATAACTGCATTTTCCCACAGCAGCTTTTTTAATACCCGGCTGTATTTTCCTGCAGCAGCTGTCTTAATACCTGGCTGTATTTTCCTGCAGCAGCTGTCTTAATACCTGGCTGTATTTTCCCGCAGCAGCTGTCTTATTCATGACTCTCTTATACCTGGCTGTATTTTAAAGAATTCCGTATGCTTTCATCGCTTCTGCCAGTTTTTCCGTGCCTTTTTCGGTCATCTCACAAAGCGGCGCACGCAGGGAGCCGACGTCTTTTCCCATCAGGTTCATCGCTTTTTTTACCGGAATCGGGCTTACTTCGCTAAACAGCGCGTCAATCAGTGCAAGGCCCTTTCTCTGCAGCTTTCTGGATGTTTCCAGGTCTCCTTCGAAGAAACTCTGGCACAGGTTATGCACATCAAAAGGCGCTACGTTCGACCATACTGAAATAACGCCGAGTGCCCCGATTGCAAGAAGCGGCAGGATGACTGCATCTTCGCCTGAATACATATCGATTTTTCCATCCGTTAAGTCCATTGTTTTGGAAGCCTGGGTAATATTTCCGGTTGCTTCTTTTAATCCTACGATATTTTCTACATTTTTATGAAGATATGCTACTGTTTCCGGCAGCAGATTGCATCCTGTCCTGCCTGGTACATTGTATAATATAATCGGTGCTTTTACGGACTGTGCAATCTGTGTATAATGATTGATCAGCCCCTGCTGGGTTGCTTTATTATAATAAGGCGTTACGACCAGCAGCCCGTCAGCGCCTGCTTTTTCTGCCTCCTGTGAGAGATAGACTGCTGTTTTCGTGCAGTTTGAACCTGTCCCTGCAATAACCGGGATCCGGTGCTTTGTATAATTCACACATGCACGGATAACGTCTAAATGCTCTTCTTCTGTCATCGTAGAAGATTCACCCGTTGTACCGGTAATAATAATAGCATCTGTACCGCCTTTGATCTGATCTTCTACCAGTTCTTCCAGTTTATCGTAATTAACTTCCAGATTTTCTTTCATAGGCGTAACGATTGCAACACCTGCACCTTTAAATATAGCCATAATTCATTCCTCCTAGTTTTGCGGCCATAAAGCCGGATAAATTTGGACAGTTAAGAAAAGCCGGCTCTGATGAGCCGGCTGACAATCCCTAATGTCAGACTGGTCATAATCTGTCTGTTCATCCCCATTACCAGACTTTATACTGATGATACGACTCCGTAAGAAGACTATGACCTGATAGCGCCCCATCTTTTTTCTTTCTTTCAGATGACAGTCATAAAGCTGTTTGCTCTATGCCCAAGAACTGCATTCCAGGCCTGCAGCACTTTCGGCGTTTTCCCCTTTCACATATCATCCTCTGTGCCTGTCACATCCGGTATGCTACTTTTGAATCACGCAACCTCTATCCATTTATTCAGTTTTGCCTTACCTCTTTTTAAACTGTTAAACTGACTATATCACTGTTACCCTGTGATGTCAATATGAATCTGGCTGCTTCCTGGAATGAACCTGCAAAATTGCGCAGTCATATCCCTTAGAAAACACCCGGGCTAAACTGTAACAGGATTTTGTTACACAGCAATACGTCCGTCCTCAATCCGCACAATACGGTCTGCCATCTGTGCAATTTCCAGATTGTGTGTAATCATGACTATCGTCTGATGAAATTCTTTTCCTGTCATTTTTAACAGTCCTATGACATCCTGGCTTGTTTTTGAATCCAGATTGCCAGTCGGCTCATCTGCTAGGATGATGGACGGTTTTGCCGCCAGTGCACGTGCAATAGCCACACGCTGCTGCTGTCCGCCGGAGAGATTATTCGGCAGGCTGTCCAGCTTATGTTCCAGCCCTAACAGTCTGACTGCCTGCATAATAAACTGTTTATCTGGTTTTTGTCCGTCCATGGAAATCGGAAATACAATATTTTCCCATACAGTAAGAACCGGAATCAGATTATAATTCTGAAAAATAAAACCAATCTGTCTGCGGCGAAAGACAGCTGCCTCTTCACTGTTTAATTTTGCCAGTTCTGTACCGTTTATCAAAATACTTCCTTCATCCGGTGTGTCCAGACCGCCCAGCATATGAAGCAGCGTAGATTTTCCGCTGCCGGAAGTGCCGATAATGGCAGTGAATCTGTCCCGCTCTATTTCCAGGTCAATGCCGTTCAGTGCTTTTACCGCCGTATCGCCTCTGCCATAATATTTTCTAAGGCCAGATACTATTAAAATACTTTCCATGACAATCATATCCTCCTGCTCTGCTGCAAAATTTGCTGATTTATTCTGTATTGTCCTATATCATAAATTCCATTCCGCCTCCTAAAACCGCACTCTGCATCATGGAATAGCGCCCATAACATCATCCATTTCACCCCTTATTCTGCTACCCGCAGCTGCTGCGTTATGCTGCCCCTGTTAAATATCCGGAGCGCTAAAACCGGAACAATCACAGAAACAGCCAGCAGCACCGCACTTACAGCAAATGCCGGAAGCAGTGTAAAATGAAAGGTATACTGCCACATCGAGCTTAAGATGCTGCGGATCAGCGTTATGCCGGACAGCGCCGCCATCACCAGGCCCAGCATGCAGGCACCGAGCGTATAATAAACACTCTCAAATACTACCATTTCCGTCAGCTGGCGTCCTGACATGCCGATGCTTAACATGGCTGCAAATTCATGCCGGCGGGTTATAATTGTCGTAATCATTGTATTTACAAGGTTCAGTACGCCTGCAAAGCCCAGAATCAGGCCGGCCAGACCGCCCACAAACCGGAGCATTGTGCGGGTGCGCAGTGCATTCTCTCTCGCTGACTGGGATGTCAGATAGCTGACACTGGTATCTATATTGGCAGTATAGTTTTCCAAAAAACTGGTCATTTCTTCCCGGCGGTCTTTTTCCACATTAAAAGCATATTTATATACGGCAGGTTCGTCATACAGTTCTTCGAATATGGCAGCCGGCATAAAAAGGGACAATCCGTCGCCGCCGACTTCCAGCGGTCCGTTACACGTAAACCCGATTTCCTGGTCGTCGCCATTCATAGCAGCTTTTGCCAGTACCGGAAGTTTCTTAACAGGCCTGCCGTTTTTATAGACCGTAATCACCTGCCCGACATCTGTAAAGTCCAGAGCTTCTATAAACTGCATATTCACGCGGTCTGCTTCTACGCCGACAAGCACACCTTCGCCTTTTAACATTTTCCCGAAAAGAGCATGCGCATCTAACTCTCCTTCCCGCAAATCCATTCTGGCTATGGCGCTTTCCTCCATGCCATAGACATTACAGACCGGACGCTTATCCTCCCCAAGGCCGAATGACATATAATTTTCATCAAATCCGAAATAAAGCCCGCTGTCCTGCTTTTTAAAAGTTTCACCAGTCAGTGGATGTTCAAAATCATAAGTTACATTTGTATCCTCGGCTGTATTTTTATAGACAGGCGCGCCCTGTATAATGCCCGGCTGTGCCATGATATCTTTTACTGCCTGATCACTCAGTGCATCCTTTCGGAATACAAATCCTTTCGTCAGGTTTGAGCTGACTGCATTTGTAACAGCAAAATCAGTCCTGATCATAAATGATACCTGCTTTTCTATATCCAGGCTCGCCGATACCGTTCCCACGCTGTTTAGCAGTACAATGCACAGCATTAAAGACACCATGATAAAGGCGCTGCGCCGGCGGCTGCGTCCCAGGTTAAACCAGGCAAGCCGGTAAATATGGGCACTGTCTGCACTGCTTCTTGTGCGCTTTCCCACACTGCGCTCCACATAGCGGAATGCTTCCACCGGCGGGATGCCTGCTGCCATACGGACAGGCCTGCGGGTACTTAAGAACACGGTAAATGCAGCAAGCAGAGCCGCAGCCAGAAAGATGGCTGGTGAAGGAGACACTTGCGCCGGCATATTTTTATACCCGTCTGCGATTGTACTCATAATAAAAGGCAGCGAAGCTCTTCCGACACAGAATCCTGCTGCCAGCCCCAGAGGAATGCCGGCACAGGAAAGCCAGACGGCCTGACGGCTGACCAGTTTTCTCACCTGTCCTGCACTCATGCCAATCGTACGGTAGAGTCCGAAGCGGCGGATATCCTGCATGACTGCAATATCAAACACATTGTAAATCAGCAGATATCCGCAGAAAATAAACAGCAGCACAAATACTGCAGCCATGGCAAGCAGACCATATTCCGGCTTTTGATGTGTCGTCGTGTTAACTACAGCCGGAAGAAAATTGTTAGCATTTATATCCTGCGGGTCGCCGCCTGCACGGACCGCCAGATCCTTCATTTTCTCTTCTAATCCCGCGGAACTTTCAGCCAGAATATCAGACCAGTAAGTTCCGGCCATCTCTCTGTCCTGCCCGTATGTATACTGAAAAATCTCAGGATTTGCATCCCGAAAGGCGGTCCCGGCCCACATCATGCTCAGCTGGTCACTGGAAGAGGCAAACCAGCCAGATACTGTCACAGGCAGCCGGTACGTTTTTCCATGAGCTGCAAACTCAATAACCACTTCCGCTCCGATTTCCGGCTCCACACCCAGATCCCGCAGCGCCAGGTCAGAAGTTACAACCTCGTTTTCCGCCGCCGGCACACTCCCATGATCCGGCATACAGAATGTCAGTTCAGCCTGTGTTTCATCCAGCACATCAAATTCGACCGTATGATGCTTTGTATTTGATAAAAATGCCACTGGCATGCGCAGCCCGGCTGTTTTTATAAAATCAGCCTTTTTTACAGTTTCATACTGTTCTGCGGTCATATTCCGGAAATCGCCGTCTGACCTGCTTCCCTTCTGCATCTGCATCGCAAGCGTCATAGACTGTGTGGAACCTGTTATAATTGTTGTTACAGATGTAAACAATAAAGCGGTCAGCGCAATGGCCAGTACTGCAATAACATTTCGCACCCTGCTGGCGGCAAAACTGCGCCTGGCAAGCGTTTTTAACATATCTTCCATAAAATATTTCCTCCTGAAATTCTAGAGAGTGTTTGAAAAATAGCCGGCCGTAAGGTATTGACTGCCTGGACGCCGGAGAGAGCAGCGGTTCCTTGTGATGTTCCGCCTGCAAAAAGCAGGAAGTTCTAAGTATTCTGCTTCCAGGCAGTGGCAGCGGACGGACCGGCACCTGATGCCCTGACGCTGTGGAATGCTTACGGTATTGGCACTGGCAGGTGCCTTTTGGGGCTTCCAGGTTCTTTTATGCAAAAGGCAGAGAGCCCCAAATCCTGGGTGTCGGGCAGAATACTAAGAACTTCCAGCTTTTCTCCGGAGTCACATCACAAGGAACCGCTGCTCTCTCCGGCTGGCTGTGGCAGAATACACATCTGGCTCCCTGGCTTCGAAACATATTGAAAAACGGCTCTCTGACTTTGAAACATGGCCGGTATATGCTCCCTGGCTGCAGAACACGGCTGGTATGCGCCTCCCTCGATTCGGAACACAGCTGGTATGCACCTCCCTCGATTCGGAACTCATTCGATAACTACTCCCTGACTTTGAAACACGGCTGGTATGCGCCTCCCCGGTTGCGGAACACGGCTGGTATGCGCCTCCCTCGATTCGGAACTTACCGGATAAAAGCTCCCTGACTTTGAAACACGGCTTGGTATGCGCCTCCCTGGTTGCAGGACATGGCTGCCTCCCTGGCTTTGGTATATGGCTGGTATACACCTCTCTCACTTCAAAATATGGCTGGAATTCGCCTCTCTGGCAGACACGTAAATTTCTTCCAGTACCAGCCGGGCGGAAAAACTTTTTCCTTTTTCTGTGACTCCGCAGAACTGTTAGAAACTCTTAATTTTCTGCCCGACACCCAGGATTTGGGGCTCTCTGCCTTCCGCATGAAAGTGCCTGGAAGCCCAAAAGGCACCTGCCAGTGCCAATACAGTAAGCACTCCACAGCGTCAGGGCATCAGGTGCGGTCCGTCCGCTGTCACTGCCTGGACGCAGAAAATTTAGAGTTTCTTACGGTTCGAAGGCGGAACAGAAAAAGGAAAAAGTTTCTCCGCCCGGCGTCCGGGTAATCTATCCCCTCCCCCTCCCATACAGCAGCTCAGAATTCCCAGGCACTCTCTATCTGCCTCCAGCATAACACTCCAGTGTCACAAAAAAGGTACATCCGTGTTACATTTTTGTACCATTACGTTTTTGCACAAAAAAACACTCCGAAAACCCGGAGCGTTCATTTGACAATACGGCCGTCCCGCAGACAGATCACATGGTCTGCAAGCTGGGATAGTTCCAGATTGTGTGTAATCATAATGAGTGTCTGGTGAAATGTTTCCGCCGTCATTTTTAATAGTCCTGCCATATTCTGGCTTGTCTTTGCATCAAAGCTTCCGGTCGGCTCATCGGCCAGTATAATCGAAGGCTTTGTAATTAAGGCTCTCGCAATCGCGCTGCACTGCTGGCCTCCCCCGGAGAGCATATAAGGGAATTTATCTAACTGGTCCTTAAGTCCCAGAGCAGTAACAATTTCTTTAAAAAACTTTTCATCCGGCCGGGAATCATCCATCGCAAGAGGAAATAAGATATTTTCACGAATTGTCAGTTCCGGAATCAGATTGTAGTCCTGAAATACAAACCCTGCCTTTCTGCGCCTGAAAACAGTCCTCTGGTCTTCATTCAGCTTTGACAGGTCTGTACCGTCGACAATGACAGTCCCTTCCGTCGGTTCATACAGGCCGCCTATGACATTTAACAGCGTCGTCTTTCCAGAGCCGGATGCTCCGACAATCGCGGTGAATTTATATTTTTCTATCGTAAGGCTGATATCATCGATTGCCCTGACCTGACGGATGCCTGATCCAAAATATTTTTTCAAATGATGTATCGATACAATATCCAACGTACAACCCTTTCTCAGCTTAACAGATATACCGAAAAGACCGTGCCTTTACCAATTTCTGAATTTACACTGATATATCCGTTCTGTCTGGTAATAATGCCGCGGGCTAAATACAGCCCCAATCCGACTCCCTGGAAAGCGGCTGCTTCCTGTGCACGGTAAAAGCGCTTAAACACGTCATGATAATGTTCTTTGGCAATTCCGATTCCGGTATCTTTGATATCAATCCGTGTATAAAACTGCCATGGACGCACAAGGATCTGAATATTTCCGCCCTCCGGCGTATATTTTACCGCATTATCCAGTATATTTTCAAGTGCCTCTGCCGTCCATTTTGCATCATGCTTCACACACAGGCTGCTGTCACATTCTGCCTCAATCTGGATATTTTTGTCTGCTGCTTTTGCCCAGATTCCGTTCACTGCCTGGGCAATAGTGTTGTATAAACTTCCCTGTTCCATATGCAGGACAAAAGTCCCTGTTTCCAGGCGGGACATTTTAACCAGAGACTGCATCAGGAAATCTAATTTATCAATCTGAACCCTCATCATGCTTAAAAATTCGGCCCGTTTCTCATCCGCCAGCTCATGTTTTTGTAAAATATCCGCAAACATCAGCAGATTCGCAACCGGCGTTTTTACCTGATGCGAAATATCACTGACTAATTCCTGTATCGTCTGCCTGTCCTGGTCGCTCTGTCTGCGCCCCTCAAGCATCCGGTCATAATACTGCAGAAGTTTTCCCTGTACTTTGGATACCTGCGAATCTTCGTAAGGACGGTAATTTCCAGGAGTCCGGCCTTCCATAAGGGCATCCGCCATCTCACAGATCTCGTTTGCAAAACCTGCCTGCTGCCGCCTCTGGCCAAGACTCCACAAAGACACACAAAAAAGAATCAGAATGCCAGATACCATCAGTGCTGTCCTGATTCCCATCGCAGGAAGCTCATCCCACAGTATTCCCATAAAAAGAATAACAACGGCAGTCAGTGACAATACAGGCTGCGGCTTCATCCATTTTAGATTTAATTTTATTTCTCTCATAGCTGCGCACCCGTCCAGATATATCCCATTCCCCTTACCGTCTGAATATAAGAATGCCCTTCATCCTCGATTTTTGACCGCAGCCGGTTCACAGCTACCGTAAGTGTATGGTCGTCAATGAAGCTGCCGTCGCAGTCCCACAGCTTTTCCAGAAGCAGCTGGCGCGTCACAATCCGGCCCGCATTTGCAGTTAAAAGGCGAAGCATCTTATATTCATTCGGGGTAATCGCCAGTTTTTCCCCGCTTCGGACTGCCAGCAGTGCACGAAAATCCAGCCGCAGAAACCCGTCATCATAACAGTCATCCGTATCTTTTGCAGCTGCAGTCCCTCTTCGCAGCACAGCTTCCACCCGCCGTTTTAAAATCTGTATATTGAACGGTTTCGTTATATAATCATCTGCTCCAAGGTCAAATCCGTTTAACACATCCTCGTCTAAGTCATTGGCAGTCAGAAAAATAACCGGCAAATCTGCCAGGCTGGCTTTTATTTCCAGACAGAGATCAAATCCGCTTCCATCCGGAAGACTGACATCCAGAATAACCAGATCATACCGGCTGCTATGTAAAAGGCACCGCGCTTTCTGGCAGTTATAAGCCGGCACTGTCATATAGCCGCCTGTATCCAGTTCAAAGCATAGTCCTACACTCAAAGTTAAGTCATCTTCAACTACTAATATTTTCTGCACATTAATCCCCTCACAAACTAAATTTAACATTTCCTTTATAATTTGCCAGCCGGAAAGTATTGGCTGCCCGGACGCCGGAGAGAGCAGCTGTGACAGAATATACGTCTGGCTCCCTGGCTTCGGAACATATTGAAATATGACTCCCAGACTTTTTCGGAACATGTCTTGAAAACGTAAAGTACCTGGAAGCCCCAAAAAGCACCTGCCAGTGCCAACACAGTAAACATTCCATAGCATCAGGGCATCAGATGCCGTTTCGTCCGCTGCACTGCCTGGACGCAGAAAAATTAGAGTTTCTTACTGTTCGCAAACAGAGCAATAAAAGAAAAAAGTTTCTCCGCCCAGCATCCGCGCAGAATATACGTCTATTATCAAATTTATTTTATGATCTTTCAAAAATCACCGCATAATAGGATTTTGCAAATAATTATCTCTTCCAAAAAACTCTGGTATTTTCATGTTTTATCTCCACCTTATGACTGTATTTATTAACTACACTATAACGTATACTGATTATTTTTCATCTATAATCGTAAGAAAATCCACTCTACAGTCAAATCCGTAACACGAAATTATACCTGATCTCTACATTTTAGCCTCATTACACCATCATTACTAGTCATGAATGCCTATATCGGCTGCTGCTTCGCCAATCTCTTCACTGCCTCCACCAAAAGTTTCCACACTTTTGCAATTTTCTCCAAATCTGTCTCACCTGCTTCCAGCATTCTGAACACCACCGCTTCTCTTTCTTCTTAAATTTCCTCTTTTGCTCATTTTTTGCAAGTTCCTGCATAGCCTCACTTATAGCTTTCACTCACACTTCTTATCCTCACCACCATCTGTTAAAGCCTCACTGGCAACAGACACTATATCTGATATCTCAAATCGTAATTCTAATGCATACAACATCAAAGAATTATCACCATACGCATTTATTAAATCTGCTCTTCCTTGAAAATCCTCCAAATAATTCATCTTATGCTCCTACTTGTTTTTCTTTCACATTATATATCTGCATATATACTTTTTGCTTGTTATTATTTACTTACGCATACTATAATACAATAAGGAATCATCCTTATATTCCAATTGATAACACAATCGCATTATTATTTTTTCAAAAGCAACTATGTATTTAAGTTTATTTTCATATCCAAATCAATTATGCACTAATGTTTTCCACTTGAACTAAAAACAACTTCATTCAGCAATCCCTTTAAATATGACATTTTAATAATTTTATTTTGGTATTTTTGAAAATGAACTGTTACGCCAACTACTTGCTTTTCTCCAAATACAGAACTATATGCAATAACACCTGGCGGTACAAATTTTCAAGAATATCTATTTGATACTTTTACCATTCTTTCAGCTTTTTCGTTAACAATAGCCGCAATATATTCTTTCCAAGCAGGTGCTTCCAGAATATCTCGTCTGGATTCACATTTCAGAATTAATTCTCTAAGTTTTTCCGGTTTTGACTGCTTCATCCGAAACATCGACACAAAATACATTTGAAATTGTGCTAAAGTTAATGGCACAATATCCAGTCTCTGTTTTACATCTCCTTTCGCATACCAAATGCCTTGCCTAAATGTTTCAGCTGTATTTGTATCAATTTTAACAGCGATAAACAATCCGTATACTGGCTTATCATATTTTAAAACAGCGTCTGACACATGACGCCTAACGGGTTCTCCTTCCATTGCCTCCTGTCTTGATGAAGAAGACATTGTCACTTCAATTAAAATTGTAAAATCATCGAACTCACAATATAGATCTCCTTTTCCACCTCCTGCTGTAGAAACAGGCATAAAATCAGAATCTAGTCGAAATCCTCGCATCTCATATGGTTTATTAGTCAGATGATCAATCGCTAATGCTGCCCGCCAAAGAATCCATTCAAGATATGCAGGTGTTTCATCTTTTGGAACCTCAATCGCATTATCTTCGTCATAAATAATTTTACCTCCACCTTTGATAAGAAGTGACATATAATCAGCTATTTCCTTCCACTGATTACATTGGTTATTCGCATAATTGATTTCATCAGTCTGAGCAAGTATATTTTCAAGCCGTTGTCTGGCAATATTAATCTCCATAGGAGTAGTAAGAGGAAGATCTGACACATCAAAAACAATGTTCCTTTCCTTCATCTGCTTCATTAAATCATTGAGCAAATATTTTGCGACATCCATGCTGTCTATAGGTAATAATGCCCCATTGCACAACATTTTATATTGCTCCATAACCGGTATTGAACTTGCCGTAGCCTTAGCAAGTTTTTCTGCCAGAATGTGCTTTGATGGAACAATCATAAGCCCTCTCCCTTTTCGCTGCAACACACCCGAAATACGAAGATACCTCATGTTCATATCACCGTAATCCAAAAAATTATCTGCTTTTTTATTGTAATTTTCACCTCGTCTGGCTATCTCTTTCTTATCAAACGTGCGCTTTGCTGATGCTTTGGCTCGTCTATTTCTAAGATCCAGAATATGATCTACAACTCCTGTCAAATCATAACCTGGATTTGTGGTATGCCCCCACAACGCAAACTCAATTCTGCTAAGTTCTGAGGAACCTGTACGTTTTTCTAATTCAAGCATAATTGCAAGCAGCCACCTCAACGGTGAAAAACAGGACTTCCCGTCGGGCATTGGAAACTGTTCCACGCTCATTGCACGAAGATAACATTCCTGCACTGCCGGATAGGTATCCGCTCTCAAAAAAGCCCTGCCAAATGGCGTAATATCATCAAGTTTCCCGAGTTCATTCTGCTGTCCATCCTTTTTCTTCACTTGTGGATAAATGAAGCCATTTTTTGCAAACATTAATCGCCATTTTCTTGCATGACTTCCTGATGCATCTTTCCCATTTTCATTTTGAATAATGCCTCTTGTATTCAGAAGGTTCATAAATCCAATTTCATTTTCCCGTCCATGAAGATTTCCTACAAAAGATGATGCGGCAAATATGGAAAACCCTTCCTGTATACGGTTTGGATTACGCAGACCTGTATTACCTACCAGCCAAATTTCAATTTGCTCCCGCACAAAAATATCCTCCGTTTAATATGCAGCGAATAAATATTCCTGAACTTTATTTCGATTCGTTTTTGCTGCTTTCTGATTTCCAAAAGAATAAATATAATCAATAGGTACTACCTCAACATGTTCTTTATGTTTGGCCAAAAGAGTTAACATTTCATCCTGTGTAGGCTGACTATTAGACGAATAAGATACAACTAAAATGCTCTTTGAAAATTTTTTGAACAACTGATCAAATGCATCCGCTGCTCCTTTTCTTGTGGAAAAAGGAGTCGGATATGATTTAAATTTCTTCGTCTGTGTATTTTGCTGTATTTCAACTCCCTGCCAGTCCCTTGCCAGTCCTTCCACAAAATGATACCGCCGTACATATTCATTATCAGATAACGGAGAATAATAAGGCGGATCAATATATACCAAATCCGGATGTTCCACTCTTAACTCCATTGCATCTCCACACCTAGAGCTATTTTCCTTTCCATTATCAAATACTGCATTGTTAATCGTAATAACTGCCTCTATAAATTGTTGGTTCAAGGATTTTTTTAAATCTTTTCTTCCATCATTATACCGTTCCCCTGTATATGTAAAAATTCCACGAGGACGTTTTTTTGTACATGCCCGTATCAGCGCAGACATAGCGATTGCGTGTTTATATGGATCCTTGATCGCTGCAATATTTGTTCTTAATGTATCTATCAATTCATTTTCCAGATCAGAATAGTACAATCCTTTAAACGTTTCTGATACAAAATGATCTGATTCTTTCTTTCTGACGAGCAATGTTTCAGCTTCTTCCACAGGCAATATCACCTGATTATTTTCAACCATTGCCTTTGTAAAAGCCGCAGACATAGCCATATAGTCATTACTAATTACAGACTTTCCCTGCGCCTTGAACATATACCCAACAATTCCGGAACCCGAAAAAAGATCAACTACTGTATTAAATTCAAATTGAGATGCCACTGACCATATTTGTTCTAAAAGTTTACTTTTAGAACCCATAAATCGCGTCGCTGGATATTTTGATACTTGTTCTGGCAATGGTTTTGGAACCGCCTTCAGCAATGTCCTCCTTTTAGGTAAAGCAGTCACAATAACATCCTCACCTTTTCGGTTACTGCCATTGCATGAAATATATCTTTTGGTTGGAACTATTTCTATTTTGTATGGTGCATATAATTCGTGTACGAATGGATGGTTAGAGTTTGTCAATATCACATAACAGCCTAGTTCCTGCAGGCGCCCGACTTCCTTTGCCAATTCCGTATGATCTTCTTCATAAAACTGTTCCTTTGTGTATCGCTTAAAATCAGCGTATTCAGAAATTGGAAGATATGGCGGATCCAAAAAAACAAAATCTCCTGGTTCAGCATATTTTTTTAACACAGATCTATAATCATCACATACAATCATTGCTTGCCGCAAAATCTCTGACGCAGAATATAAAGAGTCTTCATCACAATAATTTGGAGACTTATACTTTCCATACGGCACATTAAATTGTCCTTTTTTGTTCACTCTGTACAATCCATTAAAACATGTTTTATTTAAGTATATCATTCTGGCTGCCGCATTAGCTTTCGGCAGCTTTGTCCAATCCAATGCACGAACCGCATAAAAATCTTCTTTTGTGTTTTTATATTGATGCAAATATTTTATCACTAAATCAACATGGTTGGCCACTTCCTGGTATGTATTAATCAATTCAGGATTGCTATCCGAAATAATTGCCTGGCATGGAGTCAAAGCAAAAAAAAGCGCACCCCCTCCAACAAACGGTTCTATGTACCTCCCATAAGTTTTCGGTATTTTGGGCATAATATTTCCCAACATCTGTGTTTTTCCACCCGCCCACTTTAAAATAGGCTTTGGCAAAACAGCTTTCTCTTTGTTTATTACCTGCTCCATCACTTTATATTACCTTTCCACGCAATTCCATATAAAATATTTTAATTTATTTCCATTATATCACCGATATCACAATTCAAAGCAGTACATATTTTTACAAGCACATCTGTTGTAACATTCTCGTTCTTGCCTAATTTGGCCATAGAAGTGTGACTAATTCCCGCCGCCCTACATAAATCTTTCTTTTTCATATCTCTATCAATTAGCAGTTTCCACAATTTCTTATAACTGACAGCCATTTTACTTACCTCAAATATTTGCTTTCTGTTAATCTCTGTCTAACAATATATCACAAAATTTCAGTTTTTTCAACTTTTAATTCAGCGATCGGCGAATTTTGTTCGACTGTCAGGCTTTTCCAGTACAAAAATATATTCATGTGCAATCAACAAAAAATTTCGCTTCCGGCCATCCCAATAATCTGCAGATCTGCAATTATGCTGTTCTTTAATTACAATTTCTTTCAAAACCAAACCAGTATCCACAAACTTTTGCATTGATTTCATCCCAAGCGGAAGCACATACCCTTTTCTGCGAATATCTCCTATCATAAATGCGCAAATTCCTTTTTCTTTTAAAACCCGAAAAGATTCTACCGCAACTTCCGATATAGCATTTTGAAAACTTTCATATGATAAGTGAGACATATCCTCTTGAATATCCTTGCTGTATCGAATAATATCTGCATAGGGCGGCTGCGTACAAATTAAATCAATGCTACTATCTTTTAAAAACAATAGTTTCCTTGCATTTCCTTGTCGGATAAATATTTTTGGAGTTTCTGAACATATAAAATCAAGATTTGAATTAGATAATTTGATGGAATCAGGATTAACATCGACACCGACAGCATTTCTGCCCAACAACCTTGCCTCTATTAATGTCGTCCCACTTCCTACGAAAGGATCCAATACCCAGTCATTTTTTTTAGAGTAACGTAAAATAAGATTTCTTGGAATATATGGTGACCAGTTTCCACGATACTTTCCAGAATGTGTTGCCCAGCTTCCTCTATCTGGAAATGACCATATTGTTGTTTCTTCTAATTTGAAATTCTCAGGATAATTTCTTATTTGCACTCCCTCCCTTATTTTTTTTAATTATACTGCATATAAAGTTGAATGTCCATAATTTCCAACAAAATTATAAAGTTTTTATAATTCAATTTCTTCTGTCAATAGCCAAAGGACTTTAAACAGCCCTCTGGAATTTACCGGACTTCCCTATTATATCTGTTCCGTTCTGCCTGGACCTATGTCAATACTTTGGACCAAAAAGTCGAAAGATTATGTTACTTTTTTGAGTTCATCTTCCTCTTTTTGTTGGTCGTTATATAGCCAATCGCACTATGTATTCTTTTTCGGCTATACCATCCCTCTATGTATTCAAAGACTGTGCTGCGTGCTTCCTTTATAATTTGCCAGCCGGAAAGTACTGGCTGCCCGGACGCCGGAGAGAGCAGCGGTTCCTTGTGATGTGACTCCGTAGAACTGTTAGAAACTCTTAATTTTCTGCCCGGCTCCCAGGATTTGTGGCTCTCTGCCTTTTGCATGAAATACCTGGAAGCCCCAAAAGGCACCTATCAGTGCCAATACAGTAAGCTTCGAAGGCGGATCAGAAAAAGGAAAAAGTTTCTCCGCCCGGCGTCCGGGAAAACTACTCCCCTCCCCTGGCGAACCTCACGCAAAGCAGGCAGCGCATCCCCTAAGCGGCATACAAAAAGGTTCCAGAACACCTGCCCTGAACGGACACAAGTGATCTGGAACCCTCTTTTAATTTTATTCCTGCTGCAGAATATAATCAGCCAGTTCTCCAATTGTCGGGTACTTCCCCATATCTCCCAGAGAAAGTACTACGTCGGTCTCGTTTTCAATCAAAGCACACAGGGAAAGCCTCTGCATGGACTTTGTTCCAAACTCTTCCAGTATATTTGTAGACTCCGACAGGCCGGACACATCTGCCCGATAGGTCTGCGCTACACAGCCGGCTATAAAATCTACCATTTCTTTTCTGCTCAATTGTCTACCCCCGCATTCTCATCAATTTCAAAAAACAGCGTTGTAAAGCCGTCCCTCTCAGCAAACAAAGGATGTACCGGGATCGGAAGTTTCTGTTTCATTTTCTTTGCGAGTTTCCTGGTCATGCCAAACACGGTCCCGTTAAACATCACGCCTTCTTCTAATTCAATCAGGCCGTAACAGTACGGACCGATTTTATTATTCCACGGGTCTGCATTTAAGGATGCCGGAAGGATGATGCTGTGGAGTTTCCCTTTTCCTGACAGCTCCACCCACTCTGTTTCGTGATACCCGCAGGTGTTGCACGCATACCGCGGCGGATACTCTATTGCACCGCATTCTTTACATCTGCGAGCATAAATTTTATGTTCAGCCAGTCCCTCGTAAAACCTTTCGACTATTTTTTCAATCTTCATGTCTGCCTCCTTATTCCACAGCTTTCAGGATTAGGACACGGCAGTTTTGTCCACCGCCGAATCCCCGCAGCATTGCTGTTTTCGGATGATTTTTCACCTGGTGTGCACCGGCCTGCCCGCGCAGCTGAAGTACTGCCTCATAGACATCAGCCATACCGGACGCCCCATACGCATGTCCATAGGATGTACGGCCTCCGTGCGGATTTATAGGCCTGTCGCCGTCAAATGCCGTACGGCCTTCCAGCACCCATTTCCATCCTTCTCCCTTCGGCAGATACCCGAGCTCTTCTGCTGCAAGCAGCTGCGACGGGAGCACAAAATCATTGACAAGAAGGAGGTCCATATCTTCCGGCTTTAATCCTGTCATTGCATATACCTGACGGCCTGCTTCCTTCGTGATTTCCATCTCGTTATGCGGCCTCATAAGTTCCAGACAGGATGCGCCCGCCCCGAGAAGTTCCACCGGCTTTTGTTTAAACTGCCCTGCCATTTCCGTCGGGCAGACAATCACACAGGCAGCTCCATCTGCACTTGGAGCATTCCCCGTAACCCGCAGATACTGTGTCGTCTTTGGATTAAACGGTGAGCGCAGGTATTCCATCGGGTCATCAAATCCGGCTTCTTTTGCCTGTTCTTCAAACGTCGTACGGCACATTGCCAGCGGATTGAGCGCTGCCGCCCTTCTTCCATGATAGGACATCGCATTTAAGATCTCATCAATCTGTGCGTCCGTAAGCCCGTTTTCATTTTTATATAAATCAATCCAGTCATCCTGGCCGATATGTCCGCCGCCCAAAGCCCTTGTATAAGCACGGTCCATAATTGCTTCCAGATCCGGGGTAATATCATCTGTAGTAATCCCTTTTCGAAAATGTGCCGGCTTACCCGCTACCGGTAGTCCGCGGGCCATCTCCACACAGCCGGAAAGGACGATATCATGCGCACCGCTGGCAACATCATTTACTGCCTGCTCTAAACCGACATACCCTGTACAGCATGCTTCTGAATGATGCACCGATCCTTTTCCCCTCATTCCGAACCATTCTGCCACCTGCATATTCGGGGTTGCAGCATTGTTAAAAAACTTCGGGTTCGCAGAGCCATGGTAAAAGAAATCTACATCCCTTGGCTCAATGCCGGCATTTTCCATAGCCATTAAAGCAGCCGAGCCAAAAAACTCTCCTTCTGTCAGTCCTTTTAATTCCGGGTCTTCCCCAATATCGCAAAAAGGTGTCGCCCCAATCCCGATAATAGAAACACTCCGTCTGTATTTTCCAATCTTACCTGATACCATATTTTTCTCCTTTTCTCAGGCGGTATTGTCTTCATACACCCTTCCTTTGCGCTGTTAGTTCCTTGTATCTGCTTTCAGTTCCAGATAAAGTACCTCCTGCGGTGTGAGTTTTACGTTCAGTGCGCCCAGGGAAGACTCAATCTCGCTTCTATCAGCAGCCCCGATAATTGGAAATGCATTTAATTCACTGTCAAGGACATATGCCATCGCAGCCTGCGGAATGGAGCATCCTTTCTCCTTTGCAATTTCTCTGCAGCGGTCAAGCCTTACAAAATTCTCTTCGTAACAGTATCCGATACGGCAGAACATATCGATCTGATCCGGATTTTCTGCCAGCAGTTCTCTTGTAATCCTTCCGGAAAACAGGCCTCTTGCTAGGGAAGAATATGCAAGCAGCGGCATCTGGTTTTTCACATACCATGCCTGTGCCTCAGCATTTTTATTTCCGGCAACTGTTACACAGCCAGGAGCAAACGGATTTTTCACCTGCTCAGCCAGGCTGAAATTCGGAGAAGATACGGACATCGGTTTCAGATTATGCGCATATGCATACTCATTTGCTTCTTCCAGACGTGTATGTGTCCAGTTTGAACCGCCAAATATTTTAATTCTGCCAGCTGCCTGATGCTCGTTTAATTTTTCTACAATCGGGCCGACCGGAAGTTTTGTATTATCCCTGTGTAAAAGATAAATATCCAGGTAATCCGTCCGCAGCTGTGCAAGCGTCTCAGCCAGGTCTGAATCAATATCATAAGGCGTTACTCTTTCGCGGTAATCACTCGGATGCGCTCCTTTGGAAAGCAGGACGATTTTGTCACGCAGTCCCCGTGTCTGAATCCATTCCCCTACTGTCGGCTCAGAGTCGTAAGCGCGTGCTGTATCGATTGCCGTAATCCCAAGATCGTATGCAGCATCGAGTGTCTGAAAATGTTTTTCTTTGTTATCCGAGAACATTCCAAATGTTCCCATAAAAAACTTGCTGACTTTTTTATCAATTCCTTCAAATTTTACATATTCCATTGCAGCTTTCCTCCTCTATCTCTATTCGTTTTCCGGCAGCTTAAAGTCTGCGTCCAGTCCGCCTTTTTTCTCTTCATTGTATACTTCAAGATACAGTCCTAATTCCTTATGTAAATCCAGATATGCAAATTCCATGCCAATTACCGGGTCTTTGCACCACAGCCATGGATCCCTTCCTGTAAGGTCTTTATGCTCTGCAATCACTTTGCCAAACTCATCTCTTGTAATGAGGGCAATGTGATGCATTCCAGGGCCATGCTCTTCTAACCATGTTTTATAAGGACTTTCGCTCACTGGCTGAATCAGTTCCAGCTCAAATCCCCAGATATTACAGAAAGCCATCACTGTCTGGAGGCGGTCCTTTTTGCCATTCATCGTAAAATCAGGGAATTCTGCAGAATCCAGCGGGCTGATTCTCCATGGCCCGACTCCGTATTTTTCATACTGCTTTACGGCCTCTTCTACATTTTCCACAATAATTCCAATCTGTAAAAATTTTGCAAACTGCGTATTCATAAGTCTGTATCCTCCTTAAATATAATGATCATTTATGTTATATGACCGCCATCAGACGGTCTGTTATTTGTAAATCGGGTCAAGAACGGTATCAATATAATTTTTGGTCAGAAGAATCGTTGACAAGGGATCCGGTGTTCCGTCTGATTCGATTCCAATCCATCCTTTATGCTGGTATTTTTTCATCAGTTTCCACAAACCTTTAAAATCCAGCAGCCCGCCGCCCGGTTCCCAGAACCAGCGTGCCCCCTGCTCATCAAACTCTGCGCCTGCCCCGTAACGCTTCTCGTCCGGTGCGTTGATATATGTCGTATCTTTAATATGGAAATACTGTACCCTGTCATGGTAAGTATCATAAAAGTGCAGGATATCTTTCCCCATAATCGCTACCTGGGCTGTATCCAGACAGTAATACACATATTTCGGATCTGTCATCTCCAAAATCTCTCATGATCGTTTTTGTTTACGGCACACCAGAATTCATTATGAATGGATACTGCAAGCCCTTTTTCTTTGCACATGCGCCCAACCGTATTCATGCACTCTGCTACATTTTTCAGCCCTTCTTCATCCAGAGGCCCTGTCCCGTAATACTGGCCTGCCGGCTGTACAATCAGGTTGATTCCTTCACATTCCGCGAGCGCGTCGATCGCCTGCTGCTCATATGCATAAATCCCCGGATGATTCCGCTTATCCTGAGAGCCGACATGATGGGAAAACATGCCCGTAATGCGCTCAATTCCACGCTCGTTAGCAAATTCCTTAAAATTCTTCATAGAGCCGAATGCATTCATAATACTTGGAACGGAAAATACCATAATCTCGATGCCTTTAAATCCGGCTCCTGCAAAATAGCGCAGAATCTTGTCCCAGTCCTGGTAATAATATGCGGAGCCAAAATCTCCCATATACCATTCATTGAAATTGTTAATCTGTTTGTAGTTAATATTGCCCCAAAGATTTGTCATGTATGTATATCTGATATTCCGTTCTTCCATTACTGAACCTCCCCAGAAGCATAGTTCTTTTCCAAATGATTCCAAAACGTCCGCATCCTCAGGATTCCTTTTGGAACATCCAGCGAATATTTAGAATCCAGTATAACAGGTCCGTCAAATCCGGCCTTCTTAAGGATCGCATAAATTTTAGCAAAATCCACATTTCCATACCCAAGATCATAATATACCCTCTGCATACGCCCGTCCTGCGGGAATTCCGGCGATATCGTCTTGTAGACTTCCAGCTCGTCTTTAAACTTTGTGTCTGTAAAGCAGACTGCTTTTGCCTGTTTCGCATATTTTTCAAAGAGGGCGGCATAGTCTGCACCCGCTATGGAAAGGTGTGCCGGGTCCATTGCAAAGGAAACAAGGTCTGTATCCAGTTTTTCTAAAAAGGCCTCCATTGCCGAACCTCTTACCAGCGTCCAGTATTCATTGCGTACTGCAAGATGAATGTTATTTTTGCTGCACATCTGTCCTATGCGGTTTAAGCATGCAGCTGCATCTTCCAGAAACTGCTGTTTCTTTGCTTCATCGCCGCCAAATTCCTGATTCAGAAATCCGGTTCCCGGAGTCGGAGACACTAACAGTGTGCTTCCATGCAGCCTGGCCAGCGTATCAGCCGCATCCTGTGCGTGTTCATAAAAGGCATCAAAAAACTGCCCGATCGGAAGCCCTGTTTCAAAAAGGCTGTTAAACTGGCTCTGTGCCGAAATGCCAATGGCTTCCACGTTATCAATTCCCTTTCCATTTAAATATTCCAGATATCCTTCAGGAGAACCAAAACGGGTTTTGACCGATGCTGTACAGATAGGAGCTCCGTTTCTGGACACATTTTCTGTATTCGGCACCATTGGAATCATCAGGGAAGAAAATCCGGCTGCCGCAAACATGTCCGTAAGTTCATCCCAGTACCACTTTGCAGCCCTTAAAAAGGCGCCAGGGCCGCTTGTATCAGCATTAACAATCCCAAAACCTGCTACTGCTTTCATCTTTTATCACCCTTTCCCAGCTATCGCTGTTTCTGTTTTATTGGTCTGTAATCATAATACCTTTTCCCTGCTTCCTGTTCAAATCGCGTTTTTCCGCCAGCTGGGGGAAAAGAAAAGCATAAAAGCCTGTCGGGAAGTGCTGGTCAGGCCTGTTAGAATCTGATACAATCTGCTTATCAGAACGAACAGAGAACAGACCAGCCCCCATCAAAGGAGTTTTTTATGAATACGTTAAATCTTTCCCTGCGCCAGAAAAAAATCCTTCATATACTAAAAAACCAGACTTCCTTTACGACTGGGAAAAAAATTGCCTCAGACCTGAATGTCACATCCCGCACCATACGCAATGATATCCAGCAGCTAAACCATGCTCTGGCTCCATATGAAATCCACATCCTTTCTGAGCAAAGCAAAGGCTATCTTTTATACACAAAATCTGCAGATGCGCTGAAGCAGCTGAATCAGAATGATACCGCTTTTTTTACAAAAGAAGACCGGATCCGGTATCTGGCGTTTCAGCTGTGCCTGTCCGATCAGCCGTTAAACCTGTATGACCTGGAAGATGAAATGTATATAAGCCATACGACCTTATTATCTGATATTCAGATGTTAAAACGCAGATATACACTCAAAGAGCCAAATATTCATCTGATCCAGCAAAAAAGTGCTATTTCTTTTGAAAAAGACGAGTGTAAAATCCGCTCCGTCCTTCTAAATCTGTTTTACAAAGACTGGGATTATAATGCAAAGAGAAACGCATACTATGGATGCTATTTCATAGATGAAGAAATTCTGGACTTTTTAATGGAAATCATTCCCTGCCACCTGGACTGCTGCGGGATTCTTATGGAAGACCCGTGCCTTGTTGCCCTTGAGCTTTCCATGTCCATTATGTACCACCGCAACTGTCTGGGATATCCCCTTCCAGACAGCGAATCCGTCCCTGTCACAGATGCTGGTGTCTGGATGGCTGTAGAAGACCTGTTTCGGGATTTTGAGAAAAAAGTGCAGATCAGCTTCCCAGATGCAGAAAAATGCGCCATTTATCAATTTATTTCACATGCATGCCTGCTGGATGAATCTGTGATTACGAGGGAAAATGCAGATACCTATTTCAGCCCTGTTACAATCAAAATGGCAGAACTCTTTCTTGAAAGGCTGAAACGGGTGTTTCGAATTGATTTTTCAGACGATGATGAATTTTATATTGCTCTGCTGCTATACCTGCGCTCCCTGCAGGGCAGCAGCTACATTTTTTATTCACAGGGCAGCATCAGTGATATGAAAAAGAGCCTGCTCCCCGAACTGGAGTTTGCATTCCTGTTCCAGGACATCGCATTCCAGTTTATGGACAGGCGTTTAACAGAAATCGAGCTCGTTAACCTGGCTTTTTGTCTTTCCGGTGCCTTAGAGCATCATTTTACCGTTCATCCGGAAGTAAAACTAAAAACAGTCATCTGCTGCCATATGAACCTGCCTGCAGCATGGGCTGTCAAGCGCAAGGTCATTGCCATGTTCGCTCATTACCTGGAAATTACCGACCTGCTTCCTGTAAACACCATGAATACGTATGATTTTTCACAGACAGACCTGATTCTTATGACCGTAAAAAAGAATCCGGGCAGCAGTACCTGTGCACAGACGCTTTATATTGACAGCTTTGCGAACTTCAGCAGCTTTGATTTTCAGGGCAGAATCAAAATGTCAGCCATGAACGCATTGTGCCCAAAACCAGTTCATCCTTTTGAAACACTGTTTCAGAATGCATACTGGCATGAAAATGAGGCCTTTACAGAACGCCTTCCCATTATTGAAACCATGATGAACGATTACATTCGGGACGGGTCTGCAACGGAAAAACATCTGATGGAAATATTAAACCGCGAATCCGTTTCTTCTTTTGCCTTTGCCAGCGATATCGTGTTTCTATATGCCATTACCCCGGCGAAAGTAACCGGATTATCATTTATGACACTTGCCCACCGCATGATCTGGGGCAGCCAGAAAATCCAGATGGCTGTGATGGCTGTTTTCCGCAAAGAAGACAGAGACCTTCTTTTTTACCTGAATAACCTGTTTTACCACAGCCCTGAAACTGCCAAAATAAAGTTTCCGAAAAATAAATCAGAACGAAAAGATTTTTTTCATTCTATCGGTATCGAATCTATTGGTATCGAATCAGAATAAACGTAATGAAATCAGAATATAGAATGACAGATACTGGATGTTTTTAATAAGACATAAAACACAGACAAGCGTGTCTGCCCTGGCGCTTTTTGCTAAACAGCCATGGCAGACACGCTTTTAAAACGTCTGCAAAACCTGAATTTTTATGATCAAATTAACGGCAGCTGTCTGTTTTTTCCGCCTGCATCTGATATACTTCGTCCGCAAGCTCACGGATATAATCCGGCAGATTTCTCCCTGTAATAATCATCTCCGTTTCGTCCGCTTTTGCCTGGAACAAAGCCTCCATATCTTCTCTTGTTACTACTCCGTTATCAATGACTCCGAGCAGCTCATCCAGTACCAGAAGGCTGCATTCGTCATTTAGCAGCACTTTTCTGGCAAAATTCACGCCATTGCGGAGATTGCGGTTTTCTTCTAATTTTTCCTGCTCAGACAGCTCATCGTAGCGTTCATCTGACTTTTCAAAATGAAAAACCTTAATCTCCGGCTCCAGACGCTGCAGAAACGCAGACTCCGCCGCCATCCTGCCTTTTAAAAACTGAATGATAAATACATTTTTACCTGCACTTGCGGCCTGCAGTGCGTATCCCAGTGCGGCAGTTGACTTTCCGCGGCCGTCCCCGTAATAAATCTGAACATTGCCTGAATCCATAATATCCTCCTTTGGAACATTCCTGTTCTCCAACTGCTTCAGATTTCTTTAAGATACCACACCTGCCTTAAAAATGCAAATTATTTATGAAATTTTTTCTTAATAATTTGTTAATATTCTTTGTCTTCTAAATATTCGATCTTGCTGACTGACACTTCATATGCAACTCGTTTCTCAGTTTCCAGCTCATTGAGCTTTTTGACATATTCACGGCTCTGTATCCTTCCCCAGATCTGCACATGGGAACCTACCGTAAAGCTGGAAGCAAAGCGTGCATTTCTGCCCCAGCAGATGCAAGGAATATAGTCGGATTTGCCGTATGAGCGGTTGACGGCGATTAACAGATCCGCTATCTCACGGCCAAGCGGCGTTTTTCTGTAAATCGGTTCCTTGCAGATATAGCCGTCCAGAAAAATCTGATTACTTTTGACATCCTCTTCTTCCTGCTCCATAAATTCCAGTTCCCTTGCAAACACCGACAGTACCAGCCGGTTTTTCTTTTCCTCATGACGGTTATAAGATCGGAACTGTCCGGTCACATAGATATACTGGCCTATGTAATTTTGTGTCGTGTCAATCAGACGCTCAGACACCATGACCGGAATATAATCCACAAAATTGCTCAGCCTGTTCACAGATACATCCACCATATAAAAGCCTTCTCCGTAAACCTCGTGACTGAACTCAAAATCTGATACGATCTTACCCGCAATAGTTACCTGATTGTTTTCAAATATTTTATCTGCCATGAATTTATTTCTCCCTTCCTCTTTTCAAACGTGACAGTTTGTCAATTTTGTGCTCTTTTTTAGACTGCCAGGCGGTACTATCTTCAGTCCTGCATGCCGGACCGATTTTAGCTACTACCATATGTATTCTTCTGCCGCTGCATTTAGAACCCTGATGACACCGGATTCTCCTGCCTTAGCTGTTAACCCAGACGCATTTTTGCCATCTGCCCTTTCGCATGTATGATTACATCATATCAGCAATGTCCTCTTTTTGACAAGAGAGAATTTAACATGCAGCTGATAAAAATCCCATCAATTCATGTCGACAACTTATCGTTTCCAAAAAATTCGAAAATGTTTTCTATATTTCGCTTTATTCCCGTCTGTTTTTTTGTCAAATCGCCTAAAATAAGCTCTTTGTGACAAAAATTCTTGCACTGGTTCTAAAATATGATAAAATGGGCGAGGAATCTTGCAGGTTACAAGTATATTATAATCGAAAAAGTCCAAACAGTCACCTGCTAATTACACTAAATTTGTAAACTGTTATACAGCTTTTTCTGCCAGAAAACTAGAAAGAAGGTTTTTTATATGCAAATCACAAGAGACAATGTCCGTAATATTGCAATCATCGCCCATGTCGACCACGGCAAAACCACTCTCGTGGACGAGCTTTTAAAGCAAAGCGGCGTATTCCGTGCAAACCAGGAAGTCCAGGAACGTATCATGGACTCAAATGATATCGAACGGGAACGCGGCATTACGATTCTTTCCAAAAATACAGCTGTCTTTTATAAAGACGTAAAAATTAATATTATCGACACTCCGGGACATGCAGATTTCGGCGGCGAAGTGGAACGTGTTTTAAAAATGGTAAACGGTGTTATCTTAGTAGTTGACGCTTTTGAAGGTGCCATGCCTCAGACAAAATTCGTCTTAATGAAAGCTCTCGATTTGGAGCTTCCTGTAATCGTATGTGTCAACAAAATCGACCGTCCGGAAGCCCGGCCTGACGAGGTTGTAGACGAAGTGCTGGAACTTTTCATGGACTTAGACGCATCGGACGATCAGCTTGACTGCCCGTTTGTCTATGCTTCTGCCCGCGACGGCTATGCGGTCCTGGACGTAAATGACGAAAAAAAGGACATGACTCCTTTGTTTGAAACGATCCTGGACTACATTCCAGCCCCGCTGGGTGACCCGGATGCAAATACCCAGGTACTAATCAGCACAATTGACTACAATGAATACGTAGGCCGCATCGGCATCGGCAAAGTGGACAACGGATGTATCCGCATCAATCAGGAAGCAGTCGTCGTCAACCACCATGACCCTGATAAGCAGAAAAAAGTCAAAATCAGCAAACTATATGAATTTGACGGCCTTAACAAGGTAGATGTAAAGGAGGCACAGACCGGCTCTATCGTGGCTATTTCCGGCATTGCAGACATCCATATCGGCGATACGATCTGCGCACCGGAAAATCCACAGGCAATTCCATTCCAGAAAATATCCGAGCCTACGATTTCTATGAATTTTATCGTAAACGACAGCCCGCTGGCCGGACAGGAAGGAAAATACATTACCTCCCGCCATCTGCGTGACCGCCTGTTCCGCGAGCTGAATACCGATATCAGCCTGCGTGTCGAAGAAACAGAAGATACAGACGTCTTTAAAGTATCCGGGCGCGGGGAGCTGCATCTGTCTGTCCTTATTGAAAACATGCGCCGGGAAGGCTATGAGTTTGCTGTCAGCAAAGCGGAAGTCTTATACCATACAGACGATAACGGCAAAAAAACAGAACCGATGGAAATCGCCTATGTAGACGTACCGGATGAATTTACCGGCGCTGTTATTGACAAACTCTGCCAGCGCAAAGGCGAAATGCAGAACATGCATTCCATTGCAGGCGGCTATACGCGTATCGAATTCCGCATTCCTTCCCGCGGACTGATTGGATACCGCGGGGATTTTCTGACAGATACAAAAGGCAACGGTATTATCAACACAATTTTTGACGGCTATGACGGATACCGCGGCGACATCCAGTACCGCAAACAGGGTTCTTTAATAGCTTTTGAAACAGGTGTTTCCGTAGCATACGGACTGTTCGGTGCACAGGAACGCGGACAGCTCTTTATCGGAGCCGGCGAAAAAGTATATTCCGGCATGGTTGTCGGACAGTGTTCCAAAACAGAAGATATCGAACTGAATGTATGCAGGAAAAAACATCTGACAAATACCCGCTCTTCCAGTGCCGACGAAGCGCTGACGCTGACTCCGCCGCGGATTTTAAGCCTGGAACAGGCTCTTGACTTTATTGATACGGATGAACTGCTGGAAGTCACACCGGAAAGCCTGCGTATCCGCAAACGGATTTTAGACCCGACGATGCGCAAGCGGGCTGCATTTAAAAAATAAACTGTACAGCTGGCTTTGGCAAAACACCCGGCCAGCTGCCGGAAGGCCCGGCTTGGCGGCTCTGGCAGAGCGCCTGGCACCTGCTGCCAAAAACCCGGCTTAGCGGCTCTGGCAGAGTGCCTGGCACCTGTCGGCGGAATGTCTGGTATTTCGGCAGCAGTGCGGTCTGCGAGCCTGTACCCTGTGTTGTTAAAGAATGGTCTCCATTCCGATTTTCTGCGGCTTGAGGCCGCATTTTTCATAAAAACGCATAGCCGGCTCATTACAGGCCCACACATTTAACGTCACATTGTAACAGCCGCTGTCTTTCGCATACTGAAGCACGTATTCGTAAAGCTGTCTGCCGATATGCTCTCCTCTGAGCATTTCATCCACACAGAGGTCATCGATATAAAGCGTTTTAACATCTGTTAAAATATTATCATTTATGTACTGCTTAAAAATGCAAAACGCATAGCCAAGTACCGTTTCTTTTTCATCAACAGCTGCAAAAACAGGCGTTTCGTCATTTGACAGAATGGCACTTAACTGTTCATCTGTATATTTCTTAGCATTATTTCCCAAAAACAAATCCGGGCGGCCCTGATGATGTACCATCAGGACCTGCATCAGCAGCCTGTTAATTCCTTCCATATCACTTTCCTGAGCTCTTCTGATATTCATATCTGTATCTAATCCTTCCCTTCTCTAAACCTATCCCTGCCTGAATCTTTCCTTATTCTGGTTCAGTTTTTTTCTAACTCTGTTTCTTTTCTGATGCACCTTCTTTTTCTATTTCACTTCCTTTTGTGATGCACTTTTCCTTTTTATAGTTCAGTTCTTTTATAATTCAGTCCCCTCTTGACCACCCAGACTCAAGCACCTTTGCAACTGCATCTTTTAACTGCTCCATATCCACAGGCTTTCCTACATGTGCGTTCATGCCGGCGTCTAACGCTTCTTTTACATCCTCTGAAAACGTATTCGCCGTCATGGCAATGACGGGCACGGTCTTTGCACGCGGATGTGCGCATGCCCGGATTGCTTTCGTAGCCTCATACCCGTTTAAGACCGGCATCTGTACATCCATCAGTATCAAATCATACTGGTCAGGATCTGACTGGGCAAACTTTGTCAGAACCTCCTGTCCGTTCACAGCCCATTCACAGGATGCCCCGGCCATTTTAAGCAGCTCTATTAAAATCTCAGCATTAATCTCGACATCCTCCGCTGCAAGAATATTCAGCCCTGTCAGTGGCGTATCCTCGTTTTCTTCTTTGTGCACCTCTGCTTTTTTATCCACGCACGCCTGGTCTCTCAGACTGCTTACAATCATTTTAAAGCTGCTTAAGAAGAACGGTTTTTGTAAAAATCCGTCTACGCCCGCTGCGGTTCCCTCTTCCTCTATCCGGCTGATATCATATGCTGTCAGTATCATAATCGGCACATTCGCAGGAACAATTCTGCGAATCCGGCGCGCCGTTTCAATGCCGCTGATATCAGGCATCTGCCAGTCGAGCAGTATCATGTCAAATCCTCTGCCTTTAGCCTGTGCGCTTTTGCTCAGCTCTACCGCTTCCTGGCCTCTGAGCGCATACTGTACGCATACCTGCGTATCTGCCATTGTTTTTTGAATGCCAAGACAGATTTCCTCATCATCGTCCACCACAAGCAGTTTTGTGACACTGTGGTTTTTCCAGAAATCCGGATCCGCATCCTGTTCCTGAATTCGAAGTTCCAGATCCAGCAAAAACTTACTGCCTTTTCCAGGTTTGCTCTCTACGGCAATCGTACCTCCCATTAAATCCACAAGATTTTTGGTGATTGCCATCCCAAGCCCTGTTCCCTGTATGCTGGCCGTCTTTTGGGTTTCTTCACGGCTAAACGGCTGGAAGATAGCCGCCAGATATTCCTCTGACATCCCGATTCCGTTATCCGCAATCTCAATATGAAACCTGGCATATTTTTTTGTATGCTGCGGCATCTGGCGGACCGTCATTTCGATATGGCCGCCCTCTGGCGTATATTTCACGGCATTAGACAAAATATTGATCAGAATCTGGTTAATCCGAAGCCGGTCTCCTAACAGCTGCTCATTGCGTATATCATAAACATCGATTTTGAAGTTCTGATCTTTGGCCTTTGCCTGAATCTGCATCATAGCACCTAACTCATCGACCAGATCTGCCAGGCTGATTTCAGAAATATTCAGCGTCGTCTTGCCGCTTTCAATTTTGCTCATATCCAGCACATCATTAATCAGTCCCAGAAGATGCTGGCTGGAAGCTGTAATTTTCTTTGTATACTCATGCACCTTTTCCGGGTTATCTGCATCCCGCTGCAGAAGGGTGGAAAATCCTACAATGGCATTCATTGGCGTACGGATATCATGACTCATATTACTTAAAAAGACACTCTTTGATTCATTTGCTGATTTCGCAATTTCTAGTGCATCCAGTAAAGCCTGTTTAGCGCGGCGTTCTTTTGTACGGTCAGATAGGACTGCAACATACCGCTGAGAATCATTCACTGTTGTCTTATATACTGTTTCTGAAAACCATTTCGCCTCTCCCGTCTTCCTGTGAAACCGCTCTCTTTCAAGTACCGTGCTTCCTCCGCCCCGCAGATTCTTTACATTATCGTATCCGCGTGTTCTTTTCCTGCTGTCTACGGTCTGTTCCAGCACCCTGATATCTGCCGTTACTTCTTCCTGCGGTATGCCAAGTATGCGCTCCACATTCGGACTGACATATTCTGCTTCGAAATCTGTGCACGTAAACACCAAAAATACATCATCCGTGTTATTTGCCAGAATATCAAACAGCTGTTCTCTGTAACGCAGGTCGTCTTCCTTTTGCATTACCTTTTTATCCGTCTGGCGTTCCAGATATAAAAACAGACCGACAATGGCCAGAATCACTGTCATAAAAACAGAAAAAATCTGTGTCGTATATAAAATATCATCTGCATATTTCATAATAACAGCATCCGGCACAATAACCAGCAGATACCATCCCGGCGTCCCTTTTAAAGGCTTAAAGCCAAGTATGCTGTCTTCGCCGTCAAATACAAGACGCATCACGCCTTCTTTTTGCTTTGTCCTTGTATCGTCAAATACCTGTATGTTCTGTTTTGCGTTTTTGGGAATTTCCAGCACGTCATTGATGTTTTTTAACGAGCGGCCGCTGTCTCTGGCAAAAGACCGGACAAGCACATTTCCCTGTTCACTTGTAATACAGGAAAACCCGCAGCCGTTATAGAACGAAAGCATAAACTCGTCTTCTACCAGTGACGCATTCCGTTTCACCTGAACCATCCCAGGCGTTTTGTCCGCAAACAGAAACATTTCATAACCCCCGATAACTTCCTGGCCGGTAAATGCATCCGTATATGGCTCCCGGGCTGACCTTCCTGTATACGTTTCATATGTTTTACGTTCCTCTTCACTGATTCTGCGTGTTCCGGCTTCTTTTCCGGCATACATGACTCCCCTTTCTAAGTCCGTCACGGTATAGGAAACGTCCGAATCTGCAAGTGCATCAATGATTTCTGTCACTGCCTGAACATCCTGTGCATCTGTCTGTGCAAGGTGTTTTGCAATTCTTTTCAGTATCTGCATGTCTTTTTCAATGTAAATCTCTAAAGCATGCCCTGCCTGTGACGATACTTCCATGATTTCTGTAACCGAATGTTTCCACAGGGAATACTTCATTGTGCTGATGCAGAAATAAATTCCTGCCATTGACAAAATACCAGCCGCTATCAGGATCCGTATTGGTTTTAGCTGTTTTCTGTTTTTTTTCTCCATTTTTTTATTCCTGTAAACTGTGTTATTTTTTCACGGATGCCGGCGTCTGACCAATAACTGCAGCCAGTATAACTGGCCAGATGGCCGGCCGGGGGCCGCTGACGGATAATATTCTAACACGGAGCGGCTTTGAAATCAATGGGTTTGTGCAGCTTTAAATATAATATCAGCGAGAAAATGGACATTAAAAAGGAGCCGGACCCGGCCCCTTTTCACCCTCTCACCAAAGGCTAGTTTTTATATTCCAGATATGCCCCTTTCATCGGACTGACTGCATGTTCGGTAAACATCCGCAGCGCTCCTGTCTGATAGCGTATTTCATGCGGCTTCCATGCCTTGCGCCTTTCAGCCAGAACTGCCTCAACTTCTGCCGGCGTCTTTTCCTGCCCGTGAATACCGACAATATTTAATCTGCGCTGTTCTACATCGATTTCAATTAAATCTCCTTCCTCCACAAGTGCAATCGGTCCCCCGCCGGCTGCCTCCGGGCTGCAGTGTCCGATCACCGGTCCGGTAGACGCACCTGAAAAACGGCCGTCTGTAATCAGAGCAATGCTGCGCCCTAATTCCTGGTCGCTGCTGATGGCTTCGGATGTATAAAACATTTCCGGCATGCCGCTTCCCTTTGGCCCTTCATAGCGGATAAATACAGCGTCCCCTTTTTCTACTTTATGTTTTAAAACAGCATCCAGACATTCTTCTTCGCTGTCAAAAGGCCTTGCCCGCAGCACAGCACGGAACATCTCTTTCGGACATGCCGTATGCTTGATAACAGCACCTTCCGGGGCCAGATTTCCGCGCAGAACGGCTATGCTTCCGTCTGTTCCGATTGCTTTGTCATACGGCCTTATAATATCTTCTTTTGTAAGAGAACAGCCGTAACGTTTATTAAATTCCTGCAGCCATTTACTGCACCGGTCATAAAATCCGTTCTGTTTTAATTCTGCCAGATTCTCTCCGAGTGTTTTTCCGGTAACTGTCATTACATCCAGGTGCAGGCAGTCACGGATTTCCTCCATAACAGCCGGAACTCCGCCCGCATAATAAAAGCATTCTGCCGGCCAGCGTCCTGCCGGGCGCACATCCAGAATATATCTTGCATTCCGGTGCAGACGGTCAAATGTATCTCCGGTAATCTCTATTCCCAGTTCATGTGCAATTGCAGGAATATGCAAAAGACAGTTCGTGCTCCCGGATACTGCCGCATGGACTAAAATAGCGTTTTCAAAACTGTCCATTGTCAGAATATCGCTCGGACGCATGCCGTCCATATAAGCCAGCCTCACAGCCTGCCTTCCGGCTTCTTTGGCAAACTTCAGCAAATCCGGACTTGTAGCAGGCATCAGCGCGCTTCCCGGCAGTGTCAGTCCCAGTGCTTCCGCCATAATCTGCATGGTAGAAGCCGTCCCGATAAACGAGCAGGCCCCGCAGCCCGGACATGCATTCTGTTTTGCCCAGTTAAGTTTTTCTTCGTCAATCTCTCCTCTTTGGAATTTTGCACTATACATTCCAAGCTGCTCTAATGTGAGCATATCAGGCCCCGCATTCATCGTTCCGCCCGGTACTACAATAGACGGAATATTAATCCGGCACAGTGCCATCAGATTTCCAGGAAGTCCTTTATCACAGCTGGATAAATAAACCCCTGCATCAAACGGAGTAGCATTTGCATGGATTTCTATCATATTCGCAATCATCTCGCGGCTGACAAGGCTGAAATTAATGCCGTCCGTGCCCTGGCTTTCCCCGTCGCAGATATCTGTGCAGAAATATCTTGCGCCAAATCCGCCTTCCTGTGCGGTTCCCCTGCGTACCTCTTCCACCAGCTGGTTTAAATGTCCGCTCCCCGGGTGACTGTCTCCAAATGTACTTTCGATTATAATCTGCGGTTTTGATAAATCCTGCGGTTTCCACCCTGTTCCGATGCGCAGAGGGTCTGACTCCGGTGCCAGAGTGCGCATTTTCTGACTGATTAATTCTTTCATATTCCTGCCATCCTTTCTTACATTACTGATTTTATATTCCATCTGTATTTTATAAATCTGTACTTATTTATGCAAATAACGATATAATAAACGCTACCACAAAACCTGTACCTCCGACAAGTGTTTCCATCACCGTCCATGTCTTTAATGTTGTTTTTTCATCCATGCCGACCAGAGATTTTACAAGCCAGAAACCAGAGTCATTAAAATGTGAACATACGGTCGCTCCGCCAGCCACAGCTGCTGTCGTACATGCAAGATATAACGGTGACAGCTCTGAAATACCAGGAATTGCTGCAATAATACCTGCTGCCATCGTCATAGCTACTGTCGAAGAGCCTACGCAGATACGTACCAGGGCTGCTACGATAAATGCAAGCACTACGATCGGAAGAGACATGGAAGATACTGCATTGCCGATTACATCTCCCAGTCCTGAATACTGCAGTACATAGCGCAGTACGCCGCCGCATGCAGTTACTAACAGAATCAGCCCGGTCGGCTCTAATGATTTTGTCATAACTTTTTCCAGTTCCTGTGTACTGTATCCATGACCAATTCCAAGAATCAGCATAGCTGCGACTGTTGCGATTAACAGTGCTACAAAAGGCTCTCCAAGGAATGCAAATACCGGCTGGATACCGCTTAATGCCGGAACAACGCCTGATACAGAATCCAGAATAATAAGAACGAGCGGTATGAGAATGATTCCTACAATACTCCAGAAATTCGGCAGTTTTGACTCGTCAAAATCTTCCTGGTTTGCTACATGTTCCGGAACCGGAATCCGGTATTTCTTTCCGCAGACAGCTCCCCACACCGGCCCTGCCACAATCATAGAAAGCGTACCGCAGAAAATTCCTACTAAAATTACCCATCCTAAATCCACATTCAGCATTGTAGCTACAAGAATCGGACCCGGTGTCGGCGGTATAAATGCATGCCCTACTGCCAGGCCTGCCAGAAGCGGAATTGCATAAAAAAGAGAAGAACGGTTTGTCCGTTTTGCAAGAGAAAACGCAAGCGGTATAAGAATGATAAGGCCCGCGTCAAAAAATACCGGCATGGCAATGACAAGTCCTGTAATGCCTAATGCCCAGGCTGCTTTTTTGTCGCCAAACCACTTTACCATCGTGACAGCCAGCGTCTGTGCCCCTCCGGATATTTCCAGAATCGCCCCAAACATGGAACCAAGTCCTACTAAGAGTGCAATTCCTTTTAACGTGTTTCCGATCCCGTCGTTTACTGCCGTCACAATTTCCTCTGCCGGCATTCCGCCGATCAGTCCTATGGTAATCGCTCCAATCAGAATGGAAATCATTGCCTGGATTTTAAATTTGATAATCAGTACCAGCAGAATAACCAGTCCGATTACCGCAGCTGTCACCAGCCGTGCTGGATTTAACTCTGTCATAAATATTCCCTCTCTTTCTTTTTTCTTACCCATTGTTTTCAGATTTTTGTCTGGTTTTTTCGTGTCTGAATCTGTGCTGCCTCTTAATAAGCTGCTTCTTTTGATTTCTGTTTTTTGTTTGTACTGCTGATTGTTTTACTGTCTGTTTTCCTGGTCTTTCACCTTATTTCTTATCTTTTACTTCTTACCCTCTTATTAACCTTGTTTTTTGGATTTCTGTTCCGTTCTTTTTCTATATTTTGTTTTTCCTTTCATTTACTTCTCTGTCCTGCCGATATTTTCCGGTTCGTCCCGCTTTTAAATCATCTGATGTTTTATACCATTCCCCTTTCTTTTTTATAATTTATCATACGTCATATGTTTTATGAATTTAATATACTATTTAACGATTTTTTTGTCAATACATCTAATGTTTTGTTTTTCTATTCTCTTTTATGCACAAAAAAAGATGAGAAAAATAATAATATCTTCTCATCTTTTGTATATTTTGACTAATTTTATTTTTGATGGTCTTTCCACAGCCGCATAAGCGTCTGTCTGTTATATGTCAGATGCATGACCATAGCACATTCTGCACCTACCGGGTCACGGTCTGTGACCGCATTCACAATTGCCCGGTGCGTTTCAATCGTTTCCTGCATCAGCATGCGGTGTGTTAAATTTGCAAAAGTCAGAACTGCCGTATTAATCACAGGCACAAGCGTTTCTACCACACGGTTTTTACTGCAGCGGGCAATACACGTATGGAATTCAATATCTTTCTGGATATGGTTTTTTCCGCTCAGATACAGCTCTTCCGTTTCATCGCAGAGCCTTTTGAGCTGTACTAACTCTTCTTTTTGGGCATATTCTGCAGCCAGCGATGCAATTTTAGGCTCCAGCATAAGCCGCACGTCAAACAGTTCAAGCGCCAGTTTGTATTTATCCTGCAGCTTAGAAAGTCCGAGCGGGTCTTCGTCCGCAGACTGGGTACTGATGACATAAGTGCCTGAACCTCTGCGGACTTCCAGAATTCCTCTGGATACCAGCCCCTTTACTGCTTCACGCACTGTGCTCCTTCCGACTCCGAACTTTTCTGCCAGTTCAAATTCATTCGGTATTTTCTGCCCGATTTCCAGAGGTTCCTCCAAAATGTAACACATCAATGCTTCTTCAATCTGCTCACCTAAGAGCTTTCGGTCTGCTTTTTCAAACTGATACATATGCCTCACGTCTTTTATTATACTGCTTTTAATTCAATCAATACTTAATTTTTAATATTCCTTTATTTACCAGCCGTTCCCGGGGATGGTGCACGAAACAGCATGCGGCAGCCCCATGATTTTATAATACTTTTATGCGCTCTAATGCTGCCACCGTATTTTCATAGGTGCCAAATGCCGTCAGCCTGAAATATCCTTCCCCGCTCGGCCCGAATCCCGAACCTGGCGTACCGATTACATGTGCCTGCTCTAAAAGATAATCAAAAAAGTCCCAGGAACTCATATTTTCCGGTGTTTTCAGCCAGATATACGGAGCATTTACCCCGCCGTACACCTCATAGCCAGCCTCTTTCAGCCCTTCTTTAATGACCCTGGCATTATTCATATAATAAGCGATCTGCTCCCGCAGCTGTTCCTTTCCTTCTCTGGAATACACGGCTTCCCCGGCGCGCTGGATGATATACGGGGCACCGTTATATTTCGTCCCATGACGTCTTGCCCACATATCGTGCAGGGAGACTGAGCCGCAGGCTAACTCTTTCGGAACAACCGTAAAGCCCAGACGTACGCCGGTAAAACCAGCGTTTTTAGAAAAACTGCGGATTTCAATGGCACAATGTGTGGCTCCGGTACATTCATAAACCGAATGCGGCACATCGGATTCTGAAATATAGGCTTCGTAAGCTGCATCATAAATGATTACCGCTCCGTTTTTATTTGCATAATCGACCCATTCCTGAAGCTGTGCCTTTGTCATGGCAGTTCCGGTAGGATTATTTGGTATGCACAGATAAATGATATCCGGCGTTTCTTTAGGAAATTCCGGCACAAATCCGTTTTCTCTTGTGCACGGCATATAGATGACGCGGCTCCATGTCTGTGTCTTCGTGTCATAATCTCCGCACCGTCCGGCCATAACATTCGAATCCACATAAACCGGATAAACCGGGTCTGTTACTGCAATTTTACAGTCCCCGGAAAAAATTTCCTGAATATTCCCGGAGTCAGATTTGGCACCGTCTGATATAAATATTTCATCTTCGCTGATTTTGCATCCTCTTTTCTTATAATCATGCTCCGCAATGGCACTGCGTAAAAAATCATAACCCGCATCCGGCGCATACCCGCGGAAAGAAGATGCCTCTGCCATTTCATCAGCTGCCGCATGAAGTGCTTTTACTATTGCCGGGACAAGCGGCTGCGTCACATCCCCGATGCCGAGACGGATGACTGGCTTGTCCGGGTTTTCTTTTGTAAATGCGGCTGCTTTTTTGGCAATGGTGCTGAAAAGATAGCTGCCTGGTAATTTTTGATAATTGCTGTTAATCTGAAACATGCTGGATTCTCCTTTATCACCTGTTTTAGTAATTTTATTTTAATGAGCGAACGGACGGATTCTTTTTATGCTTTTATGCACCCGTTTAAAAAGGTAGCTGGATTTCTCCCTCAAACACGCTCTGCGCCGGCCCCGTCATATAGACACCGCCTGTAACCCCGTCCCATTCAATCTGAAGACTGCCGCCCCGCAGGCAGACCGTAACTGCACGCTCTGTCAGGCCATTTAAGATACAGGATACCGCTGCTGCACAGGCTCCTGTCCCGCAGGCCAGTGTTTCCCCGGAACCTCTCTCCCATACACGCATTCTGACTGTCTTTCGGTCTATAACTTTTACAAATTCCGTATTGATGCGGTTTGGAAAATATGCATGATGCTCAAACAGCGGCCCGGTTTTTTCCAGATCCAGCCCGTCCACATCATCTGTAAAAATAACACAGTGCGGATTTCCCATAGATACACAGGTCATTCTGTATTCCTTTCCGCCTGCCTGTATCGGACAGTTTACAATCTGACCGTCTTTTATGCTGTCTGATCCCGTATTTCTGCCGCTGTATAAAACCGGTATCTTTTCCGGCACAAGCTCAGGCTTTCCCATATTTACACGGACCATAACCGCTTTTTTGTTTTCTGCCGTAACCTGCACATATTTTATGCCGGCCAGTGTCTCGATACTGATATCCGTCTTATCTGTCATTGCATGGTCATAGACATATTTTGCCACGCACCTGATCGCGTTTCCGCACATTTCACTTCTGGAGCCATCGGCATTATACATAGCCATTTCAAAGTCTGCCTGATCAGAAGGCTTAATCAGTACCAGACCGTCAGAGCCGATTCCAAAATGTCTGTCACTTACAAACCTTGCCGTTTCCTGCGGATCATGGACAGTTTCCTCAAAACAATTGACATATACGTAGTCATTGCCAATTCCATGCATTTTTGTAAATTTCATCTATTTCCTCCATTCGCATCGTCTGCTTCGCTTCTTTATTTATTTTTCTTCATCCTGTCCCATCAGCCGGATGATCATCCAGGCAGATTCTGCCATTCTGGCACCATTGTCCATGCTGAGTTTCTGCAGATGCCTGTGTGCCTCTTCCTCCGAATAATGGTGCCGCTCTATTAAAAGCTCTTTTGCTTCCCCAATCACCCGCCGTTCTTCATCTGTGCGGGGTCTTAACACCTGCTTTCTTTTTTTCATTTTTCTGGCATGTATATCTGACACCTGCTCCACAGCCTGCAGCAGCTCATGGACTTTTAGCGGAGTTGAAAGAGCTGTGATATCCGCCGGATCCCTGTCTGCAATCTGGCTTTTGGAACCAATAAGCAGCATGTCATAACGTGGTGCCAGATATTCATACAGCTCGCTGTACACCATATCTGCCAGCCTGTATGTACAGATGATAATGCCGCTGTCCAAATCATTTGCCGCCTTTAACGCCGCTGCTCCGGTACAGCATACAGCGTCTGGTGAATAGCCTCCTTTTAACAGGATACTGCGGACTTTTTTTGCATTTTCTATTTGGGGAAATACAATTATAATATTCATGCTGACCGCCGTTTATATTCTGTATAAATATTCCTTTGTTTCCCAGTCTGTGACTGCCCTGCAAAATCTTTCCCATTCTGCTTTTTTTGCACTGATATATTCCCTGCTGATATGGCTTCCAAGCGTATCCAGCACAAATGCGTCCTTTTCCATCTCATGAACTGCCTCCATCAAATCTGCAGGAAGCAGATCCATTTTCCGGCTTTCCATTTCAGCTGCGCTCAGATCATACACATTGCAGCTGACGGACGCAGGCGGTTCAATCCTGCTGCTGATGCCCTCAAGTCCTGCAGACAGACACAGCGCCAGCATCAGATACGGATTAGCAGCCGAATCCGGACTGCGCAGTTCGATTCTCGTACTCCTGCCTCTCGCAGCCGGTATACGGATTAACGGTGTCCGGTTGCTGAAAGACCACGCAATAAAACTAGGCGCACCGTTTCCCGGCATCAGCCGTTTATAAGAATTCACAAGAGGATTGCCGACTGCAGTCATGCCTTTGATATGCTTTAACAGTCCGCCGATAAAATAATACGCCTCCTGGCTTAAACCTCCCGGCGCACTCTCATCAGAAAAAATATTTCTGCCATTCTGAGTTAAAGACAGATTCAGATGCATGCCTGAGCCATTGACTCCTGATTTAGGTTTGGGCATAAAACTGGCAAACATGCCGTGGCGTTTTGCAATTGTTTTGACAGCCAGCTTAAATGTCATAATATTATCCGCAGCCCGCAGCGCTTCATCATATTTAAAGTCAATCTCATGCTGCCCTGGCGCGCCTTCATGATGAGAGGCTTCTACCTCATAACCCATTTCTTCTAACGTCAGCACCATGTCACGCCTGGCGTTTTCACCGGCATCCACCGGCCCTAAGTCAAAAAATCCGGCCTGTTCATCAATCTGTGTCGTAGGATGCCCGTCATCGTCATACTGAAACAGGAAAAATTCGCATTCCGGTCCCACTTCAAATGTATATCCCATATCTTTGGCCTGTTTTACTGCTTTTCTTAAAATATAGCGAGGGTCTCCCTCAAACGGCGAACCGTTTACATCATAGATATCACAGATGATTCTGGCCACTTTTCCCTGCTGCGGACGCCATGGAAAAATTGCAAATGTATCCAGGTCCGGATGAAGATACATATCCGACGCTTCCGCTTTTGCAAAACCGTCAATGGAAGATCCGTCAAAAATACACTCATTATTCAGCGCTTTCTCCAGCTGGGTTTTGGTTACTGCAATATTTTTCAGAGTGCCAGATACATCTGTAAACTGAAGGCGGATAAATTCAATCCCCTCTTCTTCTGCCAGGTCCAGAATGTCCTGTTTTGAATAATGCTTCATGAGCGCTTAATCCTTTCTTAATAAATATTATTACCGGACGCCAGGCGGACTTTTATTTTCGCGGATTATAATCCAGATGCCATGCCTGCACGAACATTTGCGGGTGTCCGGCTAATCAGTGCATTTCAGCACTTCCTCATACGCCATCGGGCCTCCAAATAAGTCCAGCGCGCTTCCAATGGTTACATGCAGCCTGTTTTTTCCATATGTTCTCAATGCCTCAAGGTCTGAAAAACTGCCGACTCCTCCTGCATAAGTGACCGGAATTTTTCCCCATTCTCCCAGCTGCTTTACAAGCTCCGTCTCAATGCCGGCTGCTTTCCCTTCCACATCCGCTGCATGAATCAGAAATTCATCCGCATACGCAGACAGCGCATCTAAAAGCTCAGGCGTTACATATTCTTTTGTCAGTTTCTGCCAGCGGTCTGTCACAACCGCATATCCGTCCGCTGCCCTGCGGCAGCTTAAATCCAGCACGAGATGTTTTCTGCCGACAGCACGTACCAGTTCTTTCAGCTTATCATAATGAATTTTTCCGTCTTTAAATACATAGGAAGTAACAATCACATGGCTTGCTCCTGCCTGAAGAAACTGTGCCGCATTATCCGGCGTAATGCCTCCCCCGGCCTGAAGCCCGCCCGGATAGGCCGAGAGCGCCGAAAGCGCCTGTGATTTTGTCTCTTCATAGTATGCAGACCCTGGAGGATTGAGTAAAATAACATGTCCGCCGCAAAGGCCGTCCTTTTGATAAAGGCGGGCAAAAAACGCTGCGTCCTGCTGCGCTACAAAGTTTTCTTCAGCAAAGCTGCCCTGGTCTTTTAAGCTGGAGCCTACAATCTGCTTGACCCTGCCGTTGTGAATATCTATGCACGGCCGAAATTCCATTCGATGCCACCTGCTTTCTATTTTTATTTTATAATGATTTGAAACCGGATATTCATTTAGAAGGATACCATATTCTGGAAGAAAAAAAAACCAGAAAATAATTTTTCGAATTAAATAAAGCATCCGGATTTTTGAATATAAAAATAACCCGTTTTAAATGTTCCTGAAAAACCAGGGTATTTAAAACGGGTTATACAGCTCTAAGTTATAGAAAAGCCATCGCGGCACGCTTTGGAATACTTACAGCATCTTTTTCATTTCATCTGCCACAAACTGCACTTTCGTACCTATAATGACCTGTACAGATGTCTTGCTAGGCCTTATAATGCCTGCAACTCCTGCAGATTTAATCTTCTTTTCATCTACTTTTGTATAATCATTGATTTCCATACGCAGTCTTGTAATACAGTTATCCAGAGACTTCACATTTGCCTTACCCCCAAGGCCTTCCAGGACTATTTTTGCAACCTGTGTAAAGTCATTGTTTGCAAGAACCGCCTTCATCTCTGTTTCCGTATCGTCATCTTCTCTGCCCGGCGTCTTCAGCTTACATGCTGAAATAACGGCGCGGAATACAATATAGTAAATGATACCCACCGCTATGCCGATTGGAATCAGCAGCCACGGATTTTGTGCCAGCGGCGTAAAGGAACACAGGAATAAGTCTACTGCACCGCCGGAAAATGAAAATCCGGCTCTGATTGGAAGTGCAACTGTAATCGCTGCCGTAACACCTGCAAGCAGTGCATGCACAACATATAGTCCAGGAGCCAGGAACATAAATGAAAATTCAATCGGCTCCGTAACGCCTGTAAAGAACGAACAGAACGCTGCTGATGCAAGCAGTCCGTATACTTCTTTCTTTTTGCCTTTTTTTGCTGTATGGTACATTGCAAGACATGCTGCCGGAAGACCGAACATCATAAACGGGAAAAATCCTGTCATATACATGCCTGTTTCACCAAATACACCTGTATTGCCCCAGAAATTTTTAAGGTCGTTAATCTCTGCAACGTCAAACCAGAATACGGAATTCAGTGCATGATGCAGTCCGAATGGAATCAAAAGCCGGTTAAAGAACGCATAAACACCTGCTCCTACAGCTCCCCATCCCAGGAATGTCTTGCCGACTGAAACTAATACTCCGTACACGATTGGCCATACGACAAACAGTACTGCAGATGCAGCAATTGATGCCACAGCCGTTACAATCGCTACCGCACGCTTGCCGCTGAAAAACGACAGCGCATCCGGAAGCTTTGTGCCCTTAAATTTATTATAGCAGCCTGAACCAATCAGACCGGCAATAATACCGACAAACTGGTTCACGATTTTTCCAAATGCAGGGTCTGCATCTTTGCCTGTAAGCCCTGCAACTGTTCCGCTGTTTAACAGCGTCGTAATCATCAGGAAGGATACAAGCCCTGCCAGGCCTGCCGTACCGTCGTTGTCGTCAGACATGCCGACTGCAACCCCGATTGCAAACAGCCACGGCATATTGTCAATTAAAGCACCCCCTGCTTTAATTAAAAACAGACCGATTGTGTACATTACCCCGCCAGATGTAAATCCGGCAACTTCTCCAGCCATCGCTGCCGGAGCCAGAATATAGCCGAATCCCATAAGAATACCGCATACAGGAAGACACGCTACTGGCAGCATCAGAGATTTCCCTAACCGCTGAAAAAATTTCATCATAAAAATAACCCCCTTTTTATTCCGCTTGCTGCGAAACATACCTTTATTCTATAAACAGCCTTAGAAGCCGCCGCCCGCCCCTCCAGCTTATTTATCGCTTGGATTTAATTATTATATTAGCAATCTGACCAAATTATGTCAAGTGTTTTTTGTTTTTTATTAATTAAAAATTATATATTTTGATCTTTTCCCCTTATATTTTTGTATATTTTAACTATTTATGTTTGAAGCTTTATTTTTTGTATTGGCATTTTCTATAACCGCATAAATTTCCTTAAAGTGTGCTTTCCATAAGCCGGATTCCCATACGGAACTGTTAAATCAGGTCCGCCGTAACAGTTCAGACAGCCTGCCGAGCTGTTACAGGCCGGCATTTTTCAGCCGCTAAATTTTTTAAAGACTCATTGACTTTTCCACACCCATATTGTAGAATTGATAAAATTACACAAGCATACAAGAAACATACCGGTCGGTACGTACACGAAGAAAGAGAGGACACTGAATATGGCAACAATTATCGGCGAAGGAATTACATTTGATGACGTGCTTTTAGTTCCAGCCTACTCAGAAGTAACCCCAGACATGATTGACCTGTCAACAAAGCTGACAAACAAAATCTCCCTGAATATTCCCATGATGAGTGCAAGCATGGACACTGTAACGGAACACCGCATGGCAATCGCCATGGCCAGACAGGGCGGCATCGGCATCATACACAAAAATATGTCTGTGGAAAAACAGGCGGAAGAAGTAGACAAAGTAAAACGTTCCGAAAACGGCGTTATCACAGACCCGTTTTCACTTTCTGAAGACAACACCCTTTCAGACGCAGATGACCTGATGGCCAAATTCCGTATTTCCGGCGTCCCGATTACGAAAAACGGCAAGCTGGTCGGCATTATCACAAACCGTGATCTGAAATTTGAAACGGACTTCCACAAAAAAATCAAAGACTGCATGACTTCTAAAGGACTGATTACCGCTCCGGAAGGCATTACTCTTGAGGAAGCAAAGCAGATTCTTGCAAAAGCAAGAAAAGAAAAACTCCCGATTGTAGACAAAGATAATAATTTAAAAGGTTTAATTACCATTAAAGACATCGAAAAACAGATTAAATACCCGCTGTCTGCCAAAGACGGGCAGGGACGTCTTCTGTGCGGTGCCGGCGTCGGCATTACGGCAAACATGATGGACCGGGTAGCCGCACTCGCGGACGCACATGTAGATGTTATCGTTGTAGACTCTGCCCACGGCCATTCCAAAAATATACTGGAAGCGGTCAGAAAAATCAAAAACACTTATCCTGATTTACAGGTCATTGCCGGAAATATAGCGACCGGGGAAGCTGCCAAAGCTCTGATTGAAGCCGGGGCTGACTGCGTAAAAGTCGGTATCGGGCCTGGCTCTATCTGTACGACACGCGTAGTTTCCGGTATCGGCGTTCCGCAGATTTCAGCTATTATGGACTGCTACCAGGTAGCCAGAAAGCATCATATTCCGGTAATTGCAGACGGCGGCATTAAATACTCAGGCGATATGACCAAAGCACTGGCTGCCGGAGCAAACGTATGCATGATGGGCTCTATTTTTGCCGGCTGCGACGAAGCTCCTGGCACATTTGAATTATTCCAGGGCAGAAAGTATAAAGTATACCGCGGCATGGGTTCGCTTGCAGCTATGGAAAACGGAAGCAAAGACCGCTATTTCCAGGAAAATGCAAGGAAACTGGTACCGGAAGGCGTAGAAGGAAGAGTGGCTTATAAAGGATCTGTCGAAGATACAGTATTCCAGCTGATTGGCGGCATCCGCTCCGGCATGGGTTACTGTGGATGTCCTACGATTACAGACCTGCATGAAAACGGACGGTTTATAAAAATATCCGCTGCTTCCTTAAAAGAAAGCCACCCGCATGACATCCATATTACAAAAGAAGCTCCAAACTACAGCATGGATGAATAAAAGCACTTTTCATAAAATCCCGCAAAATTTCTGTAATATTTTGGTAAAATATCATTGCATCAAAGCCGCATATTCGCTATACTTAATATAGATACAAGCAGAAAAATGCAACAGAAAGGGGATTTTATGAAAAATTTACGAAAGAAATTCGCTTGTTTTTTACTCGCATTTATGTTCTTTGCCGGTTCGGCAGCAGTGCCAGTCTGTACAGATGCCAGAGTCATAACCATTCTTGAGCCGTCAGCAGAAGGTGACTATGCCCAGGCCGGAGTTCCTGTTACAAGGGACTTTACTGTTTCCAGTCCCTGCCAGGCTGCCTTTGCCGTAGCCGTAGAGGCTCCTTTAGGATTTACAATGACCTTATACAATAGCGCGGGCATCGAATTAGACAGCATTCATTTTAACGCTTCCGACCCGGACTGGCTGCCCTTAGATGAAATTTATTTTAACAACTGTACGATTGACCTTCCTGCGGGAGATTACAAAGCAGAGTTAATCTTTGAAGAATCAGCCGCGTACCGTTTTACGATCATCGGAGACCAGCCGGAAGCTGTTTTAAGCAGCCATGCCATGACCATTACCGCCGGTTTTGATAAAACTTTGTCTGTCAGTGATAACAGCGGCACCGTCAAATGGTCATCCAGCAAGCCTTCTGTCGCTTCTGTAAACGGAAAAGGAAAAGTATCTGCAAAAAAAGCTGGCAAATGCACGATCACTGCGTCTGTTGACGGAAAAAAGCTCAAATGTACCGTAACGGTCAAGGCTAATAAGTATACAGCTTCAAAACTGTCAAACAGCCAGATTCCAAACGGCTCTGCCAGCTGGGAAGCTTTCAGCGCCTTTTATGATTCCAAAGGAAACCTGGTAATTAAATGCAGAATGGTAAATAATTCCGGACATTACTCTGAATACCTCAGAGATTTAAATGTCAAAGTAAAAACAGCTGACAATAAAACTGCCGCTGTCTACAAAGCATCCAAAATGAATCTGTATGTCTCTGACCAGGGATACAAAGATTTTAGAATTACAGTAAAAAAAGACAGTTTAAAAATAAAAAAACCTGTTGATTTACGCAACGCTTCTATTACGACAGACGGAAAATACGGTTATACTTACTATACCTATTAGAAAAACGCTAACGTATCAAAAAACTCCCCTTTTAAAAACTAAGGGGAGTTTTTCATACCTGTTATCTGATCCCTGACCTTCCGGCATCTGTGCCGTTATTTCCTGTACCTGCTGTGCCATTATTTCCTGTACCTGCTGTGCCATTGTTGTCCGTGCCCGCTGTACCGTTATTTCCTGTGCCATTATGATCTGTGCCTGCTGTGCCATTATTTGTATCATTACCTGTACCGTTATTATTTTCAGTACCGGTCATATCTTCTACTCCATCCACAACATCATCCACAACGTCGTCCACAACATTTCCGTCCTGACCGGTGCCGTCTGTGACTGAATTTGTGTTTCCGCCGTTATCTGCACCATTATTCTGGTTTGTGCCGTCTGTCTCATCCTTCACAGTTCCACATCCGGCAGCAGCGGTCAGTGCCAGTGCTGTCAAAAGTCCCAACATTAATTTTTTCATACTTTTGTCTCCTTTTTTACATATGCTTCATCATTCCTGCACCAGGATCTCTCCGCTTTTATAAAACCATGGCGTACATTCCATCGTTCATAGTCCATCATCAGGATTGTGCGGTGAATCTTTCAGCGAAAAATTTTGCAGTAAATATCACGCTGAAAGATTCTGCGGTAAAGATTCCACGGTGAACGATGATAGAATTAGTATTTCCACCCTCACATAAACTATGCATTATTTACGCATCTTCGGCTGGAAAATGAGTGAAGCAAGATATCCGAGTACCAGGGCACCTGAAACGCCGACTGCACAGGAAGTAAATCCGCCCATAAAAAGACCGATAAATCCATTCTGGTCAATGGCTTCCCGCATACCCTTCCAGAGCAGATTTCCAAATCCCAGCAGCGGAACACTTGCTCCTGCCCCTGCATACTCAATCAGCGGTTCATATATGCCGACTGCTCCTAAGACTGCCCCTGTACAGACCAGAGTCACCATAATCCTTCCCGGAAGCATTTTTGTTTTTTCCATTAATATCTGTGCCAGTGCACAAATGAGTCCTCCTACCCAGAAAGCATTGATATAATCCATAGTGCTTTTCTCCTTTCTTTTCTGCTGTCTGCTGCTGTTTGCATCTTTTTGCTGCTGTTCTATCTTTTCTGCTGCTGTTTTATCTTTTTCGCTGCCGTGTTATTTTTTCGCTTCTGTTTTATCTTTTTTGGCTGTTATTTAATCTTTTCGCTGCTGTCTACTGCTTCCCATCTTTTTTGCTGCTGTCTGTTACTATTTGCACCCTCCTATATTGGGGGATTTTACCCTGCATATTCAATTACAACTCCATGCGCCGTGCCGGGTACATTCTGGCCCTCGTTGAAACTGACCTGGGACAGCATTGCCCCGGTAGGTACAAACAGAATCCGCTTTATGCTCCCGGATTCCAGTTTCGGCAGAAAGTGTGCGCTCAGAGTCACCGCCGAGCACCCGCACCCCGATCCGCCAGACTGCGTTCCCTGTTCTTCTTTATCAAAAATTTCTATTCCGCAATCGGTATGATTTTTACTGATATCATAACCCTCATCCTTTACCAGCTTCCACAAAATCTCCTGGCCCACATATCCTAAATCTCCCGTAACAATCAGGTCATAATCTGACGGCGTACGGTTAAAATCCTTAAAATTCTGCACAATCAGCCTGGCTGCTGCAGGTGCCATTGCCGCACCCATATTCATGGAATCTCGGATTCCGTAATCGGTAATAATCCCTGTTGTGATGCCAGTAATTTTAGTCTTTCCTTTTTCTTTTCCAAGCACAAAAGCTCCGCTTCCTGTAACCGTCCAGGTCGCAGATAAAGGACGCTGGTTCGCATATTCCACTGGAAAACGGAACTGCTTTTCTGCACTCGCAAAATGGCTGGAAGTAAGCGCCAGCACGTGATCTGCAAACCCTGCTGCAACACACATCGCTCCCAGAGACAATGCTTCCCCGCAGGTAGAGCATGCCCCGTATAATCCAAACAGCGGAATCTCATAATTCATCAGCCCGAAAGAAGTTGCAATCGTCTGTCCTAACAGGTCTCCTGCAAAAATATACCTTATATCCTGCGGGGTGAGAGACGCCTTTCCCATAGCAAGCGCAGCAGCTTCCTTCTGCATAGTGCTCTCTGATTCCTCCCAGCAATCCTCTCCAAACTTATCGCTGCTGCATACCATATCAATCGATTCACCGATCGGACCTTCCCCTTCCTTTTTTCCAGCTACAGATGCACTGCTTAAAATAAAAGGAGCCTCCGCAAACTGGAGACTCTGGCTTCCTATCTGCTGTGTCATATTCATTCTCCTTTTTTCGACGGATATGCAGGCGGATGAACCGCCTGTCTTTCGTCTTTATTTTTTCAGTATTCCCAGGAAAATCATTTTTATGTATCAGCTGTCAGGAAACGAAAACATAAACATTTCATTGAGTAAAATTGAAAAACGTGATAAAATCAAATCAGAATGTGAAAAATTATAGATTTCCCAGCGTCCGGCTAATCTATACGCAGGCAGTAAAAACGTCTAGAAAGGAAACTCATCATGTTTAATTTTAATTACTACACACCTACAAAAATCATATTTGGAAAAGACGCAGAAAAGCAGACCGGAGAGCTGGTAAAAAACACCGGGTGCAAAAAAGTACTGCTGCACTATGGCTGCGGAAGCGTCATCCGTTCGGGTCTTTTAGACCGCATCAGGACCTCTTTAAATGAAAGCAGTATTTCTTATACAGAACTGGGCGGCGTTGTTCCAAATCCGCGCCTGTCGCTTGTTTACAAGGGAATTGAACTTTGTAAGAAGGAGCATGCAGATTTGATACTGGCCGTCGGAGGCGGAAGTGTGATTGATTCTTCCAAGGCCATCGCTTACGGCGTCGCAAATGAAGGCGATGTGTGGGATTTTTACGATCATACCCGCCACGCATCTGCATGTCTGCCAGTCGCAGCCGTGCTTACCATTGCAGCAGCCGGAAGCGAGATGAGTAACAGCAGCGTGATTACAAAAGATGAAGGAAAAATCAAACGGGGATACAATCATGATTTGTGCCGTCCTGTCTTTGCCGTTATGAATCCGGAACTGACCATGACGCTGCCAGCCTATCAGACAGCCTGCGGATGTACGGATATCCTGATGCACACAATGGAACGGTATTTTACAAACGGCGGAAATATGGAGCTGACAGATGCTATTGCCGAAGCGCTTATGCGTACTGTCATCCGAAATGCCCGGATCCTGAACGAAAACCCGGCCGATTATAATGCCCGCGCCGAAATCATGTGGGCATCCAGCCTGTCCCATAACGGACTGACTGGATGCGGCAGCGATGGAGGTGATTTTGCCACCCACGCACTCGAGCACGAAATCGGAGGCATGTTTGACGTCGCTCATGGTGCCGGACTTGCGGCCATATGGGGCAGCTGGGCCAGATATGTCTTAAAAGACTGCCTGAAAAGATTCCACCGTTTTGCAGTAAATGTAATGGGTATTGAAGACTACGGTACACAGGAAGAGACCGCCTTAAAAGGCATCGAAGCCATGGAAGATTTTTACCGCAGCATCGGCATGCCGGTAAATATGCAGGAACTCGGCATTTCGCCGGACGATGGCCAGCTTCAGACAATGGCACATATGTGCAGCATAGCCTCCGGCGGTTCAAAAGGTTCTGCAAAAAAACTCCAGGAAAAAGATATGCTGCACATTTACCGCATGGCAGTTAAGCCCCGGACATGTTTATCATAAATCTTGCCATAAAAAAGGAGTCCTTATGAATCTGCACGAATCTGCCGAAAATTATTTAGAAACGATACTGGTTTTAAGCAAAACTCTGCCGGTTGTACGCTCCGTCGACATTGCAGGCGAGCTTGGCTTTAAAAAATCCAGCGTCAGCGTAGCCATGAAAAACCTGCGGGAAAACGGCTGCATTACTGTAACTAATGCCGGATTTATCTATCTGACCGATACCGGAAGGGAAATTGCTGAGAAAATATATGAAAGACATGAATTTTTGTCCGGCTGGCTGCAGCAGCTTGGCGTAGATGAAAAAACCGCCGCCGAAGACGCCTGCAAAATTGAGCACGACATCAGCGCAGTCAGCTTTGCTGCAATCAAAAAATATGTCAGCGAACATCCATAAATATGCTGTTACAGCGCAGGGTTTCGCATGCTGCCAGAAATGCTGTCACAGCACAGGGTTTCGCATGCTGCCAGAAATGCTGTCACAGCACAGGGTTTCGCATATAAATATGCTGTTACAGCGCAGGATTCCGCATGCTGCCAGAAATGCTGTCACAGCATAATGGTTTCCGCCGCAAACCGGTTCACAGTACTGCACACGGTAATGCAGCAGGAACCGAGCCGGTATTCTTTAAAAAACAAGGTACAGTTTTGCAGAATTTCAGCTGCCCGGGCATATTCCGGCTGCAGTTTCTCCTTTACGGAATCTGCCCAGGCTTTTACTTTTTCCCTGTTCACAGACGCTGCCACAGCATTTCTTACATCAAAGATATCCATCGGCAGCGCCATTCCAAGCCCGGTCAGCTTCATAACACTTTCTTTTCTTGTCCAGTAGCGGGTAAACAGCCAGGATTTCTCCTGTTCACTGCCTGCTTCTTCCAGTTCCCGGAACTCTTCCCCGGTAAAAAAGCGCCGGGCAATTTTCGGATTGCAGCGCTGAAGGATTTCGATATCACATCCCAGAAACACCTGGTTTCTGCCTTCTTCAGACAGATGTTCCAAATCCGGACACTGCTTTACGCAGCTGTCTGGTTCCCAGATTTCCAGCCGGATGTCCTGTTTTCGTCCGCCTTTTTCTATGGATTCTATGGCTGCTGAACGGCTGTCTGGCGCAGTCTCCCATATGCTCAGTACCGCTGCATTGTCCGTATGGGAAAGGCTGAACGGAATTCCGCCTGCAAACGGCTTTCCAAAAGAATTATAAGAAATCTCAGCTCCAGCTGCTGTCTTTTTTAAAACCTCTTTTAACAGCAGCCCGGCTCCAAAGCTCTGTTTCCTGGCACCTTCATGTTTTATGCGGATTATTTTTTCAATCCGCTCTTTTGGCAGCCCCTGCATACTGTCTGCCTGGTGTAACGGGTCTGGCAGGGCATCTGTCCTGATTATATATGTCTTGATCATAAATATTTTTCCCGCTCTGCATCTGTAAGCTCCGCTGTTCTCATCAGATCCGGACGCCGCTGCATTGTCCTAAGGACAGACTGTTCCCTACGCCATGCATCTACTTTTGCATGGTCGCCGGACAGCAGCACAGGCGGTACTTTCTTTCCATTCCATGCTTCCGGGCGGCTGTACTGGGGATATTCCAGCAGATTTCCTTCTAACGATTCCATGCTTCCCGACTGTTCATTAGACAAAACCCCCGGCACCATCCTGGCAACTGCATCCGCCATCACCATAGCCGGAAGTTCTCCGCCTGTTAAGACATAATCGCCGATAGATACATAATCCGTTACAATCTCTTCTAATACACGCTCGTCAATTCCCTCATAATGTCCGCACAGCAGAATCAGATGCTGCTCCAAAGCAAACTCTTTTGCCATTTTCTGTGTAAATACACCCGCCTGAGGTGTCAGATAAACGGTTCTTGGATGACAGTCCGGCCCCAGACGGTCTGTAACCGCCTTCCATGCATCATAAACCGGCTGCGCCTGAATAACCATGCCTGCACCGCCGCCGTATGGATAATCATCCACCTTCTTATGCCTGTCCGCAGTGTAATCCCGGATATTTACCGCTTCCATTGTAAGCAGTCCTTTCTGTACGGCACGTCCGAGAATACTTGTGTGAAAAATCTGATTTATCATTTCTGGAAATAATGTCAGTATATAAAAATGCATTTATTCTGCACCACCCTCATTAATTTCGCGAAGCCCTGGCAGCAGATGCACCGTCATTGTGCCATGTTCAAGATCCACCTGCCTGATACAGTCTTTGATCGCCGGAATCAGTAAATCCTTTTTATTTTCCTGTCTGATGATATACACATCATTTGCCCCGGTCTGCAGAATATCCCTGATCACTCCTAACAGTTCTCCCTCTTCTGTCCTGACAGTCAGTCCTTCGAGATCCGCATAGAAATATTCATCTTCCGCCAGACTGAGTGCATGTTCGCGGTCTACGTATAATTTTGCCCCTTTATACTTCTCCGCCTCCTCAATCGTATCAATTCCGGCAAACCTGATAATTACCATCTGCTTAAAAAAACGGGTCTGCGTTATTTTCAAAGTCACCTGCCGCCCTCCCGCATCAGCAATGACCTCTTTTAATTTTTTAAACCGCGACGGTTCGTCTGTCGTCGGATATACTTTGACTTCACCGCGCAGTCCGTGCGTGCTGGTGACTGCGCCAACCTGTAATAACTCTTCCATAAACAAGCCTTTCTTTCCTTAAATATAAAAATTATATGACTTTTATATGACTGATAATACCTGCGGCACCTGTAATCTTTTGCACAGTGGAAAAAGCATTGTAAGTCTCTGTCTTACAATGCTTCTTTATGAACTGCCGCTGGCAGCCCTGAAAGTCTGCTGTACAGCTAACCTGTATTTAAAAATCTCTTCAGATTGTACAGGATGACCCGGAACAGTCTTTTACTGTACAATCTCTACAATCACTTTCTTCTCTGCTTTTGAGGCTGCTGCTTTCACAACCGAACGAATCGCTTTGGCTATGCGTCCCTGCTTGCCAATTACTTTCCCCATGTCCGTCTGCGCAACACGCAGCTCAACGACAATCGCTTTCTCGTTCTCTGTTTCTGTCACAGTCACTTCGTCAGGATGATCTACCAGTGCCTTTGCAATCACCTCAACCAATTCTTTCATGCATCCACCTCGCTGCCTGTAACAGTCCAGACATGCTGGCCTGTTACATGGAAATTTCACTGAAAACCCCTATAAAGAATTTTCACTTCTGAACCGTCTTTGAAACTGTCTCTGTTATTTTTCAATACCTGCCAGCTTCAAAATCTTAGCTACAGTTTCTGTAGGCTGTGCACCATTTAAAAGCCACTTCTTAGCTGCTTCTGCATCTACGTGGAATTCGCTTGGATCTTTCATCGGATCATAAGTGCCGATTTCATCAATGCTTTTTCCATTTCTGGATGTTCTGGCATCTGCCACAACGATTCTATAGAAAGGATGTTTCTTCTTTCCAAGTCTTTTTAATCTAATCTTTACTGCCATGTCTTTCACCTCCTCAGTTTCATTTCAGGCAGAACATTTACAGCCGTTTTACTTTAACTTCTTATGCTGTATCCTGCTGTATCCGTTGCTGCTGCAGATCATAAATCTATGCTAAAACGGAAGTTTAAACCTTCCCATTTTGCCGCGTTTTCCTTTTGCGCCCATCATACCGGACATCTGTTTCATCATCTTTCGTGTCTGTTCAAACTGTTTCACCAGGCGGTTTACTTCTGCAATATCCACTCCGGCACCTGCTGCGATCCGGCGTTTTCTGCTCATATTAATAATATCCGGACTGCTTCGTTCCTGCGGTGTCATCGAATAAATAATTGCCTCAATGCGTGCCATTTTCTTTTCATCCATGGCATTTTCAATCTCTTCCATCTGGGAACTGCCTATTCCGGGCATCATGGAAAGCACGCTGGACAGCCCGCCCATCTTTTTCATCTGGCTCATGGAGTCTAAGTAGTCGTCAAAGCCAAACTCAGCCTTTTTAAACTTCTGCTCCATTTCCCTTGCTTTTTCCTGGTCAATTTCGGCTTCCGCTTTTTCAATCAGCGTCAGAATATCCCCCATGCCAAGAATTCTCGAGGCCATGCGGTCCGGGTAAAACTGCTCTAAATCTGAGAGCTTTTCGCCCATTCCGACAAACAGAATCGGCTTTCCGGTAACTGCACGGATAGAAAGTGCCGCCCCGCCTCTTGTATCGCCATCGAGCTTTGTTAAAATAACACCGTCAATGCCGATTTTTTCTTCAAAAGTACTGGCTGCATTTACTGCATCCTGACCCGTCATGGCATCCACCACAAGTATGGTCTGCATGACATCTGTCTCACGCTTAATCTGCGCCAGCTCTTCCATCATGCCTTCATCTATATGCAGACGTCCTGCCGTATCTAAAATCAGCACATTGCAGCCATTTTTTTCTGCATGTTCGACTGCTGCTTTTGCAATATTTACAGGACTAATCTTATCACCCATGGAAAAAACTTCTACACCCTGCTTTTCCCCGTTAATTTTCAGCTGTTCAATCGCCGCCGGACGGTATACGTCACAGGCTGCTAACAGCGTCTTTTTGCCTTTCTGCTTCAGCTTCCCGGCTATTTTTGCTGCTGTAGTTGTTTTGCCGGCTCCCTGAAGACCGGCCATCATAATTACTGTCAGCTGTGAACCCGGCCGGAAGGAAAGTTCTGTGGTTTCCGACCCCATCATCCGGACCATTTCATCATTTACGATTTTAATGACCATCTGCCCGGGATTTAATCCATTCATCACATCCGAACCGATTGCCTGCTCCTGAACGGCCTTTGTAAAATTTTTTACAACTTTAAAATTCACATCTGCTTCTAACAGCGCCAGCTTGACTTCCTTTAACGCGGTCTTCACATCATCTTCTGTCAGACGCCCCTTGCTGCGAAGGTTTCGAAACACATTCTGAAGTTTTTCTGTTAAGCTGTCAAATGCCATTGCAATAACTCCTTATAATTCTTCCAAAATCGCATTGGATAACTGTTCTATCCCGTCTAACAGCGACTCATCCCTGTTTTCGCGAAACTGCCTGGAAAGTGCGTGAATTTCTGCTACCCGTTTCTTTGCACTTAAAAACTTCTGTACCAGATGAAGCCTGTCCTCATATCCTTCCAGCGTTTTTGTACAGCGCCTGACCATATCATGCACACCCTGCCTGCTGATTCCTTCTTCCTGTGCAATTTCCCCTAAAGACAAATCGTTGAATATGAAATCTTCGTATATTTTACGCTGGCGGTCATTTAACAGTTCGCCATAAAAATCATATAAATAAGCCTTCTCTAACTTCTGCTCCATGAAATGTACCCCGCTGTCATGCGCTGCTGTTGCTGTTGCTGCCGCACGGTTAAGCCTTGAGTATCGTAACATAAGTGCTGTGCGGTGTCAAGTATTTTTTCTTGTCAAACAAACGTTCGTATTTATCCTGTGCGGTCCTTCTGTAAATGCAGTGTTTTAAACGCTTTGCCAGTTTCGTCTTTTATTGTCTGACTGCGCGTAACATTTTACAATAAACTATGACAGCAGGATCATCGGGCCGGCTTCGAGCTTCTCCCGAAGATGACGGATATGCACCACAACCGTACCCTCACCGACGCACTCGTCTTTCCACACATTCTGCAGCTTTGATTTCGGTTATGTCTGTGACGCATTTTTCAATGGCTCCGCGGACGTGAAATGAGTGTAAGCTCTTCCGCCAGGTTCATGGCCGTCTGAGGGGTGTGTGAACCGGAGACGGCATTCAGCCAGCCCTCCCTTGCAAAAAAGCATTGCCATCGAGGGAAAAGAAAAAGGGGAACAAAAAAGATGACCGCTAAAAAATGCTTGCGGCACTTTGGAGATTGTGATATATTAAACATAAAGAAGGACATCTGCGTCAACAGATGCCCAACAGGAGATACCGATAGACGGTTAGCCTGATTAGTCAGTTACAGCTATAGCCGCATCCTTTGGTCAGGCGGGCGGCTATTTCTGTGTCTTGTTACTATCCTTACCGATAGAGTATCCTATTCCGAAGCAGGTCAAGCCAAAGCTCAACACCGCTATAAGTCCTAAAATATCCATTGGCTCAGCCCTCCTTTCTCCAGATTCCCTTGCGGGTTTCTATGTAATCGGAGGGTCACAGTCCCTCCGGAGAGGGCTAACCGCCTACCATCTTGGTAATCCCAGATAAATACTACCATAATTCGACAGGAAGTTCAATCTGATTTTCCCACGTCCCGTGAAAATTCCGGCAACATACCTCCCTTGCCGTGCCACCTTCACGCATTCATAAAATGCCCTATTGGTAATATGCAGTCATAAAGGTTCAGGCCGCCCGGCCTGCCTGGGAAAAAGCAGACCGCCGCATATGGCGGATAAAGTCCATAGTGCGGCAGTCAGCTTTTGTGCATCTCTCCTCATTTAATTTGTCACAGCACAAGCCTGTCTATATCGTTTCGTATGAAACCAGTTCTTCCACCGGGATGCGGGTCTGCGAATGGCGCTCCGGGTCAGCCGGTTCCTCATCGGAATACCTGGCTGCAAGGATATTGATTGGTTCCAAGTTATCCGGCAGCCTGAACTCTTTCCGTATTACATCCGGCTTGAAATAACATATCCAAACGGAGCCAAGACCTAATTCCGTTGCCTGCAGCATCATGTGGTCTGTAAGTATGGATGCGTTTATGTCGGCAGTCTGCTTTTCATCAAACGGGCGCGCCCATGCCTTACTGTGGCCGGCGCAGACAATGACAGCGAGCGGCGCACCGTAAAGGTTCGCCCCTTTCCCTATCTTCGCAAGCCCCTCACTGCTCTGTGAAGCTGCTTCTATTATAGCTCATCAGCATGATTTGCAACAGAGCTCCAAATTCCGGGCAGGGTTCATGGCAGTTTCAGGAGTATGAAAACCGGAACTAGTATCTTTACCTGCTTCTGGCCTGATATAACAAAATTCTTCATAATACTTGAAGCAGCCCAAAAAAACACCTCATTTGTAAGTATGGCTCATTTTTCAGCATAAATACTTCCATGCTTATATTGTACGGTTTTATCATCGCTTTTGCAACAAAAATTTAAGGCTTTGGGGCTTACATCACAGAAAGTGAAACAGGCATATGAGGATTCAAAGAAAAGGTACGGAGTTTTAACTGACGATCTCTCTGCACCAGCTCCATGGAAGTTTTGCAATACCAGCTGCTAAAAGCAGACTGATCACATAAATAACAGCGCAGGGAAATATCGAGCTGTTTATCTGCTGCCATGATTCACCTGCTATCTTCACACAGGCTCTCCCGGCAATATAATGAATGCAGTAAATCCCCTGCGTGTATCCTGCTATTTGCCGTACTATTTTAAAAAATGGTCTGGAAACAGTATTGACAGGAATATAATAACATAAAATGAAAAACAATACTGCCGCTATGATCTGGTCTGGCCGCCCATAGCCAAAATGTCTCCACTGAAAATACGCAGCCAGGCCGCGTGCTGCATAAAGCATCCATACTAATTCGAATACCGCAGCACCATATATAAAACTCCCAGACCTTGCTGCTGCAGCTTTTATATCCTGAAAGCCTGCATGTGACAGCATTATTCCAACAGCAGCTGACGGCAGCAGTTCCGCCAGTCTTCCAAGCGTATACTTCATCTCAAACGGAAAATAAGAAAATATGCTGTAATTAAAGCCGCTGTACACAGCAGCAGATGCAGCTGCTGCCAGGACAGACAGCACAGCCGCTGCTGTTCTTTTTCGAAACAAAGCAAAAATCCCGGTAAAAAAGACTGTCAGAAGCATCAAATCCCAGTTAAAGTACATAACGGCTTCCAGCTGTGTGTGTCCCATAAAATACTGATACCCCAGATCTGTCAGATCATAACACACGCTGCCGCTAATCAAAAGCGAAGACACATTATAAATACAGAAAGTGACAAGCGGCCAGATCAGATATGGCTTAAGAAGGCGGAGCATACGTTTCCACAAACTTTTACAGCTGCCGCTTTCTATATATCCTGCAGAAAAGTAAAATGCAAGAAGTACAAAACAATGTACTGCACATGACCTCGTAAAATCAAGCATTTCATAAAATACACCGCTCCTGTTATTTTCCCAGAAATGACACAGAACAACGCAGAAACTCATAAATACTCTTAAAGCGTCCAATCCTGCAATCCATCTTCCCCCCCCCGCGTATTATGCTTATCCTGTGTATTCATTGCAGCTCCTCCCGTATTTCATGCATTGTTCATTCTCTGTCAGCATACCCCCCCCCGGGAAGAAACTGCCTCCAGTCATACCTTTTAATACAATCAAAACCATTAGACAAAAGTTTGCTTTTCAGATAGTCAAAATCAAACGCTTCAAAATGGTAATTATATTCATAATCCTGCCCGCCATACAGCAGTCCCATCAGATTTTTCAGATTATGGCTGGCTGTATATTCCTTTACAACTGCCTCAAAATCCGGCACTGCTATACGCAGAATTCCGCCTTTTTTCAAGACCCGGTTCCACTCTTTCAACACTGCATCTGACTTCCATCTGCCAAAATGTTCCAGCAGATGACATGCATAAATCTCTTCGGCTGATTCATCCCCAAACTGTGATAAATCTTCTGCCTGTCCGACAAAATCAATATGCTCATCTATTTTGCGGATATCATAATGCATGTATCCTGCAAGATTTCTCTTTCCGCATCCAATATGTAATTTCATCCCGCTTTTCTCCCGTCACTGCCATTCATTTGTTTTTTTGAGAAAATCTTCGTACGCCAGCCTCAGTCCGTCTTCTAATTCTGTCTGATATGTCCATCCAAGTTTTGCCGCTTTGCTTACATCCAGCAGTTTTCTCGGTGTCCCATTGGGCTGTTTTTTATCCCAGCGTATTTCTCCTGTAAACCCTGTAATCTGTGCGATCTGTTCTGCCAGGCCGCGTATGGTAATTTCTTTCCCTGTCCCGGCGTTTACCGTTTCATTCCCGCTGTAATGATTCATTAAAAATACACACAGCTGCGCCAGATCATCTGCATACAGAAACTCCCGCAGCGGACTGCCGTCGCCCCAGCACGTCACATAAGGCATTCCCTGCTTTTCTGCTTCATAAAACTTTCGAATCAGAGCCGGAATAACATGTGAATGCAGAGGATGATAATTATCATTCAGCCCATACAGATTTGCCGGCATCACTGAAATAAAATCCGTTCCATACTGCCGGTTTAAATATTCGCAGTATTTTAATCCGGAAATCTTGGCCAGGGCATATGCTTCGTTCGTCTCTTCCAGATCTGACGTCAGCAAAACAGATTCTTTCATAGGCTGCGGTGCCATTTTGGGATAAATACAGGAAGAACCTAGAAATTCCAGTTTCCTGCAGCCGTATCTCCACGAAGCATTGATCACATTCATTTCCATTGCCATATTTTCATACATAAAATCAGCCAGGGCATTTTGATTGGCAGCAATTCCTCCAACTTTCGCAGCCGCCATAAATACATACTCCGGCTGTTCCTTTTTAAAGAATGCTTCTGTATCTTCCTGCCGGCATAAATCCAGCTGCTGATGTGTTCTGGTAACGATATTGTAATAACCCTGCCGGTGAAGTTCCCGTACAATTGCTGACCCTGCCATTCCATGATGGCCCGCAACATAGATCTTCGCATTTTTCTGCATTGTTTTCTATCCGCCCTTTCCTGCAGCCCTGGCAGCCACGATTCTATGCTGCCATGCTGTTAATTTACTGTTTATATGCACCGTCTATAGGTAAATGCATCAGGGAGCCAATTTTAAGATCATCCTCATACTTGTCAAACGGTATCAGTCCCGAACCGTCATAGAACGTAAATTCTCCAAAATACAGTCTCCCGCCGGATTCATACCAGTCTATACGTACATGGATAAAATCTTTTGACAGCTGCTTTGACAGCTGAATCATCTGTTCCAGACAGACAGGCCTTGGATGAATAAAATCTGCACAGGCACCCTGTGTAATAGACGTTTTTTTCCAGTCTGTATCATAAATATCCTGTGTGTGGTCTTTTGTAAACCTGCTCTGATGCACTTCAATCAGTTTTGGTTCTCCATGAAAACATAACAATTTATAGTCTTTTAATTCTGTACCTGATTCATCTGTTAAATATGGCTCCGCTATAATCCTTGGATGTATATTTTTATACGGCCATTCACGCCCTGAATAATAAAAGTTTCTTTTTAAGCATCTTGTAATCTTTTTTCCGTCCTTATTTTTATCCAGTTCCTTTTTATTTTTAACGATTACCACTCCCCCGCTGTCATGTGTGCATTTCAGCACAAACTGCTCCGGGAGTCTGTCAAAATCGATGCCGTCAAATTTTTCCCAGACTCCAAGCAGCGGTATCACATATTCCTCTCCGATTCTTTTTGTTATGTAATCTTTGACAGCATACTTATCCGCCAGTACTGTATAAAGCGGATTCCGGTCATGAATTTTCAGCCACTGCAGTTTCTGGCTAAAAGTTTCAGGATGATTCAGATTTAACGTACCCCCCCCCGGTTCCATTTTTGCTTTCCACGCTTTTTTCAAATAATGTTCATCTTTCATCCAGTTATAAAAACCGTATGCGTCAAAATGTACAAACCGCTCATATGGATCGGTCATCATTTTTCTTATTACAGATGCTGTACGCATTATTTTTCGATTGAATCTGTCCATTCCGATATCCTCATTCCCGCCTTAGACCGTATTTGAAACATGTTTTCCTGCTGCTTCCGCCTGAGCCAGTTTCCAGTCATGATCCGCCATTTTTCGTACAAGTTCCTCATAACCTGTACGCTGCGGATTCCATCCGAGAACTGTCTGTGCTTTTGCCGGATTTCCCAGCAGATTTACAACATCCGTAGGCCTGTAAAATTCCCGGCTTACTTCTATCACTGTTTTTTGATCAGCGCGGTTCAGCCCTTTTTCACCGGCACCTGTGCCTTTCCATTCAATGTCAATCCCTACATATCTGAATGCCAGTTCTGCAAATTCTCTGACTGTATGCTGGACACCTGTCGCAATCACAAAATCCTGCGGCCTGTCATGCTGAAGCATCAGCCACATGCATTCCACATAATCTTTCGCATATCCCCAGTCCCTTTTTGAATCTAAATTTCCAAGATACAGCTTTTCCTGAAGACCGCATGCAATCCTCCCTGCTGCCAGCGTGATTTTTCTTGTTACAAAATTTTCCCCTCTGCGCTCGCTTTCATGGTTAAACAAAATGCCGTTAACTGCAAACATTCCGTATGCTTTGCGGTACTCTCTGACAATCCAGTAGCCATACTGCTTCGCAACCGCATATGGAGAATAAGGATGAAAAGGTGTCTGTTCATTCTGCGGGACTTCCTGTACCCGCCCGTAAAGCTCTGATGTAGATGCCTGGTAAATTCTGCAGTGCTTAGCCATACCAAGCATCCTGACAGCCTCTAAGATACGTAAAACTCCGAGCGCAGCCACATCCCCGCAGTATTCCGGCGTTTCAAAACTGACCGCAACATGGCTCTGTGCACCCAGGTTATAGATTTCATCCGGCCTGCACTCTGACAGAATCCGTACGACTGATGATGAATCAGATAAATCCCCATAATGCAGTTTTATTTTATTTCCAGAAATTAAATGGCCGATTCTTGCTGTATTAAGGAGCGAAGCTCTTCTGATCATGCCATGTACCTCATAGCCTTTTTCCAGTAAAAACTCCGCCAGATAGGAGCCGTCCTGCCCTGTAATTCCTGTTATTAATGCCTTTTTCATGATTCCTCCATAATGAAACTTTTTTCCCTAACGTGATTTCAGCTGCTTTATTTTTTTCTTAAATCTGTCTGTATAAGAAAACCGCTTCCAAAACCAGTTTTCATAAATATCATGATGTGTACCGGCTGTAATCCGCTTTGCAGACTGCAGATTCTGTATAAAAATATGCCGTATAAAATCCTGGTACTGTTCCATTTCTGTCTCTATTTTTTGAATCTGTTCACTGGTCTGCCATGGCTGAGAGATCATATCCATCCACAGATCATCATTTTCATCCACTCTGTGCACCTGCTTTCTCAAATCTTCCAGATTCTGATACTTACCGGCATTGATAAATGCTTTTGGATTATACTCCTCAGCAATCAGCGGATCTCCAAAATAGACAGGAACTGTATGAGCTGCAAATGACGATATTATTTTTTCGCTGCTGTATCCATTCTGGACTGCATTTTCACAGGCGATTGAAAATTTATATCTGCTTTTTAACTGCACGCTGATCTCACACCAGTCTTTGTCTGTTCTTGTCGGGCGTACATTTGTATTATTTAAATGTGCCCCAAGGGAATCGACTCTTTTATATTTTGAAAGCTCCCAGAAAATTTCATCCCGCCTTTGGTGTGCATCCGGATTCGAATATATAAAATTGCAAAACTTCTCTTTTGCTTTTAATAATGCTGCCGCATCCTCTCTTGTCAGCTGATTCTGCTCAAAAGGAACCCTGTTCTTAAAAATATAAACAGGCGGAATCCGGCTGGTCCTGTCAGAGACCATAAAATTTTTCTCATACGTTATGGCATAATCAAATAAATTCATATCCGCAGATAATGCTTCTCCCATGGATGCAATAAAAATCCTGTCCTTTCGCTGCTTATATTTTCTAAACTGGAGAAACTGTTCTTTGATACGGTATATGTTCTCCGATACAAAAACGTAGTCTGGATTTTCGCTGTCCCATACCATTTTGTCAGTCAGTTTTTGATCCTGGATGCATAAATATTCCGTCATCTGCTTTAAATTCTGAATCTGATAATGTATAAAATAAACCCTGTATCTTTGTTCCATTTTGCTTTCCATGCCTTTCTTTCCCAGAGCGTGCATGCTCTAATCCTGTCTGCCTTTCAGCAGTTTTATAAAAATGCCAGTCTCCTCACGATGAAATAGCAGGTTAAAACATATACTGACTGAAAGGCATAACACTCCTTCTTTTACCGCCAGAGCAGTCCATGCCGCATACGACAGCGGAAGATCTGTACAAATCATACCTGACAGGCCAAGCATACACAGGCATGTCATAAGATCTGTCATCAGATTTTTTATAAAAAACGTAAATTTTCTATAAATGATATGCCCGGATACATACCATGCAAGATACACCGTACGGTATGCCATCGCTGCCAGTGTGCCGGCTGCCACTCCGGCAAGGCCGAACCTGGATACCATAGCCACAGATACCGCAATATTAATCAGAGCTTCTATAACAGAACTAGTCTGCGTCTCCTTAAAATGACAGGCCGCTGATACCAGAGTATTGTACGGTGTCCGCAGCAGTCTTACGGCATTTGCTATCGTAATCACTGCTGCAAAAGCAGGCTGGATATAATCAGCATCCGTAATCCCATATGTGTATACTTTTACAAAAGGAATCAGCAGAATCCCTGTCATCGTAAACAGCAGTGTGACGGCCGCATGACACAGCCACTCATAGACGGCAAAAAACTGATTCAGTTTCTCTTTCTCTCCATTTGCAAGCAGTCTTCCTATGACCGGAGAAGTTCCAAAATTAAAAACCTGAAAACAGTTCACGGCTCCTGTATGAATCATGTTATACACACCATATACAGATACATTTTTAAGCTGGGAAAAACAAGTCAGAATGATTGTATCTGCCCTTACATTTACTTCAAATGCAATATGCTGTGCCAGTCCGTTCCATTTCTGTTTTAAAGGCTCCCCGTTTAAAACAATATTCCGGTTTAAATGATAGTGCCTGTCCGCATACAGCCGGAATCCTATTGGCTGTATCAAAAATACTGCCGGAGAAATCAGTTTTACCAGATGAATGGAAACACCGCACTGCATCAGAGCGACTGTGATTACTGTGTTCACAGCCAGCGTGATACTCTGCATCAGCTTCACCGCATACCCTCTCTGATCTGCATTCAGCAGAATAATATAGCTGATTCCAAAATAATACTGAAGAAACATGCCTGCAGAAATAATTAAAATAAGCCCGCAAGTGTATGCATGCCCAAATTCATTCCTCACAAACACCGGATACAGTACTGCCAGGACTGCAATATACCCCGCAAAGACCACAGCTATGCGTCGAAAAAATTTTTCAGTAGAAATAAAAATCCTGCTGACTGCATCTTTATCATTTTTTGCAAGCGGAACATACAGATTTGCATCGGCCACAGCTGACATGCCGCATTCCAGTAAAGAAATAACCCCTAGAAACTGCGTGACCGACTGAACCAGACCATTTACATCTGATCCGTAATGCAGCAGAATCTGCCGTGGAATGATAAATCCGTATATCAGATTCAGTACCTGGTAAAGAAAATTGATACAAATGTTTAGAACAAATTTTTTTCTCATATACACAGCTCCGGAAGTTCAAAATAAAACTGATATGGAAATGCTCCATGATGGTTCAGATACATATAGTTCACTGCATAGTATAAAACGCAAATGAAAATAATCCCTGTTTTCCACTTTCCAGGAACACGGTATTTCGTCATAATCAGCGCATAAAATGCCAGCAGTACGATCTCAGGATAATAAAGCAGGCGGTAAAGGAAATAGCTTACATATCCGCAGACCCTGAAAACCGGAATGAAAAAACTGAATAACCGCATGGCTTTTTCTGAATCTGATCTGGCATATTCCCTTAAAAACAAGGCTGGTATGATAATCATCGTATCCAGCAGAAAGCCCAATCCAATCCGCTGATAATCCAGTCTGTCTGTAAAATAGCGCAGATAAGAATCCGGGACTAACTGTATCAGAAACTGCAGAAATGCTTCGCTTTTATAAAAAAGAATCGTCCCTGCAGATACTGCTGCTAAAAACAAAATCAGTTTCCAGCTGAATGTAAACACCGCGTGATACTTCGGTGCATACCGGATTTTTATTTTCTTCTCCGTATTTTTTACAGCCGCACAGCACGCAGCATAACAGACCAGTGCAGCAGCCAGCGTATTATGAATGCCAAATCCAAGACAGATACATGCTGTACAGGCCGCTTTTTTCTTATTTTGATACAGTGCCAGTGCAGCCAGAAAGAAAGAACAGCCCAGAAGCTGCCTGAACTGGTCTGTCAGGCATAGTCCAAAAATCAGACAGTATGCCGTAAAAAAAACTGCCGCATTCTGCCAGCCGCTTAAAAGAACTGCTGCATAAAGTGCCAGAAAAACTGCTGCAAAAGAAAAAAACAGCAGCATCACCGGATAATGCTTTCCCTGTGTCAGACTATGCAAAAGACGCATCAGCCCTGCAAATACAAATTCCCGTTCGGTCAGTGCTTCCAGCCGTCCATACATGTGGTAAGTATACATATATGTATCAAACCCGACATGATAAGAACGCAGGCCCAGAACAAGTGACAGAGGCGCTGCTGCCAGAAAGCACCAGAGCATTTTATATCTGCCCCGGGTATGGTACGTGCTCTTTTTATATAACATGATAAAAAACAGCCCGCATGCCATAGCTCCCAGATATATCAAATTTGAATATAAGTCAAAACCATCCCGTTTCATCACTTCTATCGTCCCATTGTTCCATTCTGCCTATTGATGCAAATGATCTGATGTATACAGCTTTACATTCTGCCAGACATTATTTCCCAGCGTACATACCTGGGAAACCGGAATGCCCGCTCTCCATAAAATATAAGGCCAGACAATCTGGTCACGTTTTCCGTTCCTTTTCACCAGTTCCCGCCAGCAGGCATCCATCAGCTGTCTGGCCGTCCTGCTTTTTAAATCTGTTACAATAACATTTCCTTCCACCAGTCCGTAATCATCAGGCATTCCCTGTAATTTATAAGCTTCCGCCTGTTTTTGGAGGCAGCCGGGATTGCCTTTTTTCAGATTTTTGCAGGCTGTCAGTTCCTCTTTAAGGCTGCTGCGCGAACTATGTCTGTGAAATGCCAGGCCGGCTCTTGAATCAACACATTCCGCAAGTACAGATAAATCTGAAACAGGCGTAATATTTCCATCCAGATAAACAGCATAATCATACTCCTGCGCCAGAAATTCAAACGGGTGGAATTTCATATAACGATTGATCATTGCAGGATCTTTCCATTTCAAAAGATGCTGCGGAATCCTGCGCCTTTCCCAGCCATCCGCATCCATCCTGTCTGTATACATTAGATAATCACAGGAATCAAAGGTATAAAACGGTTTTCCAGGATGATCATAACCGCCCGCAATACACGTATATACTGCAACCCTGGTCTGAGGGCTGCCATGCCTTGCAATGGCTGTTTCCTGATCACGGTCCAGATTCCGGCCGGCACATTTTGTATGGATTTTTTTGCGGAATCCTCTTATGAATATGTGATGAAAAAGCGCTCCCAGTTTTCTCTGTCTGATTTCTGTCTGAAGCCTGTTCAGCCGCCGTGCCTGCGACACCAGTTCACTGTCTGCAATGCTGATCCTCTCCCTGTTCAGCCGCTCTAATGCAGCGATCACGCTGTCTGTTTCTGCATCCGTCATTTTATTCCCTCCCTGCAGATACCGTCTGTCAGCGTTCCTGAAACACCACTCCTGTAGTCTTTGATTCCGCGCAGAATGAACCGGACCCGTTCCCTTTTATGATCCAGCAGTAAGATATGTAACGGCGATCTGACAGACAGCATCAGTATAAAACGTATTCTGAATTTAAAAGGTACATAATCTTTTCGAAAAAGATACAGGCAGTCACGAATCTGATAATACTCCCGAAAAGGCTTTCCGATCCGTATTCTAAACGGCCCTGCGCGCATTTCTCCTTCTCCAACTGTATGGTGAATGACAGACACAGCCGTCATACAGCATACAAATCCCTGTTTCATAAATCTCCAGCATAAATCCCAGTCTGACATATCCAGGAATATTTCCTCGTTCCAAAAGCCGATGCGTTTCAGATTTCTGTATTCACACAGCATAGAAGACGTAATCACACTTTTAACATTCCATACATGCTTTGTAATATGCATCCGCTTTCCTGGAACCTCCAGCATACCGCTGCTGGCATTATAATAAACCGGCCCCAGGCATCCGGGATTTACATTCTGCCTTTTCAGGTTCCGGTATTGTGAAACCAGTTTTTTTATATGCCCGTCCGGAATCCGCGTATCCTGGTCAAAAAAAATAATAAAATCGCTGTCATCCCATCCATACGTTTTGTCCTTCAGTACAGTATTAAAAGCCAGCGACAGCCCCCTGTTTTCTCCCCAGTACAGATATACCGCCTCCGGAATTTCTTCAAACAGATGCCGGCTGCTCTCAGAACTGTTATCACACAAAAATACTCTGTCCGTCTGAGCCATCATCCGTTTTACATTCTGCACCTGTTGCTGCTTTGGCCCGTAAAGAGTTACCAGAGCATTTACCCGATATTTTTTTTCCACTTTTTTTATCCTTAATCCTTAATGTTCTTAATCCTTATCTTCTTTGTTTTCTCAAAAACCGGCCGTTTAGCTTTTTTACAATACACTCCGGCAGCAGATACATTCCAAGCTGTCCGAGAATCACATACGCCATGTCTAAACTGCTGCTGTATCCTTTTTTATAAAAACGGTACATGATTTTTATGTATGTACTGCAGCTGGCCCAGCTTTTTCTTCTGCTCATATTATTTTGATCTGCACGGTACAAAAGATATACTTTTTTCAGATTCACTGCCCGGTATCCCTTTTGCAGCATGCGCAGAAACAGTTCTAAATCCTCCGTGCGCTTATAATGCGGCGCATATCCTCCTGCATTTAAAACCGCACTTTTTTTATACATCACGCTCGGATGATTAAACGGACTGCGGCGTTTCGAAAACCGTAAAATTCCTTTATAAGTCGAAGGCACAATGCGGGAAGAAACAATGCATTCAGGGCTGTCTGTAAATTCATCCATCTGGGTTCCGGCAATCGAAAGCCCGGGCATACGCCTGAATGTTTTAAGCTGCATTTCACACCTGTGCGGCAGCGAAATATCATCCGCATCCATACGGGCCAGCAGCTCGTTCCTGGCCGCTTTTATTCCATGGTTTAAAGCATTTCCAAGACCGCCGTTTTTTTCCAGTCTGACCACCGTCATCAAATCAGGATGATTTTTTTCATAATCCCCGATAACATTGTAAAGCCCGTTATTTAAAGGTCCGTCTTCCACAAGCACGATTTCATCCGGCCTTACCGTCTGATTGATCATGCTCTCCAGGCTCTGTGCTAAATGCCCGGGATGATCCTTCACATAAACAGACATCAGGACGCTGTATTTTTCCATCAGAATTACACACCTTTCCATTCCATATTTACAAAGTCTTTACGGCGTATCATTTAAAAGGCTGCCGCACCAAGAACCAGAATCTCATTTTCTGTATAAAGCTCCATTGCCTCATCAATCATCCTGTGAGTCGTCATACCTATTTTGTACACCATAACAAGCGCCCCGGTATCCGCCAGCATGTCCCAGCAGGATGTATCTTTCCTGACATTTTCAGCGCATACCGCATCAATTCCGGCATTTTGCAGCCGGGCGGCAGCTCTGCCCAGACATTCCCTTTCGCTGTCAGTCATCACAAAATCCGTTACGATACAGACCTTTGTGATCCCATGTTTTTTGCATACAAGCCTGATACGGTTTGAAATCATGTCTTCTTCCAGAACCGGATCACGATTCTTTTCTTTAAAAGAAGAAAACCTTCCATAAAACGGAAACGTATAGCTGTTTTTGATTTCCTGCTCACTCTGAACCGTATCCCTGAACAGACGCAGACAGATAAAAATCCCGCTGTATCCAAATATTCCTGCAGCAAATCCAGGCAAAAGATACCTTATAAAACCAGCATACTTTCCTGCAGTCCCTTCGGCTGTCTTGTTTTCATCAGATGCATCATCCAGTCCGGCTTCATCCTGATATACGCTCATCTGATCTTCACTAAAAGCATTGGTCAGATTTTTCAGATTTTCTCTGTAAGAAGATAAGATTACCCGCTGTTCATGCTGCCACAAACGAAGGCTGTTATCTGCTATGATACTTTTATGGCTGTTTATGATTTTCAGCCTGTGGCTTCCTGCCGACTGGCGCACAGCATCAGAATACTGCTTTAATGCATGTTTCATATCCGATAGGAGCTGATCTGTCATACTTTCGTCTGCCCCTGTTATCTCTACATAAAAAACAGCTTCTGACTGTTTCATGCTGTCTGTTTCTTCCTTTATGATCGTCTGAAGCGGACTGCTGTCTGTCTTTTGATATGCTGTAACTAACTCTTTCAGCTGCCAGTTTTCCATTCCTCCAAGGCTCCCGGATTTCTTTTGATCTGCAAATACCGCACCGTCTGATATATAGCTTACATAGCTTTCTACGATTTTCTGTAAATCCTGTCTGTCTGCCCGGTCAATGCTGTACAGCATGACAGCTTTACTTTTATGATATGGGTCCTGCTTCATTAAAACGGACTGTTCCAGATAGTTTTCCATCTGTCTGATTTCATCAGCCACAGCTGCGGCATCTGTAACCCCCTGCAGTTCCTCCTTTGTCAGTTCAGCAGTCTCTGGCAGGTCATCTCCTTCTTTAGATTTTACTGCTCCGCCCAGCAGCTTCAGACCCCCGGCCAGTATGCCGGCTGCCAGCATGCAGACAAGTATCCGCTTCCACTGCTTAAGAAGACTTCTAAAAAGCTCTGTCAGATCGAGCTCTGTTTCTTCTGTCCTTTTCCAGGAATTATATTTGTTCGTTATCATAATCTATCCTCAGTGATTGCCGTTATTTTCCATTCCTATTATAAAAAGCAGATATCTGGCTGCTTTATAATTACGCCCCGTTCATAATCTCAGCCACCGACTTCATAATCCTGACATACATAGCATAGCTGTCATTTTTCTGATCTGATTCCTGTCCGTCTGCTTTTTTATCCCTGCCTTTATCCGGCACATTCCACATATCAAGCACTGCATCCGACGGATTCGCCACACCCCAGAGCAGCTCATCTGCCCCTGCATCAAGCGCCCTGCAGATATTTACAAACGTTTCCATGCTCATAATTCTGGTACCGCGTTCAATATGTCCCAGAAAAGACATGCTGATACCGCATTTTTTCGCCAGCCCGTCCTGAGACCATCCCTTTGCTTTGCGCACCTGGCGGATACGCATTCCCATTTTCTTATAATCCAGTTCCTGCATAATTTCCTCCTGTTTCCTGCTCTGTCATACAGCAGCATGATCCGCTCCCTTTACTAACCTTCTCCATGTGTGCAAAGCACTTTAGACATGAGACGCCCTTTGGCATAACATTTTGTATCATATTGTTATGCTGTCAGCTTAGCCAGAACTTTCTGGAATTCCTTTATTTACGGGTTTTTTTCGTGTATGAACATACAGACCGGGCCGCCCGCTTTTTTTGAACAGGCTATATTCCCAGATAGATGTGCAGCTATTTTTTTAGCTGGATTTGTGGTTATTTTTATATAATATATACAATTTTGAATGATTCAGATAGAAAATAAAGACATAAAACTGGAATTATAAACAATTTTT